>NZ_JBGBPX010000010.1:0-156334 GCF_041107475.1 Rhodanobacter sp. FW021-MT20 | reverse complement strand
GCGCATCGAGGGGAAGCCTTGCGATTGATCGAGCCTATGACAGTCGGCTCGGGCGAGAGTTTCTCAACAGCCTGCTAGCGGCATACCCCGACCTAGCGCCGATTTTCGATACGGCCTCGGTGCTTGGTACAGCCAACAATGACAGCCTGTTCGGTGGTGCCCAGGGTGAAATCATTGTTGGTGGCACCGGGGACGACGCGATCTTTGGCGGTGGTGGCGACGACAAATACTATTACAGCTTGGGCGATGGCAAGGATCGCGTGTACGACAGCAGTGGCGCGGATCAGCTTCTGCTGCTGGGCGGGATCACCACCGCGGATGTATCCGTAACCAGGGACCTCACTTCAATTTTTCTCCATGTTGGAACGGGGGAGGATGCTGGTGAAATCCGACTGGATAACGTGTTTGATGAGAACGGGCACCTGGCCGAGGGCGTCATCGAGTCCATAAAGTTCGAGGACGGCACCGAGTGGGGTCTGCCGGACATTCTGTCTCGTGTCTTGCTGCCGATCACCGAAGGCGCCGACGTGCTGTACGGGAGCATCCTCAACGACACGATCAACGCGTTGGGTGGTGATGACCGGGTGCTGGGTTTGGACGGCGATGATCAGCTGACTGGCGGAAGCGGCGCCGACTTGCTGTTCGGCGGGGATGGCAACGACAGTCTGACCGGGGGTGCCGGTGACGACACCTTGAATGGTGGCGCTGGTGATGACAGCTACTTCTTCGAGCCGGGCTTCGGCCACGACGTCATCGAGAACTACGATGATCAGGCCGGTCGTCTGGACAGGATCATTTTGGGCGGAAACATCGTTGCCTCCGACGTCACCGTGAAGCGCTCGGGGGATGACCTGCTGCTGTCTCTGGCTACTGGCGACAGCATCAGGGTTCGCTCGCATTTCGTCGGCGAGGGCAGCGGTGCATACAGCATCAATCAGATCCGGTTCTCGGATGGCCAGACATGGGGCATGCCCGACTTGAAGCTGCAGGCACTGGCAGGTACCTCAGTTGGCGACAATCTGGTCGGCTACGCGTCTGACGACACCATTAACGGCTTCGAAGGCGACGACATCATCCAGGGTGAGGGCGGTTCAGATCAGCTGTTCGGTGACAGTGGCAATGATCATCTGAGCGGCGGTAGCGGTAACGACGCGCTCTCCGGTGGTGCTGGCAACGACAGCCTTGCGGGTGATGATGGCGAAGATGTCATCAATGGCAGTTCAGGTAGTGACCATCTCAGCGGGGGATATGGTGCGGATCAACTGTTCGGTGGCGATGGTGACGACCAGTTGTTTGGTGATGCGGGCGACGACCGCCTCAGCGGAGGATTGGGCAACGACCGTCTGGAAGGTGGTTATGGCGATGACCAGTACTTCTTCGCCAAAGGCGATGGCAAGGACACCATTGATGATGTGGGGGGGCAGAACACCATTTATGTTTCGGATATCGCCCTGAGTACGGTGTATTTCCGTCGCGATGGGACCAGCCTGGTTGTTCGCTTTCTCGACAGCGTCGACGATGAGATCCGGCTGGAGCACATGTTCGACCCCACAAGCGGTGATGCGCTGTCCGGCTTGGCCATCGATGATGGTAGCGGCCAACGACGGGATCTGGATGCCGCGAGTCTGGATCTGGAGGTTTTGAAGGGCACTGCCCTGGACGACACCATTCTCGGCAACGTTCTGGCCAACGACATAGACGGCCTTGCGGGCGATGACATCATCCATGCAGCGGGTGGTGATGATCATGTCAGCGGGGGAGTGGGTGACGACCACCTGTACGGTGATGCCGGCAACGACATGTTACTTGGTGGCGCTGGCATCGACCTCCTCGATGGCGGTACGGGTGACGACCAGCTTGACAGCGGTGATGGCAATGACCACCTGCTGGGTGGTGAGGGCACAGACCAATTGCTGGGTGGTTCCGGCAATGATTTTCTTGATGGTGGCGCTGACGACGATCATATGGCTGGTGGATCGGGTGACGACATCTATGTCGTGGACTCGGCAGGCGACACGTTGCTGGAAGGCGCTGGCGAGGGCAACGACACCATCCGCAGCAGCGTGACCTACACATTGCTGGACAACGTGGAGCGGATGGAGCTCACCGGCAGCGACAGTATTGATGCCAAGGGCAACAGCCTGGACAACGAGCTGAACGGAAACGATGTGGCAAACCGCCTGGAGGGTTTGCAGGGCGATGACGTGCTGCGAGGCAATGCCGGCGACGACACGCTCATCGGCGGCACCGGCAACGACCTGCTGGACGGTGGCTATGGCGTCGACACCCTGACCGGCGGTGTCGGTGATGACACGTACGTGGTCGACACCGAAGGTGATGCCATCGTCGAACAGGCCGGCGAAGGCCTCGACGTGGTCAATGCCTACAGCAGCTACGCGCTTTCCGCGAACATCGAGAAGCTGGTGCTGGTGGAGGGTAGTGGCGCGTGGAGCGGCACCGGCAACAGCAGCGCGAATACCATTGTTGGCAATTCGTCGTCCAATCGACTGGACGGCGGCGCGGGCGCCGACACATTGACCGGTGGCCTGGGTGACGACACCTACGTCGTCGACGATGCGGGTGACCAGATTGTCGAGGCCGCGGGGGAGGACGCGGATACCGTCGAGTCGGGCATCGACTACGTGCTGGGCGCCACGCTGGAAAACCTCACCCTGCTGGGCAGCGCCAACCTCGACGGCACCGGCAACGATCAGGACAACGTGCTGATCGGCAATGCCGGCAACAACCGCCTGGAGGGCGGCCTGGGCGCCGACTCGCTCTACGGCGGGCTGGGCGACGACTACTTCATCGAGGAGTCGAGCGACGACTGGGTCTACGAGAACATCGGCGAGGGCCTGGATACGGTCGAGCGCCGCTACGAGACCAACCTCGTGCTCAAGGACAACGTCGAGAACCTGATCCTGGCTAACGGCGTCAAGACCGGCAACGGCAACGACCTGGGCAACCTGATCACCGGCAATGCCGGCGACAACACGCTCGGCGGCTGGGAAGGCGACGATACGCTGCACGGCCTGGACGGCAACGATGCGCTGTTCGGCGGCAACGGCAGCGACGCGCTGTTCGGCGGGTCCGGCGACGACTACCTCGACGGCGGCACCGGCGTGGACCATCTCGAAGGCGGCGCCGGCAGCGACAACTACATCGTCGACGACGGCAGCGACGTCGTGGTCGAGGCGGCGAACGCCGGCACCGACCAGGTGCAGGCATCCGCCTCGTACGTGCTGTCGGCCAACGTCGAGAACCTGTTCCTGACCGGGAGCGCGGACATCGACGGCACTGGCAACGGCCTGGACAACTACATCGCCGGCAACGGCGGCGCCAACCGGATCGACGGCGGCGGCGGCAACGACACCCTGGTGGCCGGCGGCGGCGACGATACCCTGGTCGGCGGCAGCGGCGACGACAAGTACGTCTTCGACGCCAGCTCTGGCAGCGACGTGATCGACAACGCCGACGGCGGCTTCGACGGCGTGTTCTTCACCGGCGGCATCACCCGCGAGCGGCTTTCGTTCGGCCGCGACGGCGACGACCTGCTGATCTTCGTGGACGCCGCGGCGACGCCGGCGGTACGCGTGAGCAACCATTTCCTCGGCGGCAATGCGGCCATCGACTACGTGCAGCCGGACGGCGGCAACTACCTCACCACGGCCCAGATCAACCAGATCGTGGCCGGCGGCAGCACCGGCGGGCAGTACGACCAGGTGATCGAGGGCACCGCGGCCGGCGAGCAACTGGTGGGCAGCGCCAGCAAGGACCTGGTCAAGGGCCTGGCCGGCGACGACCAGTTGTTCGGCCTGGGCGGGGACGACACGCTGCAGGGCGGCGACGGCGACGACTACCTGGCCGGCGGTGGCGGCAGCGGTACCGGCTCCGGCGCGGACCGCCTGGAAGGCGGCGCGGGCAACGACACGCTCAGCGGCGAGGATGGCAACGACGCCATGCTCGGCGGCACCGGCGACGACAGCTACGTCTACGGCGGCGGGCAGGACACGATCGACAATACCGGCGGCGGCTACGACGGCGTGTTCTTCAACGACGGCATCACCGCCTCGCGCCTGGCCTTCAGTCGCGACGGCGACGACCTGCTGATCACGGTCGACGGCGATGCCGGGAGCACGGTGCGCGTCGCCAAGCACTTCCTCGGCGGCGACTACGCCATCGACTACGTGCAGCCGGCCAGCGGCTCGATGCTCGACACGGCGGCGATCAACGCCCTGGCGGGCGGCAGCTCCGGCGGCGATCCCGATCCGGGCAACACCGGCAACGACGGCGACTACACGAACGTCGTGGACGGAACCGCTGCCGGCGAGCAATTGCTCGGCACCAATGGGCGCGACCTCATCCACGGGCTCGGCGGCAACGACACCATCTTCGGCTTCGGCGGCGACGACAAGTTCGAAGGCGGCGACGGCGACGATTACCTTTCCGGCGGCAACGGTTCCTTCAGCGGCTCGGGCAACGACATCCTGATCGGCGGCGCCGGCGTGGACACGCTGGTGGGCGAGGATGGCGAGGACCTGCTCATCGGCGGTACCGGCAACGACAAGTACGTGTGGCAGGCCGGTTCCGGCAGCGACGTGATCGACAACACCGGCGGCGGCACCGACTGGCTGTTCTTCAATGGCGTCGCCCGCACGCGGCTCAGCTTCCACCGCGACGGTGACGACCTGGTCATCCGGGTCGACGGCGACGCGGCGCAGCAGGTGCGCGTGCAGGATCACTTCAAGGGCGGCGACCTCGCCATCAGCTACGTCCAGCCGAGCGACGGCAATGCCATCCCGGCCTCGCAGTTCGGCAGCCTGCTGACGCTGATGCCGGCCGCAAGTGCCCGGCAGGCATCGGCATCGGGCGTGTCGAGTGCCATCGTCATGGATCAACCAAGGGAAAGCGGGCCGGTGTTCACGCAGCCTCCCGCGGAGCCGTGGCACGCCGACGCGGGCGGGCATGGCAATGGACTGGATGCATGGAATGACGGCACGCATCGCCGTCATCCCGACCTGCGCCGCTGGCACGACGCCTGG
Source organism: Rhodanobacter sp. FW021-MT20 (assembly GCF_041107475.1). Classification (NCBI taxonomy): domain Bacteria; kingdom Pseudomonadati; phylum Pseudomonadota; class Gammaproteobacteria; order Lysobacterales; family Rhodanobacteraceae; genus Rhodanobacter; species Rhodanobacter sp. FW021-MT20. The sequence continues at coordinate 151,292 of NZ_JBGBPX010000010.1, read as the reverse complement.
GGCGGCGGGGTGACGCATGGCGTCCAGGTGAATCATGAGGTCCAGCAGCTGATCCAGGCCATGGCCCGATTCGGTGCCGCTGCGGGCGGCGAAAGCTCGCTTCCAGACTACGCCGAGCAGCATCACGGTTTCGCGCTGGGCGCCCCCGGCCAGCTGCATGGTGCAACCATGCACCGCGAGATGTCTCACGCGTAGGCTGTGGCAGATCCCGCCGGGCGATCCTGCCAGGACGCCCGGCAGTGATGGTGATCACAGGGCTGAAGGAAAGGTGTCGGGTTTGCTGGACGACAGGGTTCAATTAACTCCATCCGAACAAGTCGTCCACTTCCCTTTGCTAAGTTCACTCCTTCATCACGGTCGTCGCACCATGCGGGCGATCGGAAGTCAGCGATTACACTGGGATTTCCCGAATGCTCTTCAAGCGATTGACCGCTTCTGCCGTGCTGGTGTCGGCCTTGCTCGCCAGCGGCACGCTGTTTGCTGCGGGTACGGTCGGGGCCACGGCCGACATGGCCGCTGCCCGGGCGTCCGCCCCGCTGATGGATGCCTTGCCGATCTTCAACCCGGCCACGAAGCTGGCGCAGTCGATGATCCCCAGTGGCCCGGTGGCCTTGCCGGCGTCCGCTGCGGATGACCAGGCACTGGATCTGCGCAAGACCCTGATCAGCCTGGCCATGAAGCTGCGCAACAGCCCGTACGTGCGCGGCGGCCATAGCCCGTCCACCGGGTTCGATTGCAGCGGTTTCGTGCGTTACGTGTTCGCCCATGCGCTGGGCCTGGAGCTGCCGACCAACTCCGCCTCGCAGTTCCACGTGGGGCACAAGGTGAAGCGCGACCAGATGAAGCCGGGCGACCTGGTGTTTTTCCGCACCGCCGGCCGTCACGGCCACGGCCGCGTCTCCCATGTGGGCATTTACCTCAGCGGTGGGCGCTTCATCCATTCGCCCCGCCACGGCGAAACCGTGCGCGTGGACAGCCTGCAGGAGGCCTACTGGGCCAAGCGTTTCGCCGGCGCCAAGCGTCCGGACGCGATGGCCGAGATCGACTCGATGGCCGCTCGCCAGGGCTGATTCGCCTGTCTCGCATCGCTGGACGAGGCCGCCATCTGGCGGCCTTGTCGTTTCCTTTTCCGGTTTTTGCGCCCCTTCGTGGCGTGGCGAATTGTCGCGGAGGGGTGCGTAGCCGTCCAGGCGACCGCATGACGCATGAGGGTACACCCGGCTACCCTTGCTCCATCGCTCCCGGAAACCTTGCATGCCCTTCAACCTGCCACCCGTTACCCGCAACCTGCTAATCGCCAATGTGCTGGTGTTCGTGCTGCAACTGTTGCTGCATGACCAGACCAGCCTGGCGCTGACCCAGCATTTCGCGTTGTGGCCGCTGGGGCCGGATGTCACCGGTGCCACGCCAGACGGGCATGTCATCACTGCCGGTTTCCGCATCTGGCAGGTGGTCACCTATGCCTTCATGCATGGCGGCTTCACCCACATCCTGTTCAACATGTTCGCGCTGTACATGTTTGGCGGGGCGATCGAACAGACCTTCGGCGCGCGTCACTTCGTCATCTACTACTTCGTCTGCGCGATCGTGGCGGCGCTGGCGCAACTGCTGGTGGTGAAATACTTCACCCACGGCTTCTATCCCACCATCGGCGCTTCCGGTGCGATCTTCGGCCTGCTGTTGGCGTTCGGCATGCTGTATCCGCAGGAGAAGGTGATGCTGCTGTTCCTGCCGGTGCCGATGCCGGCGTGGCTGTTCGTGATCGGCTACGCGGCAGTGGAGTTGTTCATGGGCGTCACCGGCACCGAGGCGGGCGTGGCGCATTTCGCGCACCTGGGCGGAATGGTCGGGGGCATCGTGCTGATCCAGTACTGGCGCGGCAAGTTTCCGATCAAGCCGAAACGGCGCCTGATGCGCTGACCGTGGCGGCTGCGGCGTGTCGCCGCGGGGCGGGCTGATCCATGTCATGGCGGGGCTGCGTGGCGGCGGCGCATGCTGCGCGGGTCATTCCCGCCACAGGTATCCATGCCCATGTACACGTCTGCCACGCTGAGCCAGAACTCCACGCACATCTTCGATGCACGCGGCATCGCACGGCGTTTCCGTCATTCGTCGATCTTCGCTGCATTGGGCGTGTTGCAGCCGGGCGAAGCCATGCGCTTCATCAACGACCACGATCCGTTGCCGCTGATCGCCCAGTTGAACGAGCGCTACGGCGACGTGTTGTCGGTGAACTATGTGCAGCGCGATGCCGAGCTGGTGGTCATCGATTTCGGCGTGACTGGCTGAGGCGCGATCATGTCCATGCCCGAGTTTTTCGACCAGGCGCCGGTGGTGTGCGTGCGTGACCGGTTGGCTGACCTGCTCGGCGCGGCGGGCGACGGTGTGATGGAATACCACTATGCCGACGCGGTGCGCCTGGCCGGGCATTCGTGCCCCACCGTGGCCGGTGCCTTTCTGCTGGGGCGTGCCGCGCTGATGACGCTCTATCCCGGCGAGATACCCGAGCGCGGCGGCGTGAGCGTACGCATGCCGGCACCCGTGGATGACGGCGTGACCGGCGTGACCGCACAGGTGCTCACACTGCTGACCGGTGCGGCCGCCGAAAACGGTTTCCATGGCCTCGGCGGCCAGCATGTGCGCAGCGGCCTGCTGGATTTTGCCGAGAGCGTCGAGGGTGGCCCCATCCTGTTCCGTCGCAACGATACCGGCGCCGCCGTGGCGTTGACCCTGGACCTGTCCAGCGTCCCGCCCGACCCTGCTCAGCGGGCCTTGCTGGGCCCGGTGCTGCAGGGCAATGCCGATGCAGCGCAGCGGCGCGCATTCGGTGCCGCGTGGCAGGGACGGGTGCGACGGCTGTTGCTGGAACACGCCGACGATCCGGCGGTGATACGGGTTGAGCGTCGGTGAGGGTACGACAAAGGCGGGCGCCGGTGACTCGTTGGCGCCTCGACTTCGTGTCGCCTCGACCTTCGTCACAGCCGCGAAAGCGGAAATGACGGTGAGGAGTGGGGTGCTGTGAAAAGCGGGGGCGAGGCGCGCTGGCGCACCGCCCGCTTGGGTCAACAGTGCTCAGCGAAGCGCCAGGAAGTCCGCGCTGACCACGAAGCGCACCGCGTCCAGGCGTAGCCGCGATTGCGGCAGAGCGTCCAGCAGGGCGGTGCGCTCGTCGGCGACGGCGGTGATTTCCGCCTCGCTGATCGACGGGTTGACTGCGTGCAGGGCACGCAGGCGTGACAGTTCCGCATCCAGCATCTCGGTGGCGAGCACGGTGGCCTCGTCGATGACTGATTGCGAGCGCAAGGTGGCAATGGCTTCGCTGCGTTCCAGCATCGGCGGTACCAGCTTGGTCAGGAATTTGCGGTAGCGCGCCACTTCGATGTTGCGGTCGGCGGCCTTGCGCAAAGCGATGTCACTGGGGCGGAAATCGGCGCGTTCGGCCAGTCGGGTGTCCACGGTGACCGTGATCGGCTGGGTCGGCAGGAAGCGTTCGGCATCGAGCTGGCGGTGGGCCACGCATTCAAGCAGGTACACCGCCTGCAGCAGTGCGGTGCGCGGCGGCAGCGCGTCGTCGACCATGAAGGCGGCGTTGCCCTGTTCACCGGACAGCGCCAGGTCCAGCGCGCCGGCCACCAGCGGGTGGTCGAGCCGCAGCAGTGGTAGTTCCTCGCGCGCCAGTGCCACGTCGCGCGCGAATGTCGCCGATTGCGGGCCTTCGGCGAAGCCGGGCAGGGCATCGGTGGACAGGTATTGCGGATCGAGCAGCAGTATCTGGCCGCCGAGTTCTTCGGCATGGATGCCGAAGGCTTCCAGCAGGCGTTGCACGAAGGCATCGCGGGCCGGATCGATGTCTTCGCGGCGGAATGCCTGGCCCAGTTCCTCGGCATGCAGGTCGCGGTTGGCTGCCAGTTCCAGCAGGTGGTCGCGGCCGGCGCGAATCAGTTCGGCCAATTGTTCGTGGGCGGCGCGGGTCTCGGCCAGCAGCGCTTCCAGTTCCTGGTCGCGGCTGCCGGGGCCGCGGGCGTGCTCCTCGGCCAGTTGCGTCAGCGTGCCGCCAAAACGGCGCAGCAGTTCGCGGCCATCGGCCGGGCTGGCGCGGAACGCGTCCACGCCTTCGTCGTACCAGCGGGCCAGCACGTGTTGTGCGCTGTCGGCCACGGCGAGAATGTGGATGGCGATGTCGTGGCTTTGGCCGATGCGGTCGAGTCGGCCGATGCGTTGTTCCAGCAGGTCGGGGTCGAGCGGCAAATCCCACAGCACCAGCCGGTGCGCGAACTGGAAGTTGCGGCCTTCCGAGCCGATCTCCGAGCACAGCAGCAGGCGCGCGCCATCGGGCTGGGCGAAGAACGCGGCGTTGCGATCGCGCTGCATGATGCCCAGGCCTTCATGGAAGCGCGCGATGCCGGCGCCGGTGCGCGTGCGCAGCGCTTCTTCCAGCGCCAGCACCTTGGCCTGGCTGCGGCAGATCAGCAGGAACTTGTCTTGCGGGTGTTCGTCGAGCAGGGCGACCAGGGTTTCGAGCCGCGGGTCATCCGCGTAGTCCAGTTCCAGCACGGGTGCCGGTTGCTGGATGTCGGCGTGGAACTCGGCGAGCAGGGACTGGCGGGCGTCGTCGCTGACCTCGTCAGGTTCAGTCACATGCCATGTCGGCTGGCGCTGCGGGAAGCCGCCGATACCGGCACGGCGGTTGCGGAACATGGCTCGGCCGGTGCCGTGGCGATCGATCAACGCATCAAGAATCGTGCGCGCGTGGGCGGCCTTGGTGGTGTCGGCCAGGCAGGCGAGCAAGGCATCGTCGCCGGCGAACAAGGCGTGCAGATGGGAGCGCTGCTCGGCGTCCAGGGCTTCGCCGTCGAGCAGCCGATCGGCGATGCGCGACAACGGCTGGAAGCGATCGGCTTCGGCCAGGTAGGTGTCCAGGTCGTGGTAGCGCTGCGGATCGAGCAGGCGCAGGCGGGCGAAATGGCCGCTGCGGCCGAGTTGCTCGGGAGTGGCGGTGAGCAGGATCACGCCGGGCGTCTTCGCGGCCAGCTGTTCCACCAGCGTGTAGCGCGGACTGGCGGCTTCGGGCGTCCACTCCAGATGATGGGCCTCATCCACCACCAGCAGGTCCCACGGTGCATCGAGCAGTTGCTGCGCGCGTTTCGCGCTGGCCTGCAGGAAGCCGAAGTCAGCGATCACCATCTGCTCGTCTTCAAACGGGTTGCTGTCGTCGCCGGATTGCTCCAGCGCCTCGCAGCGCTCTTCGTCGTAGATCGCGAAACTGAGGTTGAAGCGACGCAGCAATTCGACGAACCACTGGTACACCAGCGTGTCGGGCAGCAGCACCAGCACACGCGAGGCGCGGCCGGCGGCGAGCTGGCGGGCGATGATCATGCCCGCCTCGATGGTCTTGCCCAGGCCCACCTCGTCGGCCAGCAACACCCGCGGTGGCCGCCGAGCGGCGGCGGCGCCGGCCACGCGCAACTGGTGCGGCACCAGCCCGATGCGCGCGGCGCCGAGTCCCCAGGTGGGTGAGCGGCGGGCGTCGGCACGGCGTTGCAAGCCTTCCAGGCGCAGCTCGAAGTGGCTCACCGGATCCGTGCGGCCACCGGTCAGGCGCTCGTCGGCCTGGCTTACGCTTTGTTCGTCGTCGAGCTGGCCTTCGTGCAGTTCGCGACCTTCACCGCGATAGATCAGCAGGTCGTCCTTCACTTCCACCCGTTCGACCAGGAAGGCGACCCCCTTGCCGGCCACGCGTTGTCCCGCGCGGAATTCGGCCCGCACCAGCGGTGCCGAGTCGATCGCGTAGGGGCGCAGCACGCCAGCCTTGGCGAACAGCACCTGCACGCCGCGTCCTTCGACGCGCAGCACGGTACCGAGGCCGAGTTCCGGCTCGGCGGTGGAGATCCAGCGTTGACCAGGTACGAACATTGCACAGCCGTGGAGTTTCAGGGGTCGCCGATTATCCGCTCCCGGTCGCGTGGTGGGAACCGTTGCGTGTCGCCGGCCCTCTTCAGGCTTCGGCCCATTGCCGCAGCAGGTTGTGGTAGGTGCCGGTGAGTTGCAGCACGGCGTCGGCATCGGCGCCGGTGGCGGTGAGGCGCTGGATCGAGGTATCCAGTTCGAACAGCAGGCGGCGGCGACCGTCGTCGCGGATCAGGCTTTGCACCCAGAAGAACGAGGCCAGGCGCGCGCCGCGGGTGACCGGTTGCACGCGGTGCAGGCTGCTGGACGGATAGATGATGGCGTCGCCGGCGGGCAGCTTCACCTCGTGTTCGCCATAGGTATCGCTGACGATCAGCTCGCCGCCGTCGTAATCGTCCGGTTCGCTGAGGAACAGCGTGCAGGAGATGTCGCTGCGCAACTGCTCGCCGCCAGGCAGCGACATCACCGAACCGTCGACATGCATGCCGTATTGGCCACCGCCTTCGTAGCGGTTGAAGCGCGGCGGCAGCGTGCGCAGCGGCAAGGTGGCGGCATGGTAGAGCGGGTGGCGTGCGAGTGCGGCCAGCACGATGTGGCCCAGCTCGGCGCGCAGTGGCGAAGCATCGGGCAGCTGCCGGTTGCGTTTCACCAGTGCGCCCTGCACGCCGACGGTTTCGCGGCCATCGGTCCAGTCGGCGGCATCCAGCGCCTGGCGCAGCTGCACGATCTGGTCGTGATCGAGGATGGCAGGGATGTGCAACAGCATGGCGAGGGTCCTCAACGCGGCAAGCCCTCCCCGCAGGGGAAGGGCTTTCGAGTTTGCCTGAAACCGCAGGTGACAGCCTGACTCGGATCAGAAGCGGATGTTGGCGGTCAGCATGCCCGAGCGTGGCGTGGCCGGGGTGTAGCGGTAGCCGCTTTTGTTGATCGCCGCCACGTACTTCCTGTTGAACAGGTTGTACAGGTTCAACTGCAGGTCGATGTGCTTGTTGAGCGGATAGCTGGCCATCGCGTCGAACACCCAGTAGGCACGGGTGAAGGCCGGTGTGCCGATGGCGCCGTCGGTACCGCGCTTCATCTCGCCGGAGTAGCGCGCGCCGCCGCCGATGGTCAGGTTGAACGGCAGGTGGTAGGTGGTCCAGGCGGTGAAAGCGCTCTTCGGCGTGTAGGCCAGGTCGTCGGAGCCGTCTTCGGAGACGTTCGGGCCGGTGGTGACTTTGGCGTTCATGACGGTGTAGCCGGCACTGACCGCCCAGTTCCGGGTGATCTGGCCGACCGCGTTCAGCTCGATGCCTTGCACGCGCTTCTTGCCAACCTGGTAGTACAGCAGGTCAGTCGGATCCTGCACGACCTGGTTGGTGACCACGGTGCGGTACAGCGCACCGGTGAGCAGCAACTGGTCGTCGAGCAGGTTCCACTTGGTGCCGATTTCGGTGGTGCGGGCTTTTTCCGGATCGAAGATCGGGTTGTCCGCGCTGTTGGCCGAGGAACTGAGTGACAGGCCGTTGCCGCCCGGCGGCTCCTGCGATACGGCGAAATTGGCGTAGATGCTGCTGATCGCGCTGGGCTTGTACAGCACGCCGAGTTTGTAGCCGAGCAGGTTGCCGTTCTTGCTGGCGTCGACGCCAGGCGCGGGGCTGCCGGCCGGTAGGCCACCGCAATCGGGGCCGCGACGGCCACCACACGCCACGATGCTGTCGAAGCGGGTGGTGTAGTGGTCCAGTCGCGCACCGGCGTTCACCTGCCAGTGCTCGCCGAATTTCAGCGTGTCGAACAGGTAGGCGGCGTAGGTGTCGGTCTTGCCGCGGCTGGAGATGCCGGTGTCGCCGTAGACCAGACCGGTGGCATTCCAGCTGGGGTCGTACAGGTTGGCGGGTGACGCCGTGCTGCCGTCCAGCGTGCCGAGCCCACCGGTGTTGAGCTTCTCCTGGCTCAGCTCAATGCCGGTGCTGATGTCGTGGATGACGCTGCCGGTGGTGAAGCTGGCGGTGAGGTTGGTCTGGTTGGTGACGATGCGGTTGGTCTGGTCCTTGTAGTTCGGAATGCTGCGGACCAGCGACCAGCTGGACGGATCGGCCGGGTTCGGCGTGACCAGGTTGGCCGCGTTGCCCATGAACGAGGTCAGCAGGTAATCCTCATGCGTGCGGCCCCAGCGCAGCGTGTTGTGCAAGGCCATGTCCGGCGAGAAGTCGTGCTCGACGATCACGGTGAACATGTCCGCGGTGACGTGGTCGTGGTCGGCGTCGATGCCGTAAAAATTGTGCGGGTTGACCTGGGGGGCGTTGCTGATGAACGGGCGCGTCGGATCGGGGCTGGAATAGCCGGGCAGGCCGATGGCGGGGACGCCGCCGTCGGGCACGTTGGTCTGCTTCACATGCAGGTAGTCCAGGTACACGCGGGTGGGCGTGCCCAGGCCGAACGCCAGCGTGGGGGCGATGCCCCAGCGATCGTTCTTCACGTGGTCGCGGCCGGCCACACCGCTGTTCTGGCCCATCACGTTGAGGCGGAAGGCAGAGTGGTTGCCGGTGACCTGGTTCAAGTCGGCGGTCGCGCGCTTGTGGTTGCCGCTGCCGTAGGAGATCGAGGCGGAGACGGCGTTGCCCAGCATCGGCTGCTTGCTGACCATGTTGACCGCGCCGGTGGGCGCGGTGCGGCCGTATTCGGTGCCATCCGGGCCCTTGGTCACTTCCACCTGCTCGATGTTGAACACGTCGCGCGAAATCGAGCCGAGGTCGCGCACGCCATCCACGAAGATGCTGCCGGAGGTGTCGAAACCGCGCATGTAGATGGCGTCACCGGTGGAAGTGGTGCCGTTCTCGCCCACGTAGAAAGTGCCCACGCCGGGACTGTTGCGCAGCGCTTCGGTCAGCGTGGTGGCGCCTTGCTGCTGGATGATTTCCTTGCTGATGATGCTGATGGTCTGCGGCGTGTCGAGTAGCGGTTCGGTGAACTTGGACGAGGAGAGTTGATCGATCTTGTACGCCGCCGCGGTGCCTTCCACGTTGACGGCCGGCAGGCGCTTGGCCGAAGCAAGCTGTTCGGGCGTGGGGAAGGCGGTATCGGTGGACGTTGCAGCGACCGCGGGCAGCGCCAGCGCCAGGCCGGTCATCAGCGTGGCGGCGGTGAGTGTCGGTGCGCACGAACGGCGCGTGACGGGATGCTTGCGGCTCTTGATGAAGTCCATCGGTAAAAACTCCACGGCGTTTCTGGAAAGGGGAAAGCAGGGGGCGCGAGGTTGCGACTTGGCGGCCGGATGGCTGGCGTGTCCACGGATCCCGGCAGCGGGATCCGCGAGCGCGCTGCACTGTCGTCATGGCGCAGGCCGGGTCGGTTCCCCGAGACACGGACGGCGCGACCGTCGCAACGAATCATTCAGTCAATGTTATTTTTAATGAGAATGATTTGCAACATCTTTCGCGTCGTCAACCCGTAATGCCTGCTTCCCCACAATCGTGGCGCCCACGAAAAAGGCCCCGCACTCGCGTGCGGGGCCTTTGGTCTGGTCAAGCCGCGACTGGCGTGGCTTGGCCGAAGCGACTTACCAGATCTTCACCTGCTTGTCGCCAGAGCGGACCATCGGATCGGTGGTCTTGCACTGGAACGCCTTGGCGAATGCGCTCATGTCCGACGGAGCGGCAATGGCGCGGATCGATGCCGGCGAATGCGGGTCGACATTCAGGTACAGCTCGGCCTGCTTCTCGCGGATGTTGCCGCGCCACACGCGGGCCCAGCTGAGGAAGAAGCGCTGGTCCTCGGTATAGCCGTCGATCTTGGTGGCCGCTTCCTGCGGGTGATTCTTCAGCGCGGTCTGCAGGGCGTCGTAGGCGATGTTCAGGCCGCCCAGGTCGGCGATGTTCTCGCCCAGGGTCAGCTTGCCGTTGACGTGCAGGTCCGGCTTGCCCTTGATCGGCGTGTAGCCGTCGAACTGCTCGACCAGCAGCTTGGTGCGCGCATCGAACTGCTTCTTGTCCTGCGGCGTCCACCAGTCTTCGCGGTTGCCGTGGCCGTCGAACTGGCTGCCCTGGTCGTCGAAGCCGTGGCTGGACTCGTGGCCGATCACCGCACCGATGCCGCCGTAGTTGATCGCGTCGTCGCCGTGTGCATAGAAGAACGGCGCCTGCAGGATCGCGGCCGGGAAGTTGATGGTGTTGGTGCTCGGGTCGTAGTAGGCGTTGACCGTCTGCGGGGTCATGCCCCATTCCTTGCGGTCGGTGGCCTTGCCGATCTTGCTGATGTCGTAGTGGTAGTTGTACTTGCTGGCGGCTTCGAGGTTGGCGAACCAGTTGCCCTGCTCGATCTTCAGGCCGCTCCAGTCACGCCATTCGCCCTTGTCGGGGTAGCCGATCTTGGGCAGGAATTCGGCCCACTTGTCCAGCGCCTTCTTCTTGGTCGCTTCGCTCATCCAGTCCAGGTGCTCGATGCGATCCTTCAACGCGTTGCGCACGTTGGTCACCAGCTCTTCGGCGCGCTGCTTGGATTCCGGCGGGAAGTACTTGGCCACGTACAGCTGGCCCAGGCCCATGCCCATGGCGCCATTCACCGAGCGCAGCACGCGCTTCCAGCGCGGCTTCTGTTCCGGCTGGCCGGACAGGGTCTTGCCGTAGAAGTCGAAGCGGTTGTCCTCGAACGGCTTGCTCAGCGCGGACGAGGCGCTGCTGATCAGGTGGAAGCGCAGGTAGGCCTGCCACTGTGACACCGGCGCGTGGGCCAGCAGCTTGTCGAACTCGGCGATGAATTTCGGCTGCGACAGCGAGAAGCCCTTGTCGATGGTCACGCCCTGGGCGGCGAAGAACTTCTGCCAGTTGAAGTGCGGGCTGATCTTGTCCGCTTCCTTCAGGCTGACGAAGTGGTACTGGTTGTCGAGATTGCGCATCTCGGTAGGAGCGAGCGAGGCCTTGGCCAGCTCGGTTTCGAACTTCATCACTTCGCCGGCCTGCTTCTTGGCATCGGCGGCGGACACGCCGACCAGCTCCAGCGACTTGGCGATGTAGGCCTCGTACGCGGTGCGGATGTCCTTGTACTGTGGCTTGAAGTAGTAATCCTTGGTCGGCAGGCCCAGGCCATCCTGGTACACGTAGCCGATCTGCTTGGTCGCATCCTTGAAGTCGGCGCCGGAGCCGAAGCTGAAGATGTAGCTGTCACCGTTGTTGAAGCTGGTGTCGATGAAATTGGCGATGTCGGCGCTGTTCTTCAGGCCGTCGATCTGCGCCAGCTGCGGCTTGATCGGGTCGAAACCGGCCTTGTCGATGGCCGCTTCATCCATGCCGGCGGAGTACAGCCAGCCCAGTTTCTGTTCGGTCGAACCGTCCTTGGCGCTGGCAACGTTCTTTGCGGCGTTCTCGAGAATCTGGTGCTGCTCGTCCATGCTCTTGTCGGCCAACTGGTCGAACGCGCCCCAGCGGGTGCGGTCGGAGGGAATCGGGTTGGCCGCAACCCACTTCGCGTTGACGAAGGTATTGAAGTCCTGGCAGGCCTCGGTGGGCGCGCCCAGCTCGCTGACGTCGAACACGCTCTTGGGCGCGGCTGCGGCAGCAGTGCTGGCTGCGGCAGCCGGCGCGGCGACGGTCTTGGCCGGAGCCGGGGCGGGCGCGGCGGCCTGCTCGCTCTTGCCGCACGCGGCAAGCGCCAGGCTCAGGCTGGCGGCCAGCGCCAGCGGCTTCAGATACTGCTTGGTCATGGGTATCCCTCTGATAAATAGCAATGTGATTTGCCCGTAGGCTTCCTGGTTCGCGCGGACCGTGCCGGTGGGCCTCCCCGCCCGCGACCATGACCGCTCACGCTAGGTCAAAGGTCATGGGGGGCCCAGTGTCAAAGGTCAGGGGTGGTGTCGGCAACCAGTGCCAGCCAGGCGCGGGCGGCCGGCGAAAGCTCGGCGCCGCGGCGCCAGGCCAGCACCATCTGCCAGCGCAGGTCGCGGCCGGACAGCGGCACGGCGACCACGCCGCTGAGCGAACGCTCCTCCACGGTCAGCCGCGGCAGCAGGGCGATGCCGCCACCGGCGGCGACCAGCGCCAGGATGAAGTCCACTTGCGCGCTGTGCACGGTCTCGCGCGGCGCCACGCCGTGGCCGGCACAGGCGTCGCGGATCAGCCGGTTCAGCGCGAAGCCTTCCTCGAACAGGATCAACGGCGACTCGCCCAGCCACTCCATGCGGAAGCGGCGCGCCCGTGCGCGAGGATGCGATTGCGGCAGCAGGGCCAGCATGGGTTCGTCGCAGACTGGCTGGCAGTCCAGCCCTTCGCCGACCGGACGCAGCGTGGCGGCGATTTCCAGCTCCCCGGCCAGCACGGATTGCTCCAGGCGCCGACTGCCGTGTTCCAGCAGGTGGATGTCGATTTGCGGATGCTGTTCGCGGAAGCGTGCCAGCAGGGGCGCGAACAGCACGCTGCTGCCCAGCGGCGGCAGGCCCAGTCGCAGTTCACCGCGATGCAGGTTTTGCAATGCGTCCAGCTCGGCGCGCAGATGCTCGGTTCGCGCCAGCATGGCCAGCGCGTGGCGATGCACGATCTCGCCGGCCTGGGTCAGGCGCACGCCGCGACGGTCACGGTCGAGCAGCCGTGTGCCCAGTTCGTCTTCCAGTTGGGCGATGGCCTTGCTCAGCGTGGGCTGGCTGGCGTGGGCCGAGCCGGTCGCGCGGGCGAAGCCACCGCGACTGGCCACCTCGGTGAAATAACGCAGGCTGCGCAGGTCCATAATGTATTCCAAAAACGAATTGAAATGACGGAAACAATTCATTTCCATCATATACGGGATGGCCATAGGCTGGCGCCATGAAAACGCTCCATGCCCGCATGCGCCTGCTTGATCGTCGCCATCCCCGGCTTGCCCTGCTTGTGCAGGTGTTGCTGCTGGTGGTGCTGTGCGCCGTTTGCGAATACGTGGTGCGTGCGTGGCGCCTGCCGGTGCCGGGCAGTGTGCTGGCGCTGGGCGTATTGCTGCTGATGCTGGCGTGCGGCGTGGTGCCGATGTCGAGCCTGCGCCGCGGTGCCGACTGGCTGCTGGCCGAGATGCTGCTGTTTTTCATTCCCGCCGTGATGGCGGTGTCGCAGCATGCGGCGCTGCTGCGTGCGGAGGGCGTGCGCATCGTGGCGGTGATCCTGATCGGCACCGTGCTGGTGATGACGGCCACGGCCTTCCTGGTCGATCTGGTCTGGCGCTGGAGGCAAAAACACCATGCGCAGTGAACTCGCCTCGCTGGCGTGGCTGGCGGTCACGCTGGGCGGTTACTACCTGCTCAAGCCACTGTACCGGCGGCTGCCGCGCTGGTGGACCTCGCCGCTGTTCACCGTCCCCGTGCTGCTGATCGCGCTGGGCCTGCTGTTCGGTATGGACTACCCGGTGTACAGCCGCGACACGCACTGGCTGGTGCTGATGCTGGGTCCGGCGACAGTGGCGTTCGCGCTGCCAATCTGGCGTTATCGACGGTTGATCCGCCAGCACTGGGCTGCGTTGCTGGCCGGTGTGCTGGGTGGCAGCACGGTGGCGATGAGCAGCGCGTGGGGGCTGGCCACATTGTTTGGTTTGAGTGGAAGCCTGCGCCTGAGCCTGGTGCCGCGTTCGATCACCACGCCGCTGGCGATGCTGGTGTCGGCCGATATCGGCGGCGTGCCGGATCTGACCGCGCTGTTTGTGGTGATCACCGGCGTGGCCGGCATCGCGTTGGGTGAGTTGTTGCTGAAATACCTTCCGCTGCGTTCGGCGCTGGCACGCGGCGCGTTGTTCGGTGTCGGCGCACATGGCGCCGGTACCGCCAAGGCCTGGGACGTGGGAGCCGAGGAGGGCACCATCGCCAGCCTCGCGATGGTGCTGGCCGGCCTGCTCAATGTGCTGGCTGCCCCCGGGGTCGCCTGGCTGCTGCGGTGATTCGGCGTTTTCCTTCTCCCCGTCGGGGAGAAGGTGGCCCGAAGGGTCGGATGAGGGGCGGGTGCTCGCGGAAACACTTCACAAGCGAGGTTTTCGCAAGAGCGGCCCCTCACCCCGCCCCTCTCCCCGACGGGGAGAGGGAGACAGACAGTTGGCGCAGCTCTGCCGCGTTGAGTCGCAACACCGGGTACGCGCCAACACGCTGCACCGTGTACCACGGCGAGCGCTTGTAGAAGAATTCCAGGCGCGCGTGGCTGCTGGCGGCGAAGGCCGGATCGTCGTGCAATTTCTTTTCGAATTCGGCTTTGAGCGCCGGGTTCTTCGCGATCATCTCGCGCGCCAGCTTCTCCAGCACGCGCGGTTCGCCGTATTCCTTCGCCTCGAAGATCGCATTCAGATAGCCCCAGTGCAGCAACGAGTCGGGTGCCTGCGGTTCGAGCAATTCGATCGCCACGTTGGCCGCGCGCTGATCCATCGGCACGATCACCGAGCCGGGCGCCAGGGTGACGGTGCGTGGTGCCGTCGCCAGCGTGAAATCGCGCAGCATCAGGTGGCCTTCGAATGACCGGGTCGCCCAGCGCGGATCGTCGAGCTGGTAGCCCTGCGCGGTCATCGTCAGCGGGTGGTCGATGCGCCGGTAGGCAATGCCGTGTGCTTTCAGCCGGTCGATGATGACCGTCCACTGTGCCGGCACGACATAGGCCGCCGGCGGGGTGATCGAGAGATCCGGCAACAGACGGTTCCAGTTCTGGATGGTGTAGTTGCGCGGCGTGTGCGGGTCGTACCGGATCCAAATGTCGTTGGAGATGTCGCTGTGGGTCTGGCTGAAGGCGTAGCCCTTCAGCGTGTACGACGTGGGCACGGGATCGAGCTTGAAGGTGAGCGGTACGCGTGCCGCAGGATTGTCGGCGCGGGCGATCACGTCGGCATCGGCCTTGTGCGTGGCGGCGAGCAGGGCGGCCGGGTCCCGGTTGATGTCGGCCAGCATCAATTCGACCAGATCGTAGACGGCCTTCACGCGCACGCCGTAGGGCTTGAGCATGTGCGTTTCGATCAGCAGCGCGGGCCGGTTCTGAAGCGCCGCGTAGCCGGTGGAGAAGCGTGGGCCGGAGCCGAAATTCGCGATGCCCTTGCGCGGGTCGCGACCATCCTTGAACTCCAGATAGATCGAAGCGAGATGGCCGCGCTTGTCGTAGGCCGGCATCACCGTGTCGGTGAGCTGCTGCTGCCAGGACGCCACGGCGGGATCGAGCTTGTGCGGGTCTTCGGTGTACCAGGTCAGGTCGTACTGGTAGTCGGCGCCGTCGGTGGCATGCACGTCGACCAGGAAATTCGGTAGCCACGTCTGCCACAACTTCAGCCACGCGCGCATTTCCGGCGCGTCGGCCTTGATGTAGTCGCGGTTGAGGTTGAGGTACTGCGACTGCCCGCGGAAGCCCATGCTGGCTGGGCCGTTCTGATTGATGCGGTTGTAGGGCGAGGAATTCGCGTGACCATCCACGCTGAACACCGGGATGTAGACCAGCACCACATGATCAAGCAGGTGCGGATACTTGCCGGTGATGGCGAAATCGCGTAACAGCATCAGGCCGGCATCCTTGCCCGCGATCTCGCCCGGATGGATGCCGGCCTGCACCAGCACGACAGCCTTGTGCGCGGCGCGGGCCGCTTGCGGAGTGAACGTGCCATCGCCGCTGGCGATCACCACCGTCATCGGCCGGCCTTCCGGCGTGGTGCCGAAGGTTTCCAGATGGATCTTGCCGGGCGCGGCCTTTTGCAATCGTTGCAGGTAGGTCAGCGTATCGGCATAACTCGGCGTGGTACGGAAGTGTGCCGCCTCGGCCGGGGTGATCCAGTTCGTGGACGCGAACGTGGTGGCAGGCACGCATGCCGTGGCAAGCATGAGCAATGCGGTAAGCGGCCATTTCGGCATGAGGTTCCCCGGCACTGGCGTGAAAGACGCAGGCATTGTGGTGGGAGCGCTCCCTGTGCGCGCATGCCTTTCGTCGTGGTGGCGCGCGCGCGCAGCGCGCCGGCTACAGCGGGTGATCGGGATGGCGGGCAGGCGCAGGCAGAGTGTCCGGCGCCACGGCACCACCGGAAATGATGAAGGCCATCGCCTGGTCCATCGTCCAGTCGGTCGGCGTCAGCTCGTCCACCGGCACCAGTTCGAGATAGCCGCCGGTTGGGTTGGGCGTGGTGGGGATGTATACCGCCGCCATCTCGCGGCCGGTGCCTTCCTCGACCATGGTGCGGGTAACGAAACCGACCACCTTCATGCCGCGCCGGGGGAAATCGATCAGCACCACGCGCTGCATGCCGCCGGGCTTGTTCTGCAGCACCGTCATCAGCTTCTTGGTGCCGCCGTAAATCGTCTGCACCAGCGGGATGCGGTGCAACAGTCCGTCGAAAGCATCGAGCACGCGCCGACCGATCACCCGGTGCGCCAGCCAGCCGAGCGTATACAGCGCGGCCAGCGTCAGCAGCAGGGCGAGGATGAAGATCAGCCAGTCCTGGTTCAGCGCATCGGCTGCGCGCGGCGCCACCAGCGCCAACGCCTTGACGAAGCCCGCCACCACCGGCGCGCCGATCCCGGCCAGCAGACCCAGCACGAACTTGAACACCAGCCAGGTCACCCACAACGGGATGAAGGTGAGCAGTCCGGTCAGCAGATAGCGTTTGAGGCGCAGCGGTTGCATGGGGTGGGCACGTCAGGGGGATGGTTCGGCCATTGTAGGCGACGACTGTGGTGCCCTGGGAAAGCCGTTTGGCGGGTGTTTTTGCAAGGAGAGGCTTCAGTCGTGATGTTCTTGCTTGTTCCTGACCCACCGTCGTGTGGATCTTTGGCTGCCGCCGTTTCCAGCGAATTGCTGGAGGCACCGATTGCCTCGACGGTACAGCTACCGCTTGAAGC
This sequence comes from Rhodanobacter sp. FW021-MT20, assembly GCF_041107475.1. NCBI lineage: Bacteria > Pseudomonadati > Pseudomonadota > Gammaproteobacteria > Lysobacterales > Rhodanobacteraceae > Rhodanobacter > Rhodanobacter sp. FW021-MT20. The sequence goes on along the minus strand of NZ_JBGBPX010000010.1, from coordinate 134,608 downwards.
AATTTTCCCTGTGCCAGGCCAGATAGGTTGCGTGCGGTCGCAGGTCGGGATTGGCAGGGATACGCAGCTTTCTATCCGGCAGAATCAGCTTGTCCAGATCATCGGGTACGCCATGGGGTGAGAGCAGGATGCTGTAGTCATCGGCGAAGGTCAGCAGGCCTCTATCAAATAGCCAGTGAGCCGTGCCGGTGAGGGCAATGCCATTGCGGACGGTATCGGGGCCATCGGCTTCTACCGAACGGATATGGGCAGCCTGAACTTCAGGGCGACCACCGCCATTGATCAGGCGAAGACCTGTGACCGCACAAGTGTTTGCGTAGGCGTTGCGGACATGGCGCCTGAATGCGGCATCACGAAATTTTCGTTGGCTGACCTGTTCCACGATGGGGTGCACGACATACTCAGGCACAGGTTCTGCCACCCGGTCAGCCAGCTCCCATGGTTGGGGCTGGGCGTACAGGCCGGCTTGTGCGATTCGATCGAATTCCTCTCTGGGAATCAGGCGAACAGATCGACCGAAGGCGCCTTTGTTGGTTGAACCATCCGCTTTTTGCAGAATTGATTCCCGGTACTCTGCACCTTCACGAAACGCGATGGCTTGATCGAACTCCAGGAAGCCGCGCATCTGTGCGTAATGATGATCCGGTCGCGCGGGGTCCTGCGTGATGCCCGCGACTTGAGCGATGGCAAAGTAGGCTTGTCGGCCACCAGCGCGGTTCGGACCAGTGGACCGACGTGGTTCGTAGTAGATGATCCAGTCACCAATAGCCTCTTCGACCTGTCGAAGATAGGTGCGAGGGAAGTGGTAACGGCACTCGATCTGGTCGTCGTAAGCGGAGCTTTCTGAAGCGGTGAATATCGCGTTGGTCATCCTGCCTCCCCGTGTTGCCCAGGTTACCAGGGATAACGCGCTATGGGATTTCACGCGTGGCACGGCATGCCGGACTTGCAAAAGCGGAAGTATCGTGGAGTCCTTCAGGGGCGTTCAGCGAGCTGATGGCGAAGCGGTGCAAGGGATCAAAGTGCACACCACGCTGTGCCCACAGCGCATGTCAGCGCGACACGTGCGGCGCGTGCCGAAACTGGCTCCGGTACAACCGGCGCAATCCGATCAGCGCCACCAGCAGCCAGGCCAGCAGGCTGACGTAGACGCCCACGGCAGGAATCGTCCGCAGAAAATCCAGATGCAGTGCCTGTGCCAGTTCGAACGTGCCCACGGTATACATGCCGATGGGAAACACGATGTCCCAGTCGTCGGTTTCGTAACGCACCGGCACGTGGCGCCAGATGTGGCGCCACAGTTCCAGGATCACCAGCAGCGGAATCCACCAGCTGGCAGTGGCCCAGAAGAACAGGGTGAATCCTTTCACGAACGGCAGCAGGGGCAACAGCGGGCTGGCGGCTGGCGTGTTGATGACCACCAGGCTGCCGGCCAGCGTGGTTACCGCCAGTGCACCCATGTCGATCCAGTACGGTGGCGTGAACTCGCGTGCGCGCATCGGGAAAAACACCATGCGATAGACCACCAGCGTGATGATCAGCAGGTACAGCGCCGCGCCCAGCAGGTACAGGCACAGCGCCACGAACAGCCAGCCGCCGCGCGGCGTGGGTGCGTGGCCGGCGATCAGTGCAACCAGTGCCGCCAATGCCTGCGTGGAGACCACCGCCACCAGCCAGCCGCCGTTGATGCTGCGGGTGAAGCCGGGCTTGAAGCGGGCGGTGATGGTGGCGGCGAAGAACAGGTAGATCAGTGCCAGCCAGAGGACGGCGCCGGCGATCGCCAAGCCCAGGGCCAGCCGCGGACACGACACCACCAGCAGGCATTGGCTGCCGAGCACGCTGGTCGCCGCTGCCAGTGTCAGGAAGCCGGCGCCGCGCGAGGGATCGACGAAATCCGCCACCATGCTGTGGCGAAAACGCGCCAGCCGCAGCGCGGTCAGCACCAGCAGCCAGGCGTAGGCGATCAGGTTGAAGGCGAACAAGGCCAGCGCCAGCCACGGCATGCCGTGTTGGCTGGCGTCGACGGAGACGATGCCGGTGGCCATCACCAGCGCGAAGCAGCCGGGGTCGAGCCGGCGTACTCGCCGCAATAGCGCATCCACCACAGCCATCGCACCCTCCATCGCCGGCAACCTCGGTCATTATGCGACCGTGGGCCGGCGCGCCGGTGTGAAGGCGCAGCAGAGACACGACCCCGGGCCCCGCCGTTCGCACTGAGCGTAGCCTGCGCAGCTGGTGGAGTCGAAGTGGGGCCCGCATGGCCAGCGCTTCGCCGTGGGTGTCCTGCGACTTCGGCCTTCGGTCTGCGCTCTGCACTCGGAGCCTGCCCCGGACGCAATCCGGGGCGAGCGGTAACAAATGGTCTTCGGACGAGGTGTGATTTTTTTTTCGCGCCGTGCGAATCATGGGGTGTATCACGGGGAATACGGATGACATGACCAGCCGCAGCCATCAGCGACAGTTCGAGGCACTGCTGCACGAGCATCGCGGCATCGTGTTCAAGGTGGCTTCGGTGTATGCCGTCAGCGCTGCCGATCGCGATGATCTGGCGCAGGAAATCTGCGTGCAGTTGTGGCGATCGTTCGGCCACTACGACGAGCGCCGGGCGAAGTTTTCCACCTGGATGTACCGCATTGCGTTGAACGTGGCGATCTCGCAATTGCGTCGCCGCAAGACGTCGCTGGACAGCCGTGTCGAACCGCTGGATGAACATCATCTGGACAGCATCGGTGGTGGCCAGGTCATTGCCGAAACTGATGAGCGGCTGGCTGCGATGTACGCCTGCATCGGCCAGCTCGATCCGCTCCATCGCGCGCTGATCCTGCTGTACCTGGAAGACCGCAGCTACGCCGAGATCGCCGACGTGCTCGGCATCAGCGAAACCAACGTGGCCACCAAGATCAATCGCATCAAGCAGAAGCTGCGCGGCCAGATGACCGCGCCGGCACCTACCGGAGCATGACGATGGAACTCGACGAGATGAAGCTGGCCTGGCAGGCCATGGGACAGCAACTGGAGCGGCAGAATGCGTTGCAATTGGAGCTGTTGCGACAGGGGCGCGCCGACCGCCTGCACCGGCACTTGCGACCGCTGGCATGGGGACAGTCGCTGCTTATCGTGCTTGGCGTCGCCATCATGCTGTGGGGCATCAGCTTCTGGTCGACGCACCTGGGCATCTGGCAGGCGGTGGCTTGCGGTGCCTTCATGCAACTGTTCGGTACCCTGGCGTTTGCCTTCCCGATCCGCTTGCTGGTGATGCAACAAGGCATCGATTACACCGCGCCGGTGCTGGACATCCAGCGCCGCCTTGCCCGGATGCGCGTCTGGCGGGTGAAGGTGGAAGCGCCGGTGTTCGCGGTGCTGGGTGGCGTGGTGTGGATACCGGCCTTGCTGATGCTGGCGCAGTACGAGGGGGATCGTGTCGGGCTGAATCTGTGGCAGCAGGGCTGGCGACCGGGGCTCATGGCGTGGCTGTTGCTGAGCGTGGCGGTGTCGGTGGGCCTGGTGTTCCTGATCCGCTTCGTGCTGCGCCGGCTGGGTCATGGCCGCTGGCTGGAGAATGGCCTGGCCGGCAGCGCCATCGTCAGGGCTGAAGCGGTGCTGGAGGAGATGGCGCGCTTCGAGCGGGACTGAAGCCGTCCGTCATTCCGGCGCAGGCCGGAATCCAGTGTCGTCACGGCGGGGTTATCGCGAAATCCCTGAGCCCGGTTTCTGGATTCCGGCCTGCGCCGGAATGACGACTGGGTACGGAATGGCGGTGGGACAGGGCCTCAGCGCGCCTTTGGCTTCAAGCGCACATAGATCTGCTTGCGCACCCGGGCGATTACTTTGCCCGAGGCGGTGACGACGTCGGTCTCGAACCAGCGCAACACCTTCTCGCCGCCGGCGGCTGCCGTGCGCAGTTCGTCGATCACGCCGGGTTCCAGCTTGAAGTGGGCGTAGACGTCTTCATAGCCAGGTGCGACGAAGTCGATCGTGCCGGCCTTGTCCCACACGAAGTAGTCCTTGCCCAGTTGCTGCATCACCAGCAGCATCCAGAACGGGTCGGTCATCGCGAACAGGTTGCCGCCGAACTGGCTCTTGACGTAGTTGCGGTTCCACGGGCGCAGGCGCAACACCACCCTTGCTTCGGTGTAGTCGTCGCTGACCGATTGCAGGCGGATGCTGTTGAACAGGAACGGCGGCCACAGATTCAACAGCCGGCGGAAAGTGGATGCGCGCATGGGGCGGGAAGCGTGTCGAAGTCGCCGGAACGATACCATACCTTTGCGTATGGTGTGCCACTCGCACCGCTTAGAACAACAGCGAAGCCATCCGGCGCCGGTAGCGTCCCACCAGTTCCGCATCATCGAGCGTATTGAACGCCGCCAGCAGGCGCTTTTTCGCGGCACCGTCGTTCCAGTCGCGGGCCTTTTCGAGGATGACGAGGAACTGGTCGAGGCCGGTGGCCGGCTCGTCGCCGAGCAGCAGGCGCACGCCGAGCAGGTCGCGGGCCTCCCAGTCCGTGGCATCGGTTTGCACGCGCTGTTGCAGTTCGGCCAGCGTGGGCGCGTTTTTCAGCGTGCTCGCCAGTTCGAGCTGGCTGCGCAGGCGGACGGCGCGGGCATCGGTGGCGAGGTTGGCGGGCAGGGCGTTCAGTTCGGTTTCGGCGGCGTCGCTTTGACCGGCCTGCATCAGTGCCAGGGCGAGGTCGAGCTTGAGCTCGGCACGGTCCGGCTCGGTGGCGATGGCCTGCTGCAGGCGGTTGATGGCCTGTTCGGGCGTTTCGGCCGGGGCTTCGACGGCGTCGGCGGCATCTTCATCGCCGGCTCCGTCCAGTGGCTGCAGATGGCGCGACAGGAATTCGCGCAACTGGCCCTCGGGCAAGGCACCGGAGAAACCGTCGGCGATCTCGCCATTCTTCACCAGCATCACGGTGGGAATGGAGCGGATGCCGAACATGCCGGCCAGCTCCTGGTTCTTGTCCACGTCGACCTTGGCCAGCCGGAACGCGCCGTTGTATTCGGCGGCAAGCTTTTCCAGCATCGGGCCGAGGGTCTTGCACGGGCCGCACCAGGTGGCCCAGAAATCCACCAGCACCGGGGTGGCCTGCGAGGCCTGCAGGACATCGGTCTCGAAGTTGGTCGGGTCCACGTCGAAGACGTGAGTGGTGGCGGTATCGGTCACGATGGGCTCCGGTAGGCGGGATGCCCGCTGAAGGTCGGGGCGGGCACGAGCATATCAAGGGCTTCGACACATGCGCGCCGTTGACGCGGATTTGCGAGAATGGCCGGCATGAGCGTCCCGTCTCCCGCCATTGAGCAGGCCCCGGCCCCCGTGCCGGCGCCGCTGCTGATCTGCGAGCACTGCGACACGGTGTATCGCCGCCGCCCGCTGGCGTGCGGCGAAACGGCGCGTTGTGCGCGCTGCGATGCGGTGCTGGAGCGCCATCAGCGGCTGGGTACCAACGCCATGCTGGCGCTGATATTGACGGCCATGCTGGTGTTCGTGGAAGCGAACGTCTGGCCGATCGTCACCCTTGGGCTGAACGGCGAGAAGGTGGCCACCACGCTCTGGGGCATGATCCTGGCGATGTGGCACGAAGATGCCAAGGTGGTGTCGGTGCTGGCGGCGGCTACGCTGTTCTTCTTTCCGCTGGCGAAGATGATCGGCATGGGCTGGCTGTTGTTGTTCGCGCGCAAGGGGCAGCGGGCGCCGGGCTTCCGGTCGCTGATGGTGGGGCTGCATTACTTGCATCCGTGGACGATGAGCGAGGTGTTCGTGCTGGGCGTGCTGGTATCCATCGTCAAGGCGCACCTCTATTTCGAGATCAGCCCGGACCCGGGCATCTTCGCGTATGCGGCGCTGGCCGTCCTGATCACGATCTTCGCCGGGGTGGACTTGCGGCAATTGTGGGAAACCCTGCCGGAGCACGCGACCACGGAGCCGACTGAATGAGCGCGCTGCCGCGGGCACACGAGCTGGGGCTGATCGGCTGCCATGTCTGCGGACTGGTTTGTCGCGACACGCCGATGGACGACGCGGCCTGCCCGCGCTGCGGCTCGGCGCTGCATCGGCGCAAGACGGCCAGCTACGCGCGCACCTGGGCGCTGCTGATTGCCGGCTTCCTGCTGTACATCCCGGCCAACGTGCTGCCGATCATGCGCACGGCGAGCCTGGGCGACGTGGACGACAACACCATCATCAGCGGCGTGATGGAGCTGTGGAACAAGGGATCGCCGGATCTGGCGGTGATCGTGTTCACTGCCAGCATCCTGGTGCCGATGACGAAATTCTTCGTGCTGACGACCCTGCTTGTCAGTGCTCGTCGGGGCAGCAACTGGGCACGTCCGCAGCGTGCGAAACTGTACCGGCTGGTGGAATTCATCGGCTACTGGTCGATGCTGGACGTGTTCGTGGTGGCGTTGCTGACGGCGCTGGTGCAGTTCGGCATCTTCAGCCTGGTGGCGCCGTTGCCCGGCGTGATTTTCTTCGGCCTGACCGTGGTGCTGACCATGCTGGCCTCGATGAGTTTCGACCCGCGTTTGATCTGGGATGGCAGGACCGACGATGACTGATGAATCCAGGGCGACTCCCCCCGACGACTTGCCGCAACCGGTGGTACGAAGCCGACGCGTTGGCATATCGCTGATCTGGCTGGTGCCGGTCATCGCCGCACTGGTGGGGTTGTCGCTGGTGGTCCATGCCTGGTTGCAGGCGGGGCCCACGATCAACATCAGCTTCCAGACCGCCGAGGGCCTGACGCCGGGCAAGACGCCGGTGAAATACAAGAGCGTGACGATTGGCAAGGTCGAGAAGGTCCGACTCGGCAAGGATCGCGACCACGTCGTGGTCAAGGTGGCGCTGGAAAAGAGCGCCGAAAGTTTCGCCACGGCCGACACGCGTTTCTGGGTGGTGCGTCCCCGCATCGGGCTGGGTGGGGTGTCGGGGGTCGGCACGCTGTTGTCGGGGGCCTATATCGGCGCCGACATCGGTGACTCGAAAGAGGAAAAGTACCGCTTCAAGGGGCTGGAGCTGCCGCCGGCGATCACCCACGGTTCGCCCGGGCGCAGCTTCGTGCTGCATGCCCAGGATCTGGGTTCGCTCGACGTGGGCTCGCCGATCTATTACCGGCGCATCCAGGTGGGCCAGGTGGCGTCCTATCAACTGGACAAGGATGGCAGCGGCGTCACCATCCGGATTTTCGTGGGCAGTCCGAACGACCACTTCGTCACGGCTTCCACGCGTTTCTGGAATGCCAGTGGCGTGGATGTCTCGCTGGGCGCGAACGGGCTGAAACTCAACACGCAATCGCTGGCCGCGGTGCTGGCCGGTGGTGTGGCGTTCCAGAATCCGCCGGGGCCGCACGACAGCACACCGGCCGCCGAGAATGCCAGCTTTCGCCTGTTCGACGACGAGACCACCGCGATGGCGCCGCCGGATGGCCCGGCGCACTACATCCGCATGCGTTTCAGGCAGTCGCTGCGTGGGCTGGCGGTGGGCGCGCCGGTGGAGTTCCTTGGGGTGAACTTCGGCAAGGTGGTGTCGATCCGGATGGATTACGACGAGAAGACGCAGAGCTTCCCGTTGATCGTCGGCGCCGTGGTCTATCCGCAGCGGCTCGGGCAGGCTCACGACAAGCTGGTGGCACTGGCCAAGGCGCAGGGTGACAACGCGGACCTTTCGCACATGGTCGGCCGGCTGGTGGCGCATGGCCTGCGGGCGCAGGCGCGCACCGGCAACCTGCTCACCGGGCAGCTCTACATCGCGCTGGATTTCCTGCCGCATGCGGCCAAGGTGAAGTACGACCCCGATGCGCATCCGCTGGAGATTCCCACCGCGCCGGGCAGCTTCGACAAGCTGCAGGAGCAGTTGGCCGAGATCGTGGACAAGATCCACCGGATCCCGTTCGACAGCATCGGCAAGCATCTGGACGATTCGCTGGCCAACCTGGACAGCACGCTGAAACAGGTCAACGGCCAGGTGCTGCCGCAGGTCAGCGAGACCTTGAAGGGCGCGCAGGGCACGCTCGGCTCGGCCAACCACATGCTGGCCGGCGATTCGCCACTGCAGCAGAACCTGGGCGCCACGTTGCAGGAACTGCAGCGCATGGCGCGTTCGCTACGCGTGCTGACCGACTATCTCGGCGTGCACCCGGAAGCGTTGATTCGCGGGCGCCACGCCGATCCGGCCGTGCACGCGCCCGCCGCGGAGCCGACACCGTCTGCTGCGCCGAAGGGCACGGCATCGAAAGGGAGCAAGCCATGATTCGCCTGCGTTATCCGCTCGTGGCCACGCTGGCCGTGGCGCTGGTCGCCTGCGCCTCCGCGCCGATGCATTACTACACCTTGATGGCGCCGGCCGTGGCCGAAGCAGCGCCTGCCGTCACGCCGGCCTCGTTCCGTTTCGCGCTTTTGCCGGTGGGCATTCCGGCCCAGGTCGACCAGCCGCAGCTGGTGGTGCGCGAAGGCGGGCAGGGCGTGGCCATGCTCGATGGGCAGCGCTGGATCGCCCCGCTGGGCGATGAAGTGCGGGGCGCGCTGTCGGCCGATCTTTCGCGCGACATGGGCGCGCAGGATGTCAGCGGACTACCCACGGGGAACCAGCCGGTGCTGCGCATCAAGGTCGACCTGCGCCGCTTCGAATCCTCGCCCGGCCAGTACGCCCTGATCGACGCCGCCTGGAGCGTGCATGCGCTCAAGGGCGATACGGTGCTGGCCTGCACCAGCCGGATCCGGGAGAGCGTCGGCCCCGGTTTCGACGCGCTGGTGGCGGGCCATCAACAAGCATTGGCGGAGCTGGCACGGCGTATCGCCGCTGTGGCCCCGGTGGTCGCCGGCGGCAGAGTACCCGCCTGCCCGGCGGATTAGAACGGCCCCGCCATTGCCGCAGGGCGGGCATGCCCGCCGTCGTCATCGCCCCGCAAGGCGGGCATGGTCCGCCTTGCGGAGGCCTTTCCGCCCGCCCGTCGGCCCCGTCCGTCCGCCGTTCTGCTAGTCTGGCGCGTTCAACACGGCCGCCGGCCATGACGGTTCCCGGCGCCGGCCACAGGCACAACGGCAGCGGAACATGCAGGACATCCAGCAACAGGCCTCCAACGACTATGACCCGCAGGCGGTGGAAGCCGCCGCACAGCGGTACTGGAACGAACAGCACGCCTACGAGGTGAAGGAAGACCCGGCCCGGCCGAAGTTCTTCTGTCTCTCGATGCTGCCGTATCCGTCCGGCGCGCTGCACATGGGCCATGTGCGCAACTACACCATCAGCGACGTGATCAGCCGCTACCAGCGCATGCAGGGCAGGAACGTGCTGCAGCCGATGGGCTGGGATGCGTTCGGCCTGCCGGCCGAAAACGCCGCGATCAAGAACAAGACCGCGCCGGCGAAGTGGACCTACGCCAACATCGAGCACATGCGCGGCCAGCTGAAGTCGCTGGGCTATGCGATCGACTGGACCCGCGAGTTCGCCACCTGCCGTCCGGATTACTACGTGCACGAACAGCGCATGTTCGTGCGGCTGATGAAGAAAGGCATCGCCTACCGCCGCAACGCGGTGGTGAACTGGGACCCGGTCGACCAGACCGTGCTGGCCAACGAGCAGGTGATCGACGGCCGCGGCTGGCGCACCGGCGCGCCGGTGGAAAAGCGCGAAATCCCGCAGTGGTTCCTGAAGATCACCGATTACGCGCAGGAACTGCTCGACGGCCTGGACACGTTGCCCGGCTGGCCCGACGCCGTGAAGACCATGCAGCGCAACTGGATCGGCCGCAGCGAGGGCCTGGAAATCCATTTCGCGGTGGAGGGCGAAGCCACGCCGCTGACCGTGTTCACCACACGACCCGACACGCTGATGGGCGTGACCTTCGTGTCCATTGCCGGTGAACACCCGCTGGCGCAGAAGGCTGCGCAGGGTAATCCGGCGCTGGCGAGGTTCCTGGAAGAACTGAAGCACGGCGGTGTGTCCGAGGCCGAACTGGAAACCCAGGAAAAGCGCGGCATGGCCACTGGCCTGTTCGCCATCCATCCCGTCACCGGCGACAAGGTGCCGGTATGGGTCGCCAACTTCGTGCTGATGGGTTACGGCACCGGCGCGGTGATGGCCGTGCCCGGCCATGACGAGCGCGACTTCGAGTTCGCGACCAAATACCAGTTGCCGATCCGGCAGGTGATCGACGTCGACGGCGGCGAATACGACGCCACGCGCTGGCAGGACTGGTACGGCGACAAGACCCGCGCCGACATGCGCGTGGTCAACTCCGGCGTGCTCGACGGCAAGAATTACAAGCAGGCCTTCGACGCCATCGCCGAGTTGCTGGAGAAGGACGACAAGAGTCAGCGCCGCGTGAACTACCGCCTGCGTGACTGGGGCGTTTCGCGCCAGCGCTACTGGGGTTGCCCGATTCCGGTGATCCGTTGCGTCAAGTGCGGTGACGTGCCGGTGCCGGAAGACCAGTTGCCGGTGCTGCTGCCCGAAGACGTGGCCGACGTGTACTCGAAGGGCGGTGGCGTGCAGTCGCCGATCAAGACCGATCCGGAATGGCGCAAGACCACCTGTCCCGAGTGCGGCGGCGCGGCCGAGCGCGAAACCGACACCTTCGACACCTTCATGGAGTCGAGCTGGTACTACGCGCGCTACACCTCGCCGGGTGCCGCCACCCAGGTCGACGAACGCGCCAACTACTGGCTGCCGGTGGACCAGTACATCGGCGGCATCGAACACGCCATCCTGCATCTGCTGTACTTCCGCTTCTATCACAAGCTGTTGCGCGACGCGGGCATGGTGAATTCGGATGAGCCGGCGACCAACCTGCTGTGCCAGGGCATGGTGATCGCCGATACGTTCTATCGCGACAACGCCGACGGCTCGAAGGACTGGATCAATCCCGCCGACGTGGAAATCCAGCGTGACGACAAGGCGCGGACGATCGGCGCGGTGCTCAAGGCCGATGGCCGGCCGGTGCAGATCGGCGGCACCGAGAAGATGTCCAAGTCGAAGAACAACGGCGTCGATCCGCAGTCGATGGTGGGCAAGTTCGGCGCCGACACGGTGCGTCTGTTCTCCATGTTCGCCGCGCCGCCGGAGCAGTCGCTGGAATGGAACGAGGCGGGCGTGGAAGGCATGTCGCGCTTCCTGCGCCGTTTCTGGCGTGAGGTGACCACGCATGCCGCACAGCCGGATCACGCGGTGGTCGATCCGGCGCAACTGGATGCCGGCCAGAAGGCCTTGCGCCGGCAGTTGCACGAAGCCATCCAGAAAGTGGGTGACGACCTCGGTCGGCGCCACTCCTTCAACACGGCCATCGCCGCGCTGATGGAACTGCTCAACGCGGTCGGCAAGTTCGCCGACATGAGCGAGCAGGGCCGCGCGGTACGCCACGAAGTGCTGGAAACCATGGTGCTGCTGCTGAACCCGGTGGTGCCGCACGTCAGCCATCGCCTGTGGCAGGTGCTGGGGCACGCCGAAAGCGTGCTGGAAGACCAGCCGTGGCCGAAGGTGGACGAAAGTGCGCTGGTGCGTGATTCGCTGACCCTGGCGGTTCAGGTGAACGGCAAGTTGCGCGCTACCATCGAGGTTGCCGCCAGTGCGTCGAAGGACGAGGCGGAACAATTGGCTCGCGCGCACCCGCACGTGACCAGCTTCTTGGAAGGGAAGACCGTGCGCAAGGTGATCGTGGTACCGGGCAAGATCGTCAACATCGTCGCAGGATGAAAGCCATGAGCCGTTCGCTCCAAGTTTCGCTGTTGCTGCTGTGCGGCCTCGCGCTGAGCGCCTGCGGCTTCCATCTGCGTCGCAGCGCGGCGTTGCCGCCGTCGATGCAGCGCGTACATCTCACCGTCAGCGGCGGTGGCGAACTGCAGCGCAACCTGGCGCGCACGCTGACCGCCTCCGGCGTCACTGTCGAGGACGAAAGCGGCCCGGGCATCGCCGAGCTGGACGTCACTACCGCGCACTTCAGCACCGACTCGCTGAGCATCAACGGTTCCGCCCGCGTTACCGAATACGCCGTGCGCTACCACGTCGAGTTCAACGTCAAGGACGGCAAGGGTGACTTGCTGATCCCGGGGCAGCACATCGACATGTCGCGCGAGTACAGCTACAACGCCGGCGACACCGTGGGCAGCACCGCCGAGGTGGAAGAGCTGCAGCGCAGCCTCAACGACGACATGGTGCAGGCCATCCTGTTCCGTCTGCAGGCGGCCGCTAAGCATCCCCAGCCCGTAATGGGTGCGGCTGCCGCGCCGGCACCAGCCAGCAGCACGCACTGAGACAGCCATGCCGCTGAATGCCACCCAATGGCAGAAGGCGCTGGCGGCGGACAGCCTGCGCCCGGTCTACCTGCTGGTGGGCGAGGAATTGCTGGTGCTGGAAGCGGCCGACGCATTGCGCGCGCAGGCGCGCAAGCTCGGCTACAGCGAGCGCGACGTGCTCGACGCCGGTACCCATTTCGACTGGAACGATCTGGCTCGCGCGGGCGCAGGCATGTCGCTGTTCGCCACGCGACGGATGATCGACCTGCGCCTGCCCACCGGGCGCCCGGGCAAGGAAGGCGCCGCCGCGCTCACCGAGTACTGCGCCGACCCGCCGCCCGATGTCACCCTGCTGGTGACGGCCACCACCTGGAGCAGCAAGCACGACGGCGCGTGGAGCAAGAAGCTCGACGCTACCGGCGCGATGGTGGTGTTCAACGCACCGCGCCCGAACGAATGGAGTTCGTGGATCGGTGCCCGACTCGCTTCGCGCGGCTTGTCGGCCACGCCGGATGCCGCGGCATTGCTGGCCGAGCGCGTGGAAGGCAACCTGCTGGCCGCCGCGCAAGAGGTCGACAAGCTTGCCGTGCTGCGTGCCGGCGACAGCTCGCGCATCGATGCGGCGGCGATGGAAAGCCTGGTCGCCGACAGCGCCCGCTACGACGCCTTCAAGCTCACCGATGCCGCCTTTGCCGGCGACGGTGCGCGCGCATTGCACATCCTGGCCGGCCTGCATGCCGAAGGCGAGGAATTGATCGGCCTGATGGGCTGGCTGGTCAATCAATTGCAGCTTGCATTGCGCCTGGCCAATGCCCGCGACTTCGCCGCGCAAGCCCGCCTCGAACGCCTGTGGCCCGCACGCGAACAACTGTTTCGCAAGGCCCTGCGTCGTGCCCCGCGCGAACACTGGCTGCAATGCCTGGCGCGCGCCTCGCGCATCGACCGCATGGCCAAGGGGCGCGAAACCGGTGAACCGTGGCGCGAAGCCGAGCGGCTGATTGCCGCCATCGCCGAACCGCGCGCGGCCATGGCACTCGCCTGAACGCCAGACTTGTCATGAAGCCCCTCGCCATCCTCGGCGGCACCTTCGACCCGGTACACATCGGCCACCTCAACGCCGCCTGGGAAGCCGCCGAACTGCTCGACGCCGAAGTGCGCCTGATGCCTGCCAACGTGCCGCCGCATCGCCCGCCGCCGGTGGCCAGTGCCGAACAGCGCGTGGCGATGCTGCGCGCCGCGCTGCAGGGGCAGTCGCGACTGAGCCTCGACACCCGCGAACTGCAGCGCGAAGGCCCGTCCTATACCGTCGACACCCTTGTCGAGCTGCGCGCCGAGCAGGGCGATCGTCCGCTGGTGTTGCTGCTGGGTGAAGACGCCTTCGCCGGATTGCCGAGTTGGCATCGTTGGCATGAATTATTTGAGCTGGCGCATATGGGAGTGCTGACGCGGCCGGGGGTTGAACCGACGTGGCCGGCGGGACTTGCTGAGGCGATCAGCGGACGTTTGACTACCGATCCCCAGGGTATTCGCGCCACCCATGCTGGCCGAGTGGTCCTGATGCCGATCACGCCTTTGGAAATTTCCGCTACGCGCGTGCGCGAGCTGCTCGGTGCAGGGTGGCAGCCGCGTTATCTGCTTCCTGGTGGGCTGCTGGACAGTGTGGCATTGCTGGCACCATATCGACGGTAGATCGCCCACGAGAGCAGCTGGCGTCCAAGAAGCTGTGTCGCATGTGCTGTTCTTGATTGGGAGGACAGTCTCCGCTTCGGGCAGAAACCTGAAAATGTGTTCCTGCGAAAGCGCTTCTTCGGTCCCATGCTCTTCAATGCGTGGAAACGTCGGGATTCCGGCGTCTGGTGCCATTCAGTGCCGTAAAGCGACACACCAGGGTCCATGAGCCCTCAGTACGGCAGAAACTCAAGTTTCAATCCGTGAGTCTCCACCTGCTGTACCAATTTCTCCGATGCGACCATGTACATCCGGAACGCATGGTCCCGGGCCAGGTAGAACTCCTGAGTTACAGGCTTGAAGACGGGCCTCGTCAATATCCGTATTCCGCGGATATTGGAGAATGACGAAGCATCGGTATCGATCAGGTCCAAGGCGAGTTCAATCTTGCCTGCACGATAATCTCGTGTGCCTCCGCGCAAATACAGGGTTGCAGGGACCATTGTGACACTCTGTGCAAAAGCTTCCGGCATCGATGTGACGAACTTTTCGGAGAAGATGGGAATCCCCTTGGTCGTCTGGAGGTAGTCCGGTCCGATCTTGTCAAATTTCTTGATATCCAGGTCGACATCGATTTCGACCTTGTTGATGCTGACGGTGGCGGTCGGATCATCAATGAATATCGCAGTGCCGAATTCGTCTTCTCCTCGCATGGTGATTGAGAATTCGCCCAGCGATGTCGGATGGAGGAGCTCAAAATATTTCACTAATCACCTATCTGGCGCAGGTCAAATGACCGGTTCTCGTCCTGTTTCTCAGGTCCATCTGGAAATCCCTGAAAGCTGCCCGAGCGTCCGCCGCACTCAACCCACGCAAATGCGGTAACAATTGTTGCAGTTCCCTTGTGACCTGTTGATTGTACTGGGTATGTAACGGATGGAACCCGCGATGCAGTCCCATGTTGGGATAATTGCTTGGACGCCCTGAGGCGTATCGCGGCATGTACATCATGTTGTGAGCACCATGTACGTCGCTCATCGTCAATCCGAGCGAGGATAATTGGGGCATGAAATCGCGCCATACCGCGAACGGCACCAGATGTTGCCGTTCCCATCCTCTGACACCTGGCATCCATGGGGGCATTCGCCGGATGCCTGTCTTGGGATCTATGGGGTTTCTTGCCAGCCCCAGCGGATCCACCCACTGGATGGTATTGGGGCCGTACTGATAGAGGCTGATGCCCCCTACCAGACGAATGGGATCCTGGCTGATGTACGTGCCGATACAAGACGCGTAGTAGCGGTGTCGGTTGTAACAAAGATCGCTTTCCTGATCGAACTGCTGTCCTTGGTATCCGATGAAGTTCTGGATTTGTGCGACTGAAGTATTCGGGGCGCCTCCCCATGTGGCATAGCTTGCTCCCCAGACCACGGTGCCATTGCGATCGGTCATCCGGGTAGGGCAGCCGTTCACATCGACGTGGTAGTGGTAGACGACTGGCGTCCATTCGATGGCGGGTGTTCGGCCGGAGAGCAAATGTGATTGTTGTGTATCGCCGTCTTGCCGTCGGGCCGGCACGGCTGTGGTGGGTTGTTCTGTTGCAGTGCTCATGACAGACAACGATGCTTTGTCCGTGGCGCTCAATATCAAGCCGCCCGGCGTGCATGTTTTGAATGGTTGTTCCAATGAGCCGTGCTCGACGCATTTCTTGTGTTCCACTCCGATTAGCGATGGTGCGTCGGTCATCCCGGTTACCCCAGCACCCCTATTGGGCTGGCCAAGTGCGACCTGGCCGAGACCGCCAAAACCAGGGCCGGGCGCGATGCGCTGGGAGGTGGAGGTGCACATGGTGGCAGTCGCACTTGTCTGCGATGGGCCCGTCTGGGCGTGCGGTGCTGCACATTCGTGATGCTCGGCACGAGCAGACGGCAGGCTCTTGTCGTCGGCGGTGTTGCTCCCGCCTGCATATTTGAGACCGGGATCATTGTCCCCGCTCGCCACCATATTGCGTGTCGCCCGAGCGCGCTGCCGGTCAATCATCGCCAGTGGTATGAAGGTGTCGGAATGGTAGACGTATTCGCGCGTGCGGGGATGCAAGGCTTTGAACACTCGGTTGCGCTTTTGGGCGGCCATGAAGTCGACGACATGGCCGCCGCTCGCAGGCGCTGGTGCATCCGCAGCATCGCTGGCGTGGGTTACCTCGCCCAGCAGCACATCGCCATCCCAGAAAAACCACGTCGTATGCGTCGGGTTGCGCTTGAACACGCGTCGTCCCAGCGGGTCGTAGCCGTAGGTGGTGCGCAATTCTTCGCGGTCGCCGCCTTCCCAGTGGCTTTCGGCCAGGCGCTGGTTGGCGTCCCAGGCCAGGTGCAGGGTGGGGCGGCCGGGTTCCTGGTGGTGCTGGCGGCGGATCAGGTTGCCGGCGCGGTCGAATACGTAGTGGCGGCCGTCGTAGTCGCCTTCGCGGGTCCAGGCATCGGCAAGCGGGGCACCGCCCACGGCCTGTTTCATGCGCACTTCCAGCACACGGGTCTTGAGCCGGTCACCTGCGGGATCGTTGAGCCAACGGGTGAGCTTGCCGGCGGGATCGGTGTGCTCCAGCACGCGACCCATCGGGTCGTAGGTGTAGCGATCGGTGCCGTGGACGCTGTCGGTGCGTTCGGTGAGGTTGCCTGTCTGGTCGTAGGCGTAGCGGGTGTCGAACAGCGGCGTGTGGTCGTTCGTCACCGCCTGCGCGGTGAGCAGGCCGTCGGCGTTGTAGTCCAGCGTGCGGCGCAGGGTGGGCGTGAGTTGTTCGGCGACGACCAGCCCCGACGCGTTGCGTTCGATGGTGATGGGCGCGGCATCGTTGATGGTGATGCACTCGGGGCGGCCCAGTACATCGAAGCCGATGCGCACGGTGTTGCCGGCCGAGGTATGGCGCTCGATGCGATTGCCCAGCGCATCGTAGATGTTGTCCACGGTGAAGCCGTTCTGGACTTCCTGCAATAGCCGGCCTTCGGCATCGAAATTGCGGGTGACGTGGGCGACGGTATTGCGCAGTTCCACCAGCTGTCCCGCCGCGTTGTAGCGGAAGGTCTCGTGGATCTGGCGATTGGCATCCCGCGGATTGGGCAGGGTTTTCCGGGTGATGCGCCCCAGCGCGTCAGTGTCGAAGCCCAGGGCCCGGCCCAATGGATCGGTGCTGCGGCACAGGCGGCCGGCGGCATCGTAGTCGTAGCGGCGGCCCTGGCCCCAGTAGTCGATTTCCTCGACGATGCGACCGAGCGGGTCGCGCTTCAGCTCGTAGCGTTCCGCACGCTGGTTGATCACGGCGACCAGCCGTTCTTCGGTATCGTATTCGTAGCGAACGTCATGGCCGTCCGGCTGCCGGCGTCGGGCGAGCTGGCCGATGCCGGTGTAGTCAAACTGGGTGACGTGGCCGGCCTCGTCGCGATAGCGCACCAGTTGGTCTTCGGCGTCGTATTCGCAATGCACGCGGGCGTCGGTGGGCGAGATGATTTCGAGCAGGCGGCCCTTGGCGTCGTAGCGGTAGCGGCTGCTGCGGCCGGTGGCATCGGTGCGGCTGAGCAGGCGGCCCAGGGTATCGTGCTCGAAGCGATTGGCCTGTCCCATCGGATCGATGAGTTCGAGCAATGAGCCATGTCGGTCGAAGGCCAGTCGGGTGGCGGCGCCGAGTGCGTTGATGTGCCCGGTCAGCTGGCCATGCGCATCGTAGGTGTAGCGGGTGGTGGCACCCAGCGGGGTGCGTTGTTCATGCAGCAGGCCGTGTTCGTTCCACTGCTGTTGCCAGCTCGCTCCGGCAGCGTCGGTCATGGCGACGGGGTGGTCATTCTCGTCGTAAGCCGTTTCGATGACACTGCCGTCGGCTCGGGTGAGCATGAGCAGGTTGCCGTGCTCGTCGTACTCGAATTCGGTGCGCAACCCCATCGGGTCCACGACGGCGGTGGTGCGGCCGACGTCGTCGTATTCGAACACGGTGACGCCATCGAGCGGGTCGATCTCGCACAGTGGCAGGCCGTTCTCGTCGAACTTCACCAGCGACACATGGCCGAGCGAATCGGTGACTTCGGTTTCCTGCAATGCTTCGTCGTAGTGGAAGCGGTAGTCGTGCAGGCCGCCGTCGCCCCAGGCATGGATGACTTGCTGGCGGGCGTTGTACTCGTAGTGGAAACTCAGGCCGGTGCGGTCGGTGTGGCGCACCAGATGGTGTTTGGCGTATTCGAACCTGCGCGGCGCGCCCAGCGGGTCGATGGCCGCGACCAGGTCGCCGGCCTCGTCGTAGTCATAGCTGACCAGCGGATGGTTGATGCCAGTGGCGGGGTCGTGCAGCAGCAACTGGCGGATGTGGTTGCCGTGCACGGTGACGTCGATGAAACGCCCTTGCAATCCATCGATGCCGCTTTCCTGGATACGGGTGAGGCGCCCGTCGATGCGCTCGAAGCACCAGTGGTTGCCGCACCGGTCCTCGATGCGCTCGATGGGCAGCCGTTGCTGGCCCAGCGCGGCCACGTTGCGTGGTGGTCGCTGGAATGCGTAGACCAGGCCATCCTTGGTTCGTACCCGGTATGCCGCGCCTTCGGCGTACAGGCGCGCGCCATCGACCAGTTCGGTCACGGCATGTTCGAAGCCGTCCGCGGCAGGCAGTTGCGGGAACACCACATGACGATCCGTGTCGACGAACACCGCAATGCCATCGGTGTCGATGTCCAGGTGCAGGTCGGCGGGCGTCTGCCAGCCATGACCGCACAGGCCGGGCTGAAGGTTGCGCGAGCGATAGACGCGTGGCCACGCCAATGACAGCCGGCCCGGGATGACGAAGTCTTCGTGCTCCACCGCCACGCTGCCGTCGCGGATGTCCACCGGCTCGGCGCGCAGCACTTTGCACTTGAGGAATCCGCTGGGCATTTCACCGAATTTGCTCTTGCGCCAGGCCTTGAATTTCTCCATGGCGCTTTCGAAGCGTTTCAGCTTCTTCAGTGCCTTGAGACCTTTCAGCGCGCCGGCGAAACCGGCCTGGAACAGCAGGCCCATCATGTCGATGGTGGGCGCGCCGCCCACGCTGACGTTGCTGGGAATGGCCAGGTTCACCGCGGTGGGCAGGGTCAGCGACAGCGAGGGCTTCTTCGGTTTCTTCAGTCGCAATGGCGGGATCATGCCGACCATGTTGCAGTCGAGCACGGGCATGCACAGCTTGGAGAACGGCGCGCTGTCGGCGACCACGGTCTGGCTGCCCATGAACAACTGGTCGTCGAACTGCGGACCCTCGGGCGCTTCCTCCGGCGGAACCCACAAGCCACCGACCGGGATGTGCACGTTCAAGCCGCCGGTGCCTGCGGTGGCGCGCTTGATGCCGTGGACGTGGACGGTGCCGCCGATGAACGGGATGTAGTCGAACGGGTCGAAGACGATGCCGATATGCGGTGTCGGCAGGGGAATCGGGATCGGGCTGGGCGGAATCTCGTACAGGTGGATGTCGAGGCCCAACTGCGGATCGAAATGCTTGGCGGCGATGGTCATCGGTGACGTCCTTGTGGGTTACAGCGCGCGGCGCAGGGCACGCAGCAGGCTGTGTGCGTCGTGCCCGCCGACGCCGAACCAGTACACCAGCGCGATCGCCACGAGCACGGCGCCCGCCAGCACGAGCCAGCGTTGCGAGGTGCTCATGCGTGGTTCTCCAGCAGTGATTCGGTGGCGTTGGGTGCATCCGGCGTGGGAGCGAGCGGCGTCTCGGCCAGGTCGTTGCCGTCCGGCAGGGGCAGGAAGCCGGGTGGTTCGCTCCATTCCGCGGTGGGCTTGTCTTGCGGATGGCGCACGTCGGGCATGCCGTTCCAGCCCGGATGCAGCAATTCGCGGCCTACGGCGACGGTCTTGCGGAAGAACACGTCGCCGCCGGCAATCAATTGTTCGCGTTCCTTCACCAGTTTGGCGAAGGCGGATTCGCACTGTTCCAGCAACTCGGCGTCGATGCTGTCGAGGGCATCGCGAGCGGGCGCGTCGCCGAGCTTCGCGGCGCGATGTTCCGCGCGGACATGCGCGTCGGCGACGGCCTTCTGGTAGTCGTCGGCGCGCGTTGCCAGTTGCGTGGCGCGCCGCGGGTCCTCAAGTTGCAACAGGTTCTGCAGCAGCAACGGGAAGGTGGTCATGGCGCGATCGGGGGCTGCCATCTCGCGTGCCGCAGCTACGCCTTGCAGATGTTGCTGCAAGGCCTGCTCGCGCTGGTGGGCCTGGGCGAGGGAATGCCCGGCCATGCGTCGGCCTTCGATCACGAACAAGGGATTGGGTATCGACGCGGCCACTTGCGCGGCTTCGGCATAGGCCTGCGCGGCGTGCTCGGGCTGCTTCGCCGCAAGCAGGGCGCCGGCTTCGCCGAACCAGCCCTGCATCAGCAGGTCGTTGGCGGCGGGGTGTTGTTGCGCCTGGGCGACCAGCGCGCATTCGCGGGCGCGGCGATAGCGCAGCACGGCCTCGCCATAATGCTTTTCCTTCAGATGCGCACCGGCCACGGCCAGGTGCAGTACCACCTGCTGGTCGGGCCAGGATTGCCGTTCGGCAATGGCCATGGCGCGATCGGCGCGATGCGCGGTCTGCGCGGCGCTGCGCTTGTCGAGCAGGTTCATCACGTCGGTGAGCAGTTGCCGATAGGCGGTGGTACCGGGCGGACCGCCAGCCCCGGCCTGGGCGGCGGTGGCGCGCGCGATGTCGAACATGTCCAGCGGCGTTTCGATCAGGCGCGTCTGCGCGGGATGCTTGTCGATCAGGCCTTGCCAGGTGGGGCGGGCGATGCTGTCCACCAGTACCAGCCGCACGTGTTCGGGCACCGGTGCCGCCAGCGCCTGCGTCAGCCATTGCTCCAGCGCGGTCGCCGAGCCGACCTGTTCCGGCCACAACACGGCCACGCTGTAGCGCAGGTGTTCGCCATGGTGGCAGGTAAAGGAATCGAGCAGGCCGAGGAAGCCGGGGGCGGTATCCGGATGCGGTTCGAACGGACCGTTCCAGTCGACCTTCAGCGCCAGGTTCGTGAGCGTGTCGCGGCTGCGCAGGTAGCCGTCGAGCAGTTCGTCCTTCAGCGCGCGGCTGTAGCGATAGCCGGTCTCGAAGCTCGTCGAAAACTGCACGAACAAGTCGGGTGTGCCGGCGGTTTCGGGCTGTTGTTGCGCTTCGATGAAGGCGGACACCAGGCTCAGCGCATTGCCGGGAACGCGCCATACGGCCAATCGCATGGCCGGGTCGGCGCTGGTGTCCAGCCAGCGTTCGAGCAAGGTATCGATGGCCTTCTCGACCGGATTCCGTGTGACAGTCATGGTCGCGTCCCTGCGATCAGTTCAGGCTGATCTTGGCGCCGTTGATGCTGACGCCACCGCCGTCGATCTTGATCGTCGACCCGGCCGCGCTGATCACGATGGAGCTGCCGACGATCTCGATGCCGGCGCCGCCGACCTGCAGCGTCATCTTGCTGCCGGAGGCCAGCGTCATCGGGCCGCTGGCTGCCGTGTCGTGCTTGCCGCCGGCGACATGGCTGACGTCGCTGGCCACCATGGTCTTGTGCTGGCCGCCGATCTCCTGTTCGAGATTGCCGCCCACCTGGTGCGTGTCGCTGGCGGCCACCGTGGTGGTGCGGGTGGCATTGTGGTTTTCGGTGGTGGCGCCAAGCACGGTGCGCGTGGAAGTGCCGGTGACGGTTTCCGCCAGGGTGCCATTGCGCTGGCTGACGTGGTTGCCGTTCAAGGTGCTGGCGTAATCGCCGGTGATGGTTTCGTTGTAGCCGCCGGTGACGGTACGGGTATGGCCGGACTGGTAGGTCTCGGCCACCGCGCCGGCCACCGTGGCGGTGAGCGCACCGGTGATGGCATGGGTGGAACTGCCGGTGATGCTGGCGCTGTGGCTGCCCTTGACGTTGATGTCCTGGTTGCCGCCGATGGCGATGCTCTGGTTGGCCCCGACGTCAAGGCTGTGGCTGGCGCCGACGCTGGTGGATTTGCTGCTGCCGACCGAGCTGGTGTGGTCGTTCAGCACCGTGGTCGCCATGTCGCGCTGCGCGTGCATGTTGAGCAGTTCGGCGCCGGCGGCGTCGTGCATGGTCAGTTCGTTGAAGCCTTCGCCCTGCACGGTCTTCGAACGGATGCCGCTGACATGCTTGTCGAACGGTTGCGGGTTGTCCTCGTTGTAAACGCGGCCGGTGATGATCGGGCGATCCGGATCGCCATCGAGGAAATCCACCACCACTTCCTGGCCGATGCGCGGGGCAGAGACGCCACCCATGCCTGGGCCGGCCCATGGACTGGACACGCGTACCCAGCACGAGCTGCGTTCATCGCGCTGGCCCAGGCGATCCCAGTGGAACTGCACCTTGACCCGGCCGTAGCGGTCGGTCCAGATCTCCTCGCCGGCAGGGCCGACCACCGTGGCCGTCTGCGGTCCGCGCATCAACGGCAGCGGCGTGACGCATGGTGGCCGGTACGAAATCTTGCGGCGCAGGCAGGTGGCCTCGGTGCGATACACGCAGCCCTCGGCTTCGGAGAAGTCGGGCTTGAAGTTGTTGCGGGCCTCGTGCGTCACCTCGAGCAGGAAAAACTGGCGCGGTTCCTCGTCGGCTTCCGCATGGTCGTAGTGGCCCTGCAGCACGAAATAATGGCCCGCACGCAGCGCACGACAGGTACCGCCCGTCTCGAACAGCTTGGTCTGCCAGCTGAGTTCCTCGCCGCGCAGGCCGGCCAGTGCCTCGCCGCCGCTGCTGTCGCCGAAACGCGCGGCGCCGTCGTAGCGGTAATGTTCCAGCACGGGCAGCACGCCATGCGGCGGTTCGAGCAGGCGATCCACCGAGAGCGCGCTGCGTGGCTGCTTGAAATCGAAGCTCTTGTGCGATTTCAGGCCGACGCCGACGCGGCGAATGGCCGTCCATTCGTCCAGGCCGTCCTCGTCGCGCACACCCTGGTCGGACTGGAAGTGCACTGCCGGATGCGGGCCAATGGCCGGGCTGTGGGTGGAATCATCGGCCAGCTTCAGCACGTGCGCCTCGGCCGAGTGCTCGAAGTAGTAGTGGATGCCGGCGTCTTCGAGCAGGCGCGAGACGAAGGCGAAGTCCGAC
Organism: Rhodanobacter sp. FW021-MT20; assembly: GCF_041107475.1. Classification (NCBI taxonomy): domain Bacteria; kingdom Pseudomonadati; phylum Pseudomonadota; class Gammaproteobacteria; order Lysobacterales; family Rhodanobacteraceae; genus Rhodanobacter; species Rhodanobacter sp. FW021-MT20. The sequence goes on along the minus strand of NZ_JBGBPX010000010.1, from coordinate 111,625 downwards.
TCGTTGTATTGCACGCAGTACGGCATCTTCGGGTAACGCGAGGCGGTGACGTCGGCGCTGTACTCGGCCAGCCCGGGATAGCGGGCGAACACTTCGTCGACGATGTCCAGCACCGTCATGCCCTGGAAAATGCGGCAATTGCTGGTGTGGCGCAGGAAGTCGAACCATGGCGCGACTTCGGCGCGGTAGGTGGCCAGGTCGCCATCGGTACCGGTGCGCGCGAATTCCTTCACGTAGCCGTGAAAGTGGCGATCGCCTTCAGGCGTCTGCAAGGTGAACCCCATCGGCTGGCCGATGACCTGCTTCAGCTCCAGCGTGGCATCGGGCGAGAGCAGGTCGGCGGTAAACGCGAAGGGGCGGGAAACCGCTTCGCTGCCGCGGAAGCGGTGGACCACGAAGGGTTCGGGATCAAGTTGGGAGGTGACCCGGATCAGGCGGTGATCCTGCTGGAAGCGGGCCATTGTTGGCATGGCTTCGGCGGTATGTCCGTACACGGTGTTTCTCCCTCGGGTAGCAGTTTGTCGTGAACCGCCACATCGCCTGGCTGCATCGCCATCGGTGTCACGGTGTCTCGAACATTGCCCCCTGCGACCGAGGGTAAAACAGCCGGCGAACGACGCAAAGTGCGCACGGGGTGACGGTTCAGCTTGTACTGGCCGCAATGTGATGGTGTTCGCACAAGCGCAGGGATCGCTGGAAAATCGTTCCCCCCGATCACAGCCCTGGCGATTCAGGTGGCGGCTCGCGGAAGCGCCCACACGCTGTTGGTTTCGCCTGCCTGCGCGCGACGGTTGGTGGCGCGGGCCAGTGCGGCAAAGCCGGCGGCCAGCGCCAGTGCGCCGAGGTCGATGGCGGCCAGCGAGGTGTGTCCAGCCGCGGCACTGCGCCAGAACCACCAGCCAGTGGCGAAGCCGTGCGCCGCGGGTACCAGCGCGGTGACAATCGCGGCCAGCCACAGCAATTCGCGTGCGGCCTGAATCGGTGCGCGCACGCAGGCCCACAGCAGGCACAGCGTCCAGCCGAAGAAGCAGACCCAGTGCTCGCCCGCATCCACGTTCCAGCCTGACCTTGGCAGCAGTTGCGCTGCGATGGCGGTGGCCGAAATCGCCACGCACACACCGATGCACACACCGACGGTAGCGCGTGCCATCACGTACGCAGAGCGACGTTGTTCGCCCTGGCGTCGGCGTCGGCGCGATTCGATCCACAGCAGGTTGCCGGAGTAGAACAGGAACGCGCCGCCCAGCCCGAGCAGGAAGTACAGCCACTGCACGGCGGCGTTGCCGTAATCGCCAAAGTGCAATGCGTAGGCCCAGGCCAGCGTGGCGTGGTTGGCGTCGCGGTGGCCTGGCAATTGATTGGCGATCACCGCGCCGCTGGAAGCGTCCAGTGCCAGCGTGCCGGCGGCCAGCGTGCGCGGCACAGCGCCGGTGATTTCCACGGTGGCGTGGGCGTCGCCGGCATGCGCCAGTTTCAGGTATTGCGGCGCGAAGTCGTCAAGGCCCTGCTTGCGTGCGACGGCAGCAGCCTGCGCCGCCCACGACGACACCGGTGCCAGCGGCGCGGCGATGCCCGATGGCTGCACGGTCGGCGCAGTATTCATGGCCGGCGCCGAGGCCGCCAGCAGCTTGCCTTGCCAGGCCAGCGGGCCGATCGCCAGCATCAGCACCACGGACAGGCACAGCATCGCGCCGGTCACCGCGAACATCGCGTGGAACGGCAGGCTCAGCACGCCGATGGCGTTGTGCGCGTCTTGCCAGAAGCGCTTGAGGTTGCGTCCCGGACGCAGCGCGAACAGGTCTTTCAGCAGGCGCGGCAGGTGGATGATCACGCCGCTCACCAGCGCGATGCCGTAGAGCAGGCTGACGATGCCCATCAGGTACATGCCGATGTTGCCGGGCAGGCCGAGCGAGAAGTGCAATGCGTTGATCAACTCCGGCAAACCAGCCCCCGGTCGTTCGGGGCTGCCGGCCAGGTTGTCCAGCGTGGCGAACTGCCATGTGCCGTGACTGTCCTGCCAGTACGCGCTGGGGCCTTCCAGCATGTAGCCGGGGAAGGTCATGCCCAGGTGGGTGCGGGCATCCGGATGACGCGCCAGCACTTCGTCGAGCAGGCGCTGCATGTCGCTCGTCGAGCGGGTGGTTGCCACGTGCGGCGTGGCCCACTGCTGCAACGGCTGCTGGAACACCGTGATCGCGCCGGCGTAGAACGCCACGAACAGCGCAAGCCCGGCGAGCAGGCCCATCCATGAATGCAGCGAAGTGAAGATGCGCAGCGTGGCCGGTTTCAGTTTCATGCGATGGTCCTCAACGCACCCATTCCAGCGCCTGCAGCATGCGCAGCAGCAACAACCCGCCCACCGCCAGCGCACCCAGCCACAACCACGCGCGCCTGGCGCTGGCGAACTTCAGGCTGGCGCAGATCACGCCGATCCACAACGGGATGAAGGCGAGCAAGCCCGGCACCAGCGTGGATTGCCACGACCCCGGCAGCAGCCAGCAGACCAGCCCCACCAGCGCGGCGGACAGGAAGAAGCCAGCCACCACGCCGGCCGCGAAACGGCCCCACATCAGTCGTCCTCCCGCGCGGTGGCCTCGGCGGCATGACGGTCGGCCAACAGCGCGAAATACGGTTGCATGACCAGCGCCAGCATCCAGCCAACCAGCATCGCGCACAGGCCGGCACCGGGTCCGAGTGCGGCGATCCAGCCGACCAGCGCCAGCACGGCGAGGGCGAAGCCGCCGCCCAGCACGCCGCGCCGACGTCGCCACGCGTGCCACACGCAGTGGGACGACGCGGCGTACAGCAGCGCGGCGGACAACAGCGTCGCCACGCATGCCAGCAAGGTCAGCCATGCCGTCATCGGCCGATGCCTACCAGCGATACCGCGCGCTGGCGGTCACGTTGCGCGCGTAGCCGTAGTAGCACCAGACGGCGCTGTTGCAGACCGAGACATAGTTGCGGTCGAACAGGTTGCTGGCGTTCAACTGCAGGCGCCAGCGACCGGTTTCGTAATGCACCACGCCATCGACCAGGGTGTACGACGGCGTCTGCCACTGGTTGTAGCTGTCGCCGTAATGCGCGCCCACGTAACGCACGCCGCCGCCGAAACCCAGCCCGGCCAGTGGACCGCTGACGATGGTGTAGTCGGCGCCGATCGCAGCCTGCTGCTTCGGCAGCAGCGGAATCTGCTTGCCCAGCGAGGGCAGGTCGTTGGTCGCGGTGACCTTCGAGTTGCTGTAGGTGTAGTCGCCGTACAGGCTGAAATTCGTGCCGAAGTTCCAGCGGCCTTCCAGCTCCACTCCGCGCAGGCGCGTCTGACCCTGCTGCACCTGGAACAAGGTGTGGTTGGGATCGATGGTGAGCGAGTTCTTCTGGGTGATCTGGTAGGTCGCCAGGCTGAGCAGGCCGTTGCCGCTGGCCGGCTGGAACTTCAGACCGGCCTCGTACTGATCGCCGGTGGTCGGCTTGAAGGCGGTGCCGGCGAAGTCGGTGCCCACGGTGGGCTGGAACGAGTGCGACCACGACACGTACGGCACGAAGCCGCTGTCAAAGCGGTAGTTGACGCCGATGCGGCCGGAGAAGGCGTGGTCGGTCTGCTGCGCACGGGTGTCGCCGATCAACTGGTTCGTGTTGGTGTCCACGTGATCCTGGCGGCCGCCGATGGTGATGCCCCAGCGATCGATCCTGATCTGGTCCTGCGCGTACACGCCGAGCTGCTTCTGCACCTGCAGCGTGTGCGTGGTGTAGGCGGGTACCGTCACCGGGCTGCCGTAGACCGGGTCGAAGATGTCCAGCGGCGGTGCGTTGAAATCGAACGCCGAGGCGTAGTCATCGTTCGAGCGGCGGTAGTCCACGCCCACCAGCACGGTGTGCTGCAGCGCGCCGGTGTCGAAGTCGTATTGCAGGTTGTTGTCGACGCTGAAGGTCTTGGTGTGGTTTTCGTTGGGGAAGGCGTAGCGGATCAGCGTGCGGTTGTCGGCCAGCAGACCGAACGCACCGATGTTGGCGCCGTCACTGTCCACGTCGGCCTTGCCGTAACGCAGGTTCTGCCTGAACGTCACGCCGTTGGCGAAGTCGTGGCGTAACGCGTAGCCGATCGAGGCCAGCGTCTTGTCATAGTCGTTCTGGCCGGGCTCGCCGGTGAAGCGGTGGCGGGAAATCTTGCCGTTGGGGTTGTACAACAACGTGCCTGCCGCGGGCAGGAAGCCGGCACCCGAATCGGTATCGCCCTTCTGGAAGCGCGACAGCACGGTCAGCGAGGTGGCGTCCGAGGGCTTCCACGTGATCGCGGGTGCGAGGTAGTAGCGGTCGTCCTTGATGTAGTCGGTCATGGTGTTGCTGTTGCGGGCCAGGCCGGTGAGGCGGTACAGCAGCGTGCCCGCGTCGTTCAGCGGACCACCGAAATCGAACGTGCCCTGGCGCAGGGCGAAGCTGCCGTACGCGACGCCCACTTCGTGCAGCGGCTGCGCGGTGGGCTGCTTGCTGATCATGTTGATCATGCCGCCCGGCGGCATCGCGCCGTACAGCACCGACGACGGTCCCTTGATCACCTCCAGCCGTTCCAGCCCGTAAGGTTCGATGCGGGTGATGCCGGTACCGGAGCCGGCGGGCAGGGCCAGCCCGTCGAGATAACGCGCCGGGGTGAAGCCGCGTACCAGCAACCAGTCGCTGCGCGAATCGGGGCCGTAGCCGCCACCTTGCGCGCCAGCGGTGTACCACACCGCTTCCTCGATGCCCTGGATGCCGCGGCGGGCCATCTGCTGGTCGGTGATCACCGACACCGACTGCGGGATCGCCACGATCGGCGTGTCGGTCTTGGTCACCGAATCGCTGTCCTTGACGATCTTCGCGCTGACCTGTACGCCCTTCAGCGTGGTGGCCTGTTGCGGCGAGGGCGTGGTGTCGGCGGCATGGACAACGGCTACGCCGCCGAACAAGGGCAGGCCAAGCAGAGCGCACTGGAGCGCACGGGGAAGACAACGCAGATGGAACCTGGACATCGGAAACCTTGGCGAGTGAGGGCGGTCGGCGCCGCACTCCGGCCGTCATCTTCGGGTGGTGACGGCCGGGGCGAACGGTTTGTTCTCGACGGCTCGACACAAGGCGTTCAGGCAGATGCGTCAGAAGTTGCGTATGAGAATGATTCGCATTGTAAATCCAATGCCGGGTTTTCGGCAACGCCGCCGTCCCGAGCCCGGTTCGTCCGGAGCCGTAGGGAAGGCCGGCTGCGCATCGCGGCACCTCGATGCCGCCCTCTGTGCGGGCTGCGCTCCGTGCGAACGGGGCAGAGATCCACGCCCTTCGCTCCGCTTGTTGCCCGGGCCAAGCCCAGCCTGGATGGCGGGGGGGGCTGAGTGACGCGGATAAGTGCCGTTCGACCGGGAAGCGGCTCAGCTTGCGGCGCGTGGCACGAAATGCAGCGCCAGCGAGTTCATGCAATAGCGCAAACCGGTCGGGTGTGGGCCGTCGTCGAAGACGTGGCCGAGATGGCTGTCGCAGCGGGCGCAGCGGATCTCGGTGCGTTCCATGCCGAGGGTGGCATCACGATTTTGCACCACGTTGTGAGCCGAGATGGGCTGCCAGAAGCTGGGCCAGCCGGTGCCCGAGTCGAACTCGGTGGCGTCGTCGTAAAGCGCGGTGCCGCAGCCGCGGCAGCGAAAGATGCCGCGTGCGGCAGGGCGTTCGTGCTCGCCGCTGAAGGCCCGTTCGGTACCGCGCCGACGCATGATGTCGAAGGAGGCTTGCGACAGGCGCTGGTGCCACTGGGCATCGGTCAGCACCAGCTTCAGCTCGCGATGCAGGCCAAGGTTGCGGCCGTCGTCGGCGAAGGTTTCCAGCAGGACCGAGCCCGGCGTGGTATGGATCAGCCCCGGTGGCCAGCTGTCGGCGCCGGCGGCGAGCAGGCGGGGCAACGCGATGCTGCCGCCCACGGCAAGCATCACGCCGCCGGCCAGGGCCGAACGCAGGAAGCGGCGGCGATCTGCGGCAATGACTTCATCGATGCGTGACATGACGGTCTCCTGGGGGAGTCGGAGGTGTGGAGTCGGCCATGGCGTTCAACGTCCGCGGCCGGCGCCCGATGGCTTCAGGTCTTTCCCGGCCACTTAGCCGAAGGTGAAGGCGTAGGCGCGCACGCCGGGGTCGAGGAAGGTGATCTTGAACACCCGCTCGCCGGTGCCGTGGGCCTGGCGCACCAGCTGGTACAGCCGCTGCGAGGTCACCGTGCCGTTGCCGTCGGCGTCGGTGTCCATGCCGTGGTCGGCGCCCGGTGCCTTGCCATCCAGCGTGACGCGGAAGCGCACCGGCTTGCCGTCCTTGGTCGGGCCCAGCACCAGGTGCAGGTCGCGGCCGCGGAAGCGGTAGCTGATGCTGCCGTCGGCGCGATCGAGCGTGGCGTCCTGCGGATGCACCGTCCAGCGGCCGTCGAGCGCCCACTGATTGGTAGCCAGCGTGGCGGGCGCGTGGTAGGGGAACGCATCGTCATGGGCCACCTGGCCGCTGGCGAAATTTTCTGCACGGGCGTAGCCGACGTAGGTTTCCGGCGAACGCTGCGCATCACCCGAGGCCGCTGCTTCCGCGCCTTTCGCGCCCGGCTGCACGTAACCGCCCGGCAGGTTCTTGTAGCCGGCGTCGGTGAGCAGGCGGCGAATCATGTCCTCGCCTTCCGCGTAGCCGCCTTCGCCAAAGTAGTGGTGGCGGATGCGGCCATGTGCGTCGATGAAGTAATCCGCCGGCCAGTATTCGTTGTTGAAGCCCTGCCAGATCGCGTAGTCGTCATCCAGCGCCACCGGATACTTCACGCCCAGGCGTTTCACGGCGGCGGCCACGTTGGCCGGGTCCTTCTCGAAGGCGAATTCCGGGGAATGCACGCCGATGATCACCAGGCCGTGGTCCTTGTACTTGTCGTACCAGGCTTCGACGTAAGGCAGCGAGCGCAGGCAGTTGATGCAGGAATAGGTCCAGAAATCCACCAGCACTACCTTGCCGCGCAGCGATTGCGGGGTCAGTGCGCCGCTGTTGAGCCAGCCGGTGGCACCGGCGAGCGAAGGAAACTGGCCTTCGATCGGCAGCGGCTCGCCGGCTTTCGGCGCCGGCTCGGCGGAGGCCGTCGACATGGGGCGTACCGCGTTGATCAGCTTCTGCTCGATGCCGCTGGTGCTGGCCAGCGAGACGCGGGTGAGCAGGCCGGTATCCGCACCCAGCGCAATCGCCACCACGCCGCACAGCACCAGCGCACCCAGCCCGCGGCGAACCCATTCGCCCGCGCCCAGCGAGCGCTTCATCACGGCGAATACACGGCCGCCCACGGCCAACGCCAGCGCCAGCGAGGTGGCCGCGCCGGCGGCGTAGACGAGCAGCAGCAGGGTGGTGGCCACGCTGGCGCCGTTCAGTGCCGCGCCGGTCAGCAGCAGGCCGAGGATCGGTCCGGCGCAGGGTGCCCACAGCAGGCCGGTGGCGATGCCCAGGCCCACCGCGCCCCAGATCGAATCCTGTTCCGAATCGGCGTGTTGCGACAGCCGGTTGCCCAGCGCCACGAACGGCCGGGTGATCCATTCGGCCAGGTGCGTGGAGAGCAGGGTAAGTCCGAGGAAGGCCAGCACCACCAGCGCCACGATGCGGCCGTACTGGTTCGCATGCACCGCCCAGCCACCGCCGACCGCGGCCAGCGTGGCGACAAGGGCGAAGGTGAGCGCCATGCCGATCAGCATCGGCAGGCCGTTGCGCGCGAACGGCCGGTCGGCGCGGGCGAACACGAACGGCAGTACCGGCAGGATGCACGGGCTGAGAATGGTCAGTACGCCGCCGAGGTAGGCGAGTAGCAGCAGGATCATGGCGTCAGGCACCTGTGGAAGGGTTCGCTGGGGTATTCGCCGGCTCTCGTCGGGCGGTTACATCCCCGAGAGCGTGGGCATGCTCTTGTATACGAGGTAACCATCGCGGTGGATGCGGCGAACCGGAAATGGAGTGAAACACCAGGAACAAGCATGCCCCTCTTGACCGCTGGCGGTTCATGGGTGATAGATGATGGTCTGCCTTCACCATCGGATCGCCCCTTTACCGTGTCAGTCGAAGCCGCCAGCCCCAGTGAGCAGGCCGAGCGCCAGCGGGCAGCGTGGATGGCTGCCGCGCAAGCGGGCGATCGGCGTGCCTATGAGCGTGTGCTGGCCAGTTCGCTGTCGTTGATCCGCAGCGTGGCGCGTCGGCAGGGCGTGCCGGTGGATTCGATCGATGACGTGGTGCAGGAAACCCTGTTGACTGTGCACCGCGTACGCCACACCTACGATCCGACCCGCTCGTTCGATGCGTGGCTGGCCGCCATTGCCAGCCGCCGCGCGATCGATGCCCTGCGCAGCCAGGGCCGCCGTGGCCGACGCGAAGTGCACGACGAATTCGCGCTGGACCAGCATCCCGATCGTGACGACGCCAGCGTCGAAGGCGAACGCGAACAGCAGGCGCTGCGCCTGCGCGACGCCATCGCCGAACTGCCGCCGGGTCAGCGTGAAGCGGTGGAGCAACTGGGATTGAAGGAACAGACATTGGCCGAGGCCGCCGCCTTGACAGGGCGAAATACCGGCGCACTGAAAGTGAACCTGCACCGCGCGCTTAAGGCGTTGCGCGGCCGCATGCACGGAGAACCCTAGAAACCATGTCGTCCGATCCACGCCGCCACGAAGCCCTGATCGATGCGCTCGGCGCCGAGCTGACGCCGGTACGGCGCCTGCTGCCGCCGTGGCTGCGCACGCTCGGTTGGCTGTTCGTCGTGATGGCCATCGCGGCGGGATTGCTGATGCGCTATGGCGATCAGCCGATGCTGCGGCGCTGGGCCGGTGCTCCCGATCTGGCCTGGGCGGCGGCCGGTGCCGTGTTCACCGCGGTCTGCGCCGCATGGTGTGCCTTTGTGCTGGGGGTGCCCGGACGTTCGCGTGCATGGGCCTGGTTGCCGGTGCCCGGCTTGCTGTTGTGGATCGGCGCCAGTGGCCTGGGTTGCCTGCGCACGTGGCTGGCGCCGGATACCGACATTGCCACCTTGCACCAATCCGTTGATTGCCTGGTGTTCATCATCAGTTTCTCGGTTCCGCTGTCGATATTGATGGTGTGGTTGCTGCGTCGCGCCTGCCCGTTGCGGCCGGCGCTTACCGCGGTGATGGTGGGGCTGGCCAGTGCTGCCGCCTCGGCCAGCCTGCTGGAGATTTGCCACAACTTCGACGCGGCGGCCACCGACCTGCTGACCCATGCGCTGGCCGTGGCCATCGTGGTGGGCGTCAACGTGGCGATGGGCGGGCGGCTGCTGTCGCGGCATTGATCGGCAGGTCGCCGCGAGTTGCGGTTTGCCTTGAGGTAACCGTCGACGTGCGGCCTGCGAAGAAAGGGACGGAAGCGGCCAGATCGCTTCCGTCCCTTTTCCTTTCAAGGATGCACCCATGAACACACGCACGCTTGTCGCCGTGGCTGTGGCCGCCGCCGTTGGCGCCTTCGCTTTCAGCCCGGTCTTCGCGCAGGATGCAATGTCCGGTTCGTCGATGTCGCACGATGCCATGCACAAGGGCAGCATGATGAAGAAGGACGCGATGAAGCACGATGCCATGAAGCATGACGCCATGAAGCATGACGCCATGAAGTCCGGCGCCATGAAGCATCAGGCGATGAAGTCCGATGCCATGATGAAAAAGGATGGCGCGATGATGAAGAAAGGCGCCATGAAGCACGACGCGATGAAGATGAAGAAGACCGGCGGTGATGCCATGAGCAGCGGTGGCTGACACGACAGTCCCGGCCTGACAGGCCGCGGGGCATGGCCGCCGGCAACGGATGCCATGCCCCGATTTCATGCCGGGCAGACGCGACAGGCGGATAATGCAGGAGTCCCACTGCCTGGGGTGACCACGTCATGTCTGCTTTTGCACGCCGGCTCGGTATCGAGCATCCCCTTGTCCAGGCGCCGATGGCCGGCTCCACCACGCCAGCCCTGGTTGCCGCTGTGTCCGCTGCGGGCGCCTTCGGTTCGCTGGGCGCCGGCTACCTGGAGCCGCAGGCCATCCTCGAGCAGGCTGGCCAGGTCCGCGCAACGACCGATCGCCCGTTTGGTATCAACCTGTTTGTGCTGCCCGATGAATTTTCGCCGGACATGACCGCGGTGGCGCGAGCACGCGAGTTGCTCGATGCCCTGATGGAGCGCGAAGGCCTCGAGGTGCGCACCGCACTGCCAGCACGCTGGGCACCGCGTTTCTCCGAGCAGCTCGCCGCGTTGCGCGAAGCGCGCCCGGCCGCAGCCAGCTTCACCTTCGGCCTGCTGACCACGGAGCAGGTGCTTGAGCTGAAACGGCTGGACATCATGGTGATCGGCAATGCCACCAGCGTGGCCGAGGCCCGTGCCTGGGCCGAGCATGGCGCCGACGCGGTGTGCGTGCAGGGTGCCGAGGCGGGCGGACATCGCGGCACCTTCATGCATGCGCCGGAAGAGGCGATGATCGGCCTGTTCGCGCTGATTCCACTGGTTGCCCGGGCCGTGGATATTCCGGTAATCGCCGCCGGCGGCATCATGGATGGCCGCGGGATACTGGCCGCCGAGGTGCTGGGCGCCGCGGCCAGCCAGCTCGGCACCGCCTTCCTGTCCTGTCCCGAAGCCTCGGCCGCCCCCGCCTGGAAGCGCGACCTGCCGAACGTGGAAGCGCATCGCGTGGCCAGCATTCGCAGCTTTTCCGGCCGAGCCGCGCGCGGCCTGCGCAACCATTACGTGGTGGCGATGGAGTCTGCCGCCGACGAACTGCCGCCGTACCCCATCCTGAATGCGCTGACCGCCCCGCTGCGCCGTGCCGCAGCTCAGGCTGGTCGCGGCGACCTGCTCTCCGAGTGGTGTGGCCAGGCGGCCGCCATGACACGGCCCCTGCCGGCCGGCGAGCTGGTGGCCCTGCTGATGGACGAATACGACAGCGCGGCACGGAATGCGGGTTGAATGAATGCGGTGCCTTGACCTTGTCTTGCGCTGCGGCGGTTATACTGCGCCCGCGCCATACCGCGCGCCGACCACGCCGCGAGGCACCCGCTCTTGAGTACACCCCGCAACGTCAAGGCCGATTCCACGGCCGCCCTGCGCAAAGCTGTCATCGATGCGCTGGAAGAATTGAAGGCCAAGGACATTCGCGAAATCGATGTCCTGGGCAAGACCTCCATTGCCGATCTGCTGGTGATCGCTTCCGGCACCTCCGCACGCCACGTCAAATCCATCGCCGACGAAGTGGTGAAGTTCGCCAAGAAGGCGGGCGTGATGCCGCTGGGCGTGGAAGGCGAGCAGGAAGGCGAGTGGGTGCTGGTGGATCTGGGCGATGTGATCGTCCACGTCATGCTGCCGCGCATCCGCGAGTTCTATGGCCTGGAGCGCTTGTGGACGGTGGGCGACCACGGCCACGACCTGGATGCCGCGAGCGCCGGGTGAACGCCAGGTTTTCTCCCTCGCAGGTACGGGAGAGGCCACGCTTTTCTCTCTCTCCCCGCCGGGGAGAGGGCCGGGGTGAGGGGACAATCTCGCGAGGTGTCTGTCACGAAGCGAAGCGCAGCTTTGGTGGGCGATATCGCGAGCACCCGCCCCTCACCTCAATCCCCTTCGACCGGCTCAGGACGGTGCTCTCTCCGCAGGGAAGAGGAGGCGAACGAGGCACTATGCGCGCTCCATTTCATAAAGGCGGGCAATGACGCGCGCGCGCATCATTGCCGTCGGTGAGCGCATGCCTGGCTGGGTGGCCGAAGGGTTTGCCGAGTACCGCAAACGGCTGTCGCATGAACTGCCGCTGGAACTGATCGAGCTGAAACCCGGTGTGCGTGGCAAGGGACGCGATGACGTCCGCGCCATGCAGGACGAGGGCGCCGCCATTCTTGCCGCGTTGCCGCGCGACACGCACGTGGTGGCGCTGGACGGGCACGGCAAGGCGTGGTCCAGCGAGGAGCTTGCCGAGCAACTGGCAAAGTGGCGCATGGCCGGGCGCGATCTGGCCTTCCTGATCGGTGGACCCGACGGTCACGCTGCCGAAGTGCTGGCGCGCGCCGACCAGCGCTGGTCGCTGGGCCCGCTGACCCTGCCGCACATGCTGGTACGGCTGGTGCTGGCCGAACAGTTGTATCGCGCCACCACCATCATGGCCGGGCATCCCTATCATCGTGCGTGAGGCGTCGATGGATCTGTCGCTGCTTGGCTGGCTGTTCGCGTTGGGCGTGGTTGCTCATAACGCCGAGGAGGCGTGGCTGTTGCCGAGCTGGCCGAAGCGGCCCACGCGCTGGCGCATCACTCCGAAGGTGTTTCGCCTGGGTGCGCTGGTGCTGTCATTGCTTGCCTTGCTGGCAGCTTGGCTGGCGGCAGTCGGCGGCAGGCACAGCGCCGGAGCCTATCTGCTGGCGGGCTATGCGCTGGCGATGGTGCTGAATGTCCTGGCGCCGCATGTGATCGCCTGCCTCGTCACGCGCAGTTACGCGCCAGGCACGGCGACAGCCGTGTTGTTCAACCTGCCGCTTGGCAGCTGGCTGATCCATCGGTTGCTGCAGGATGGCGCCATCGAGCCGGCGGTGTTTGCCTGGAGCGGGCCACTCGTGGTGCTGGGTCTGTTGGCCTTCGTTCCCGTGCTGTTCGCGCTGGGTGGCAAGCCGGGCGTCGCGCGCTAAGCTGATTGGACGACTCACTGCCGAGAGCTTTCCTCATGCCGTTCGAGATACGCCGTGCCGCCTTCCACGACCTCGATGCGCTGGTGCCGCTGTTCGATGGCTACCGCCGGTTCTATGGCAAGCCGTCCGATGAGGCAGGGGCGCGCGATTTCCTCACCACGCGTCTGCGCCTCAACGAATCGATGATTCTGCTGGCGCGCGACGAGCATGGTGCGGCGCTGGGTTTCACCCAACTCTATCCGCTGTTTTCCTCGGTGCGCATGGTGCGTACCTGGCTGCTCAACGACTTGTTCGTGGCAGCCGGTGCACGGCGGCAGGGCGTGGCGAAGGCCTTGCTGGAGGCCGCCGCCACACAGGCGCGAAACCTGGGGGCCGCCAGCCTGTCGCTGTCCACCGCGCTGGACAACGCGCCGGCCCAGGCCTTGTACGAATCGCTGGGCTGGCAACGCGACCGCCAGTTCTGCAGCTATGACCTGACACTTTGAGCGCACCGTTCACCGGGTTGCCAACGGGAGTCCGCATGCTTCACCTTGCCTCGCAATCGCCGCGCCGCCGCCAGCTGCTGGAGCAGCTTGGCGTGGACTTCAGCGTGCTTGATGTGGACGTGCCCGAGCAGCGGGCCGTCGGCGAATCGCCGCAGGCCTATGTCGGACGCGTGGCGGGGGACAAGGCGCGCGCCGGATTGGCGAAACTGGGTGCCGCGCCCGACGCACGGGTGCTGGGCGCGGATACCGAGGTGGTGCTGGACGACGAGGTGTTCGGCAAGCCGGGTGATGCGGCCGAAGCCGCGGCGATGCTGCGTCGGTTGTCCGGGCGCACGCATGCCGTGATCTCGACGGTATGGCTGGTGGACGCCAGGCACGAGCACTGCGTGACGTGCGTGTCGCAGGTGCGCTTTGCCTCGCTGGACGAGGCCGCCATCGCCGGCTATGTCGCGACCGGCGAATCGTTCGGCAAGGCCGGCGGCTACGCCATCCAGGGGCGCGGTGCGGCCTTGATCGAGCATCTGGATGGCAGCTATTCCGGCGTGATGGGGCTGCCCCTGTTCGAGACCGCGCGGTTGCTGCGCGAGGCCGGTATCGTCATCGCGTAGTGCGGCCGTTTCAGGCGTGATGCTGGGCGACCGCCACGAACAGCGCAATCATCGCCACCGCATTGTTGACGCCATGGGCCAATACCGACGGCCACAGCGAGCCGGATTTCAGCCGCAGCCAGCACAGCGCCAGCGCCAGCAGCATCAGGTCGGGCAGTGCGTACCACTTGAAGTGCAGGCCGGGCAGGTGCACCACGCCGAACAGCAGCACGCAGGCGGCCACCGCCCAGCCCACCGGCAGTCGTCGCAACAGTGCGGAAAGCAGGGCGCCACGAAACAGCACCTCTTCCACCAGCGGGCCGATGCTGACCACCATCACGGCCAGCAGCATGCGCAAGCCGGGCGTGGCGCTGTGGCCGAGCTGTTCCACGTTCTGGGTTACCGGATGGCCGTGCGCCAGCCATTGCGTGAGCCACCCGCCCAGCGGCGGCAACACCAGGCCGAGGGCCACGGCGGCAAGGTAGAACGTGGGTGTAGTTGGCCTGCACAGGCCGAAGCCGGGTGGTTGCGGCAACGACCACAAGTGCGGCCACCAGCGATGTGCCACGTACAGTGCGACCAGTGCAGCCACCGGAACGGTGACGATGACCATCAGCGTTACCGCATCCGGCTGTTGCATGATCGCGACGACCTGCTGCCGGATGCTGGAGGCGGACTCGCCCATGTGCCGGATGCCGACGACCAATCCCACCACGAAGCCAGCCAGCACGCTCAGCATCAATTGCAGCAGGAAGTACAGCGCGATCAGGCCGAGAGCCGACCAGATGCCCGGCGCCGGCAGGGCCACGGGTGGTTCGCCACGCGGCAGTGGCGGTGGCTGGATGGCATGTTCTGTCGTGGTCATGCCACGGGTCTCGTGGCGACCGTCCTCCGGGACGGCCGATGACGTGGTCCGTTCATGGCTTGCATCAAGCCAGCAGCAGCGCGCGGATGACTCCGACAACGGCCATGATCAGCACGGCAGCCCAGGCCAGCATCGAGAGCATGAAGCCGCCCTCGCGACGCGCCGCCTCCTGCAGGTAACCCGCCGCGTACCACACCCGGCCGACGATCCAGAACAGCCCCGCGATGCCGGCCCAGCCGGCGAAGCCGTAGTGCGTGGCCAGCCACAGCGTGGGCAGGAACATCACCGTGCCTTCCAGCGTATTCATCTGCACCCGATAGGCACGTTCGAAGTCGGGATGGCCGCTGGTGGCGGGCGCCTTGATGCCGTACTTCCCGCGGGCGTGGCCCACCGCGAACAGGGTGCCGAACAGCAGCAGGACGGTAAGCAGGACAACCAGGGCGGGCAGTTGCTGGAGCATGTCGGGTTTCCGGAAGGACAGGGCCCCACTTTACCGGTTTGGCAGCCTGGCGCGCGTAGCGCTATCGTCATGGTCCGGTGGCGATGGTGCCGCCAGGGGAGGCGGACATGGACTGGCAAAAGGGCGAAACCAGCAACAACGTCGAAGTCGACAGCGGTGGTGGCGGTGGGCCGCGCTTCGGCGGCGGCCGGCGGATGGGGCTGGGCGGCTTGCTGATACTTGCGATCCTGGGCTGGGTGTTCTTCAAGAACCCCATGGCCCTGCTCGACCAGGGCGGCGGTCAGCCCGCTACCACGGCGCCGAACGCGCAGCCGGCGCAGGTCGATCCGCAACAGAAACTGTTCGTGGAGAAGATCCTCGGTTCGACCGAAAAGACCTGGGGCGACATCTTCACTTCGATGGGGCGCACCTATACCGACCCGAAACTGGACCTGTTCAGCGGCGGCGTGAACACTGCCTGCGGCGCGGCATCCACCGCGGTGGGGCCGTTCTACTGCCCGGGTGACCACAAGATCTATCTGGACCTGGACTTCTTCCAGGAGCTGCAGAACCGCTTCCACGCCAGCGGCGATTTCGCGCGCGCCTACGTGATCGCGCACGAAGTGGGCCACCATGTGCAGCAGCAGCTCGGCATCTTCGCCAAGGTGCAGCAACTGCAGCGCCAGGGCGCGCAGATGGACGGCGCCGATGGCCTGTCGGTGCGGCAGGAACTGCAGGCCGACTGTTTCGCCGGGGTGTGGGCCAACCGCAGCCAGCAGCGCCTGCAATGGCTGCAGCCGGGCGACGTGGAGTCGGCGCTCAACGCGGCCAGCCAGATCGGTGACGACACCTTGCAGCGCGAGGCCCGCGGCACCGTGGTGCCCGATTCGTTCACCCACGGCACCTCGGCGCAGCGGGTGAAGTGGTTCAAGACCGGCATGGTCAGCGGTGACATCAGGAGCTGCAACACCTTCGCCGGGGAGCCGTAAGCATCTGGCTCTCGCGTAGGAGCGCACCCTGTGCGCGAAGGCTTTTTCGGATGTCTGGCCAGAAACCTTCGCGCACAGGGTGCGCTCCTACCCGTGCTGGTGGGTGGTTCCGGGCGGTCCCACCTTCCGTCGCTAGGCGATCGGATCTAGACTCCGCGAGCTGCGTGCCTTGGGGTGCGCTTTCGCTGGCTTGCATGAGTCATCCCTGCCTGAGTTGCGGCGCCTGCTGCGCCTTTTTTCGCATTGCCTTCCACTGGTCCGAGACCGACCCCTTGCTGGGCGGAACCGTGCCTGCCGAACTCACCGAAAAGCTGGACCCGCATCGCGTTGTGATGCGCGGTACGCAGTCGAAGACACCGCGCTGCGTGGCGCTGGTGGGCGAGATTGGCGTGGCTGCCCATTGCGGCATTCACCCGATCAAGCCCTCGGTGTGCCGCGAGGTCGAGCCGTCCTGGGAGTTCGGGCGGCATAGCCTGCAATGCGACAAGGGGCGTATCGCCCATGGCCTGTTGCCGTTGACGCCAGCGGACTGGCCGACGCCGGTGATCCCGGTGCCGGTCCTGCCGCTGGTGCCGGAGTTGCCGCTGGACGAGCCGGCCATCGCCGTGCTGGCCAGCCTCGATCTGCCGCCGGCCACGGGCGGTACGGGTATTCCGGTGTAGGTACGCAAGGCTTGGGTGCCGGGCGGTTTCACAGTGCGGCCGGGTGCTGTCCGGATCAATCCATGGGCGGCTGCACCGTACTGGCTTGCGTCGCGGTGTCGAAGCGATAAAGGTCCATCGCGAGGAAGCCCAGGTCGATGCCGGCATCGATGCGCCGGGCCTGCGCCGATGTGCCCGCAGCGCCCAGTGCCACGAACAAGGGCAGCAGGTGTTCGTCCGTGGGATGGGCGCGTTCGGCGAATGGCGCCTGGTGACGGTAGTCGAGCAGAGCGTCGACGTCGCCGGCGGCCAGGCGCTGTTCGATCCAGTCGGTGAACGGGCGCACGTAGGGCGCCTCGCGCGCTTCGCTGTAACCGGCACGGAAGTCACCCAGGTTGTGCGTGATGCTGCCCGAACCGATGACCAGCACGCCTTCCTCGCGCAGCGGTGCCAGCGCGCGGCCCATGGCGAGCGCATGGGCCGGGCCGGCCTCGGGCTGGATCGATACCGGCACGACCGGGATGTCGGCTTGCGGATAAAGCAGGCGTAGCGGAACCCATACGCCATGATCGAGACCGCGCGATGGGTCGAGCCCGGGCTGCAGGCCTGCCGCGTCAAGCAGCGATGCCACGTGGGCAGCCAGGCCGGGCACCCCCGGTGCCGGGTAGTTCAGCGCGTGGAGCTCGCGCGGGAAGCCATAAAAGTCGTGGATGGTGGCCGGCCGCACTGCGCTGCCGACGTGCGGCGAGCGGGCCAGCCAATGCGCCGAGGCGATCACGATGGCTTTCGGCCGCGGCAACGTCGCAGCCAGTTCAGCCAGGCGAATGCCGGTGAGGCCGGGTTGCAGCGCGGTCATCGGCGAGCCGTGCGAGACGTACAGGCTGGGCAGGGCGGACATGGCGAATCACTGTCGAGGAGATCGCCTCAAGGTAAGGGATGTTGACGATTTTGCAGCGGCGTTCGGGTGAACGGCGTGTTGCCGTATTGAAACGATGGGCCCCGCACCGCGATGGAGTCGACTCATCGTGACACCGCGTGTCGGACCGACGAGTGGCGTGCAGCGAAGTTGCGAGGGCCTGCCCGGATGGATGCGGGCAGGCCTCGTTCCCGATCTGCTTACTTGCGTCGCGGCGGCTTGCCGCCACCGTTGTCGCGGGCGTGCGGTTTGCGTGCGCCGGGCTTGAACCCGCCGGGCTTGCGGAAGCCGCCCGGCGCGCGCGCTGGCGCGCTGGTCCCCTCGTCGGTGTCCTTGCCGTCCCACGGGTGGATGCGCAACTGCTGGCGCGCCACCCAGACCTTCTTCAGGTGCTCGAACACTTCCGCGGGCATGCCTTCGGGCAGGTCGACCAGGCTGTAATCGCCGCGGATGCTGAGGCGACCGATGAACTGGCTGTCGAGCCCGGCTTCGTTGGCGATGGCGCCGACGATGTTGCCCGGCTTCACACCGTGATCGTGACCGACTTCGATGCGGTAGGTGGTCTTGCCTGCCTCGGTCGCGTGGGGGCGGTGCACATGCTCGTGCGCGGACGGACGCTCGCGCTGGGGCGGACGATCATGCGAGGGGCGCTTGTTGTCGTCACGCTGGCGCGGCGGACGGCTGTTGCCATCATTCGTGCGCGGTGCGTATTCGCGCGGCGGCGGCGCCGTGAGCAGCAGCGGGCGATCGCCCTGGGAGATACGTGCCAGCGCGGCGGCGATCTCGATCGCCGGCACGTTGTGCTCCTGCTCGTACTGCTCGATCAGCTGCTGGAAAAACGCCAGGTCGCCGACCGCCAGCGTGTCGCTGATGTTCTGCTTGAAGCGGCTGATGCGCACGTTGTTCACCGCTTCCACGGTGGGCAGTTTCATCTCTTCGATGCGCTGGCGGGTGGCGCGTTCGATGGCGTGCAGCATGCCTTTCTCGCGCGGCGTGACGAACAGGATCGCTTCGCCGCTGCGGCCCGCACGGCCGGTACGACCGATGCGGTGCACGTAGCTTTCGGTGTCGTACGGAATGTCGTAGTTCAGCACGTGGCTGATGCGCTCCACGTCGAGGCCGCGCGCGGCCACGTCGGTGGCGACCAGGATGTCGAGCTTGCCGTCCTTGAGCTGCTGGATCACCCGCTCGCGCTGTGGCTGGGCGATGTCGCCGTTGATCGCGGCAGCGGCCAGGCCGCGCGCGGACAGCTTTTCGGCCAGTTCCTCGGTGGCCTGCTTGGTGCGCGCGAAGATGATCATCGCGTCGAACGGTTCGGCCTCCAGGATGCGCGTCATCGCGTCGAGCTTGTGCAGCCCGCTGACGAACCAGTAGCGCTGGCGGATGTTGGCGGCCGTGGTGGTGGCGGCCTTGATGGTGATCTCGACCGGGTCCTTCAGGTGCTTCTGCGCGATCTTGCGGATCACCGTCGGCATGGTGGCGGAGAACAGGGCCACCTGGCGCTCGGGCGGCGTCGCCTGCAGCACTTTTTCGACGTCGTCGATGAAGCCCATGCGCAGCATCTCGTCGGCCTCGTCGAGCACCAGGTACTTCAGCTCGGAGAGATCCAGCGTGCCCTTGTCCAGGTGATCGATCACCCGGCCCGGCGTACCCACCACGACCTGCACGCCACGACGCAGCGCATGCAGCTGCGGGCCATAGCTCTGGCCACCGTAGATCGGCAGCACCTGCAGCCCGGGCATGTGCGCGGCGTAACGCTGGAATGCCTCGGCCACCTGGATGGCCAGTTCGCGCGTGGGCGCCAGCACCAGCGCCTGCGGCTTGCCGGGCTTGAGGTCGATGCGTGACAGGATCGGCAGCGCGAACGCGGCGGTCTTGCCGGTGCCGGTCTGCGCCTGGCCCAGTACGTCGCGGCCTTCCAGCAGCGGCGGGATGGTGGCGGCCTGGATCGGCGATGGGGATTCGTAGCCGACGTCGGTCAGTGCGCGCATTACCTCCGGGGAAAGGGCAAGCGCGCCAAAGCCGGCGGAGGCCGGGGCGGAGTCGGAGGAAGGGGCAGACATGGGGGAACCTCGGCTGGCATGCGCGAAGGCATGCGAAAGAATGGTCACTATTGTAGCAGCCTGCGAGGACTTGCTCTCGCGCGGCCGGGCCATGGCGGCTCGCCCTGCAAAAAATGCTTGCCGGGACGTCTGGACGTCCACCCGTGCCGCAGCGGGTCGGCATGGGGCACCGTTGGCGGGTCGCCGGCCAGCCGGTGGCGCGGGTCGGTCCACTATCATGGAATTTCCCCACGGCGAGGATGAGCATGAGCGCAATCGAGACGATCTCCGAACAACGCTGCTTTGGCGGTGTGCAGGGCTTTTACCGGCATGCATCGACGGCGTGCGGCGGCCCGATGCGCTTCGCGTTGTATCTGCCGCCACAGGCCGCACAGGGGCCGTGTCCGTTGCTGTATTTCCTGGCCGGACTCACCTGCACCGAGGAAACCGCCACGTTGAAGGCCGGCATGCAGCGACTGGCCGCCGAGCTGGGCATGGCGCTGGTGATGCCTGACACCAGCCCGCGCGATACCGGTTTCGACGGTGCCACCGGCGACTGGGAATTCGGCGAGGGCGCGGGTTTCTACCTCGATGCGACGCAGGCGCCGTGGTCGACGCGTTTTCGCATGGAAAGCTACGTGGTGGACGAATTGCCCGCGTTGCTGGCGGAACACTTTCCGGTGGAGGTGTCGCGCAGCGCGCTGTGCGGTCACTCGATGGGAGGCCATGGCGCGCTGACCCTGGCGCTGAAACATCCGCAGCGCTATCGCTCGGTGTCGGCGTTTGCCCCGATCATGGCGCCCACGCAGGTGCCGTGGGGGCGCAAGGCATTCCCGCGTTATCTCGGTGACGATGCGTCGACCTGGGCCGGGCACGATGCCTGCGAACTCGTGCGGCAACACACGTTTCCCGGCACGATCCTGATCGACCAGGGCGAAGCCGATCCGTTTTTGCACACCCAGTTGCGGCCAGAATTGTTCGAACAGGCTTGTGCCGCGGCCGGGCAATCGCTGCAGTTGCGTCGTCACGCCGGCTATGACCATAGCTACTGGTTCATCGCCAGTTTCATCGAGGACCATGTGCGCCATCACGCCGATGCACTGGGACTCGCATGATCGTCTTGCCGGAACTCGAAACACCGCGTACCCGCATCCGCCTGATGGCGGGCCCGGATACGCAAGCCCTGTTGCGCTATCGCAGTGAAAACCGCGAGCACCTGGCGCCATGGGAGCCGCTGCGAGACGCGACGTATTACACGCCGGAACATTGCGCCCGCACGATTGCCGACGGGCGCGAAGCGGCACGGCTCGATCGCGGTTATCCGCTGGCCGTGTTCGACACGGGCGAGACGGAGATCCTCGCCACGATCACCTTCGCCAACGTGATGCGCGGCCCGTTCCAGGCTTGCCTGCTCGGCTATGGCGCGGCGGCTCGGACGCAAGGGCAGGGACTGATGTACGAAGCCCTGCAAGCCGCGCTGGGTTGGGCCTTTGGCGAACTGGATTTGCACCGCGTGATGGCGAACCACTTGCCGATCAACGAACGCAGCGCACGCCTGCTGGCGCGGCTGGGCTTCGAGCGCGAGGGCTATGCGAAAAACTATCTGCGCATCGCCGGCACGTGGCAGGACCACGTGCTGACGGCGAAAACGCGCGCCGGGGATTGAGGCGCGCATGCCCGCCAGACGATCGCCGGATTCGCCGAGGCTTTGAACTATTTGGTTGGCGACGAAGCTCGGCCAAGAAAGACCGTTCGCGCTGAGCGCAGCTTGCCTTGGCAAGCGCACGCGGAGAGTAGCCACGGATGGCTACGGTTTTGAGGAGCGAAGAAGCCGAAGCGCCTGCAGGCGATCACCCTTCGACTCCGGCCCTACGGGCCTACGCTCAGGGCGAACGGTGAGGTATCGGTTGAACCTTGTCGCCAATCAGGTTGGACGACATGAGCGCCCTGCCACGACATCGTCGTGGCAGGGCGACAGGATCGTCAGGCCTTGGCGGCAGGGCGGCCACCCGGGCGGCGGCGCTTGCGGTTGCCGGCGGCGTGCGGGTTGTTGCCGTTCGACGGGCCACGGCCATGCGGACGCTGCGTCGACGCACCATTGCCATTCTGTCGCGGCGGACGCGGCTGGCGCTGACCCTGCTTGGGACGCGGCGCACCGGCGTCGAGGCGCAGCGGCGTTGACGGTTCGAAACCGGGCACCTCGGTGATCGCGATGTCCTGGTCGAGCAGCTTGCGGATGTCGCGCAGCAGACCCGACTCGTCGTGGCTGACCAGCGACAGCGCCAGTCCCTCGGAGCCGGCGCGACCGGTGCGGCCGATGCGGTGCACGTAGTCTTCGGCCACCATCGGCAGGTCGTGGTTGATCACCACCGGCAACTGGTCGATGTCGATGCCGCGGGCGGCGATATCAGTGGCCACCAGCACGGTGACGCGGCCGCTCTTGAAGTCGCTGAGCGCGCGGGTGCGTGCGTTCTGGCTCTTGTTGCCGTGGATCGCGGCGGCGCGCAGGCCGGACACCTCCAGGAACTTCACCAGCTTGTCGGCACCGTGCTTGGTGCGGCTGAACACCAGCGTCTGACGGCGGCTGTCCTGGCTCAGCACGTGCAGCAGCAGGTCGCGCTTGCGCGAGGCATCCACCGGATGCACGTGGTGGGTGATCAACTGCGTGACGGTGTTCGGCGGGCTCACCGAGACTTCGCGCGGCTGGCGCATGAACTGCATCGCCAGCGCCTTGATCGGCGCGGCGAAGGTGGCCGAGAACAACAGCGTCTGGCGCTGCTTCGGTACGGCCGTGAGGATGCGCTTGAGCGCGGGCAGGAAGCCCATGTCGAGCATGCGGTCGGCTTCGTCCAGTACCAGCACGTCGACGCCGGAGAGCTCGATGTTGCGCTGCTGCATGTGGTCGATCAGGCGGCCCGGGGTGGCGATCACCACGTCCACGCCGCGGCGCAAGGCGTTGATCTGCGGACCCATGCCGACGCCGCCGAAGATCACCGCGCTGCGCACGTGCAGGTACTTGGCATAGGCGCGCAGGTTGTCGTCGATCTGCGCGGCCAGCTCACGGGTCGGGGTGAGGATCAGCACGCGCGGGCGGCGCGGCGTGGCGGCGGGGGCATCGATCAGTCGCTGCAGCAGCGGCAGGGCGAACGCGGCGGTCTTGCCGGTGCCGGTCTGCGCGGCGGCCAGCAGGTCGTGGCCGGCCAGCACCTCGGGAATGGCGGCTGCCTGGATCGGGGTGGGTTCGGCGTAGCCCTGTTCGGCGAGCGCACGCAACAACGTGGGCACGAGGCCCAGTGATTCGAAAGACATGAATGACTCCTGTGCAACCCGGAGCGTTCATGCAGAACCGTGTTGCGGTGTTTGGGGGAAATGGGGCGACGCGAGTCGCAACGGTTGGGGAACCGCCGGCAGAGTATAGCGGAAACCGGGGCACGCCATCTGCCGGCCTCGCCAGGCGGCGGTTCAGTGGGGGCGACGGGCCACGATCAGGTAGCTGTTGAACGGGGTATGCCCCCGCAAGGGCCGGGTCTGTACCAGCAATCCGGCGCCTTCAAGCTCCGTGCGGATCTCGTCGGCCGAGGGGTAATGCTGCGGCGCCACACGCATCCAGCCGGTGGCATGCAGGAAGAATTCCTCGAGGCGGGTGGCGTGGTAGCGCCAGTTCGGTTCGCGCAACACGTTGCGGATGACCAGCCGGCCACCCGGGGCCAGGTGCCGGGCCGCCAGCGCCAGCACGGCTGCCTGCTGATTGGCGGGCAGGTAATGCAGCACGTCCAGCAGCGCGACATGGCCGTGGAAGTCGGGCAGTTCGGCGGCATCGGTGCAGCGCCATTGCAGGCCGTTGCCCAGCGCAGCGGCCGCGTGGCGGGCCGAGGCGATCTTGCGTTCGTCGTGGTCGATGCCGAGATAACCATGCAGGGCGCCATGGGCGTGCAGGTACTGGCCCAGCAGGCCCATGCCGCAGCCGATGTCCAGCAGGGGCAGCGGCTCGGCGCCGGCAAGCACGCCGGCCATCGCGGCATAGACCGGGTCGCCAGCCAGCTTGCCGCGGACGTAGCCTCGCCGGCCGTGCGTGTCGTAACGGCTGGCGATGGCGTGCCGGATGGTGCGATCGGACTGCGGCCGCGGGTTGCCGCCGGGTTGCGTCGTTGACGGAGCCATGCCCCGATGGTGGCCGCAAACCATGCGTCGACGCAAATGCTTGCGCTTCGATGCAGCGGCGGTGCGGGCGCATGCTAGCCTGCGCGCAGACCCTCTTCCGGAGCCGTGGCATGACGTTCCTGGCACCCTTGCGTGAGCTGAGCCACGAGCAGCGGCACACCGTGCTGGCCAGTTTCCTCGGCTGGACGCTGGATGCGTTCGACTACTTCCTGCTCACCTTCGTGGTGCTCGGTGTGGCGCACGAATTCCACGCCAGCAAGGAAGCGGTGACCTACGGCCTGTTCCTGACCCTGGCGGCGCGACCGATCGGTGCGCTGATCTTCGGTCGGTTGGCGGATCGCTTCGGACGTCGGCCGATCCTGATGCTGGACGTGATCCTGTTTTCGGTGTTCGAGCTGGCTACCGCGTTCTCGCCGTCGCTGACGGTGTTGCTGGTGCTGCGCTTTCTGTTCGGCATCGGCATGGGCGGCGAATGGGGCATCGGCGCTTCGCTGGCGATGGAGTCGATTCCGGCGAAGTCGCGTGGACTGGTGTCCGGCCTGCTGCAGAGCGGTTACCCCTGCGGGTTTTTCCTGGCGGCGCTGGCGAACTGGCTGCTGATCGACCATATCGGCTGGCGCGGCTTGTTCGTGGTGGGTGCGCTGCCGGCCCTGCTGGTGCTGTACATCCGCCGCAAGGTGCCGGAGTCGCCGGCATGGCAGGCGAACCGCGAGGCACATCGGCGCGTGAACGTGCTCGACGCCATGCGCGGGCACTGGAAGCTGGCCATCTACCTGATGCTGTTGATGACCGCATTCAACATGTTCAGCCACGGCTCGCAGGACATGTATCACACCTTCGAGGAAGTGAACCTGCACCTGGACACGAGCTCCGGCACGGCCTTCCTGCTGGTGGCGCTGCTCAACCTGGGCGCGCTGGTGGGCGGCCTGTGTTTCGGCGCATGGTCAGAGCGGGTGGGGCGGCGCAAGGCGATGATCGTGGCGGCGCTGCTGGCGATCCCGGTGATCCCGCTGTGGATGTACGGTGGCTCGCTGGTGTTGCTCGCCGCGGGCGCGTTCCTGATCCAGGTGATGGTGCAGGGCGCCTGGGGCGTGGTGCCGACCCATCTCAACGAATTGTCGCCGGACGAGGTGCGCGGCACCTTGCCGGGCTTTGCCTACCAGGTGGGCAACCTGCTGGCGGCGGGGACGGCCACCGCGCAGACCTGGATCGCCGATCACCACGGCGGCGACTTCGCCTTTGCCATGTCGGCGTGGATCGCCGTGGTGGCCATCGTGCTGGCGCTGTTGCTGTGGCTGGGGCCGGAAGCGCGCGGCATAGGCTTCGGCCGGGCCGCGTCCTGATAGAATCCGCGTTTTGCACCCATCCGAGAGACAGGCAATGAAGGCTGGCAAGGACAAAGTCGTCGCACTCCACTACACGCTCACCGTCGATGGCGAGAAGGTCGAGAGCTCGCATGACCGTGATGAACCGTTGTGGATCCTGCTCGGCCACGGCCAGCTGATCCCGGGCCTGGAAAAGGCGCTGGAAGAGCATGAAGCCGGCGACAACCTGCAGGTCGAGATCGCGCCGGCCGACGGCTACGGCGAGCGCCAGGACGGCCAGATCCAGCGCGTGCCGAAGAAGTACTTCCAGGATGCCAAGCACCTCAAGCCGGGCATGACCACCGTGCTGGCGCTGAAGGAAGGCGGCCACCGCGCGGTGACCGTGCACAAGGTCGGCATGAGTGCGGTCGACGTGGATCTCAACCATCCGATGGCCGGCAAGACGCTGAATTTCGACGTGGCCATCCAGGAAGTCCGGGATGGCACCGAAGAGGAAATCAAGCACGGCCACGCCCATGCACCGGGTGCCGAAGCCCACTGAAAAGTGCGCTTTCCACGGTAAAAGCAAAACGGCGCCCCATGGGCGCCGTTTTCCGTTAGCCCCTTCTCTCCGTCGGGGAGTACGCGGAGAGGCGCCATGGATGGCGCCAGACTTGAGGAGCGAGGAAGGTCGGGATGAGGGGCGGGTGCTTGCGAAGGCCTGAATCAGGCGTGTTTGTCGCAAGCGCGCCTCTCTCCGACGGTGAGAGGGAGAAAGCCTCGATCAATCCAGCAGCCGCTTCCCATAGGCGAAGTGGTCGCGCCAGTACGGCCCATCGATGTCGTCCAGGCGCACGGTGCCGCCGCTGTTCGGGGCATGCACGAAACGCCCCTTGCCCACGTAGACGCCGACGTGGCTGATGCTGCCGCCGATGTCGAAAAACACCAGGTCGCCGCTCATCAGATTGCGCATGCTTTTCACTTTGCGGCCATCCGTGCGGGCCATGTCGCGCGAGCTGTGCGGCAGCACGATGTCGGCGCCGTGGCGGTAGATGTAGTCCACCAGCCCGCTGCAGTCGAAGCCACTTTCCGGCGTGTTGCCGCCCCAGTGGTAAGGCGTGCCGACCAGCGCCAGCGCCCGGAACAGTACGTCGTTGGCGGTGGCGACCTCACCTGTCGGCGCGCGGGCCGGCTCGTTGGCCAGCGCGGAATCCGAGGGCTTGAAGGTACGTTCGTGCCGGTGCGGACTGCTGGCGCAGGCGGCCAGCAGCAGAATCAGGGCCAGTAGCGTGGCCAGTCGCAGCCGCGTTGCTGCGTGCGGCGGCAGGACAGACAAACTGAGGGCACTGGCAAACCGCATGGGACAACCTCGGGTGAGACGTGCCGAGGTTATCAAGTCAACAAATTACATGCAAATCAAGATGATTGGTTCACTTTCGAAGAATTTTTCTCAACTTGCTTTGCCGGCGTTGCGCTGGGCTCGTCGAGGCTGAAGTCAATCGGTATCCGGGCATAGCCCTCGACTGCCTTGCCGTTCTTCATGCGTGGCTGGAAGTGCCACTGTTTCACCGCATCGCTGGCCGAGGTGATCAGATCGGTGGACGTGGTGGTGCTGCGCTTGGCGTCGTAGCTGATGCTGCCCACGCTGCCATCGGCGTGGATCAGCGCCCGAAGGACGACGGTGCCCTGTTCCTTGTTGTGCAGCGCGTCGACCGGGTACCTCGGACGGAATTGTGCGTTGTAGCTCATGGCCTGGGTGGCCGGTACGTCGGCCTGTTTGGATGTGGCGGCCTGGGCGAGCGAGATGCTGCCCGCCACCACCAGGGCGAGACACCCGTAACCGAGTCGACGGCGCGTGGCACTGCAATGATTTCGACGGATCATGGTGAGTCGCTCCTTCAGTTGGGGCTCGATGAGCCAGGGAATCAGGGCGGGTTGGGCGGCCACGCCGGCGCTGCGCAAAAGGGTGCGGGCGTACGGGGCATCGTCCCTGGGCGAGGCGCGCAGCACGTGTTCGTCACAGGCCAGCTCCTGGTCGAGACGGAAGCGCGGCAGTGACAGCCAGGCCAACGGATGGAACCACAGCAGCACGGCCACCAGTTCCGCCAGCAGGCTCCACAGCGGATCGCCCCGATGGACGTGGCCAAGTTCGTGGCGTAGCACGAGCTGGCGTTCGGCCATGTCGAAGCGCTCGTGGAAATCCTCCGGCAGCAGAACGTGTGCGCGCGGCGCCCACAGCACAGCCGGGCCGGATGGATGCAGGCGCAGCCGGCGGGCATCGCGTTCGGACAAGTCCGCGGGCAGATGGCGGCGCATGTCGGGCGGCAGGGGCCGGGTGTCGCGACACAGCCGCAGGTAGTGCACGATCAGGCGGAGCCCTCCGGCAGCAGCGCCCAGCAGCCACAAGGCGAGCAGCACGTTGTGCCAGGGGTGGTCGCCAGCGGTCGTCGTGATAACGGGTTGCGTGAACGCCAGCACATGGATCGGCGGCAAAATCGCCCAGCCGTGCGGCGATGCCGGCAGCCAAGGCATTGCCGCCAGCGCGATCGGCAGGCACCACAGCGTGAACGCGGGGCCGGCACCGAACAGGCGACGCGCGGGTTTGCGCAAGAGCAGCACGATGCCAAGTCCCACGGTGACGAACAGCAGCATGCGCAACAGTGCGGTATCCATGTCAGTGCTCCTTGCGT
Organism: Rhodanobacter sp. FW021-MT20; assembly: GCF_041107475.1. Lineage (NCBI taxonomy): Bacteria > Pseudomonadati > Pseudomonadota > Gammaproteobacteria > Lysobacterales > Rhodanobacteraceae > Rhodanobacter > Rhodanobacter sp. FW021-MT20. The sequence continues at coordinate 83,852 of NZ_JBGBPX010000010.1, read as the reverse complement.
TCGATCGCATCGAGCAACTTGCGCAGCTCGTCGACGTCTTTCGCGCTCAGTTTCTCGTGCCGGCTGAAGTGCGCCAGCAGCGGTGCCACCCGGCCGCCGAACACGCGATCGAGCAGGTTGCGGCTTTCCTGCGATTGCCATTGCTCGCGGCTCAGTACCGGCGAGTAGAGATAGCGCCGGCCGTCCTTTTCCGCGCTCACCGCGCCCTTGCCGAGCAGGCGGTTGAGCAGGGTGCGGATGGTTTTCTCGTGCCAGTCGCTGTCCGCCTGCACGGCGGCGACGATCTGCTCGGAGGCCAGTGGCGATTCGCGCCATAGCGGCTCCATGACAAGGCTTTCGGCTTCGCTGATGGGGATCGGGGATGGCAGCATGGGTGGCGGTCCAATGAATTACACGCGTAGTCTCGACTTCAGATTACGTCAGTAATTCATCGACTGCAAGCAGCGCGCGTCAGTGCTCGTCCAGCAACAAGGTGCGGCTGCCGAGCGTCTGGCCTTTTGCATCGACGGCGCGCACCCGATAGCGGCCGGGATACAGATACAGCATGTTCTGTTCGTCGTCGTGCAGGAAGGTGTAGCGATCGGCCGCGGTGGCTGTGTCGGGTTCGTCGGCGTAATGCGCTTCGACGATGCACGGAATGTGCGCGTGGCAGAGGTCGGTGTTGACCAGGCGTGGTTGACGCTTGCCGTCGAGCGAGAGCCAGTGTGGGCGAGAGTCGGTGCCGGCGGATGGCAGGATCACGCTGATGTCGTGCCGCGCCGGGTCCGAGCTCCAGAGCGCTCCGGACTGCCTGTTGCGCAAGACGGTGGGTTGCAAGGGATGGAAGCGTTCGACCAGCACGCCATAGGCGCCAGGGTCCGGCTTGCCGGGGGCGATATCGCGGAACTGGGTCTGGTTGATGCTCAGCGGCTCGACGCCGGCCAGTCGGCCAAGTTGCACGGCCATCGGCTGTACGTTGTCACCGAGGTTGCCGGGGGCCTTGTCGATATGCGCGTAGCCGGCATGCACCAGCAATTTCGCGCGCGGATCTTTTGCGAATACCTGCCGGTAGATATTGCGGGCCTGCCCCGCTTCGCGTCCGGATGCGGTGGGCGCATCCGAGTCATAGGGGACGAGGATGTAGCCGATTCGAATGGCCTGGCGCACGATTTCGCCGTAGACGGGCTCGTGCAGGTATTCACTGCCACTGCCGTTGATGGCGTAGCCGCGTTTCATCAGCCCCGGGTCGTTCGACCCCAGTGCCTCGATGGCCAGGTAGCGGAAGCCTTCGGCGTACAACTTTGGCAGCAGTAGCAGGGTGAGTTCGCGCGTGTGCGCATCGTGGTGCGCCTCGTTGATCATCACGATGCGATGACGATTGGCCTGCGCGGCGATCGCCGCGACGGCATTCTCCGCGCGCCAGTCAACCGGTGTCGGCAGTGGAATCTTCGGCGGCGGCACGATGCGGTTGTCGAACGGAAACGCGGTGATGGCGCCGTCGTACAGGCCAAGCTGGTCTTCCACCGAGGCGAGCAGTTGTCGGGCGGTGGTGTTCTCCCCGGTCGACGTGATCGTCAGCAGGTACTGGTAGCGCGCAAGGTCGTTCGGCAGTGGTTTCAGTTCGGCAAGCAGGTCGCGAGGCCGCGTGGTTGCGCTGGAAGCACGGCTTTGGGCAGGCACGCGGGCGGGTTGGCAAAGCATGAGTAGGCCCAGCAGCAGAAGTGCCGCAGATCGCGTCGACATGCAGGAGTGCCCCAAGGTGAATGGCAGCCAGCGTGCAGTACGGATCGGCACGGGGCAAGACTTTCTCGCGCGAATCGTGAGGTTTGTCCGCATGCCGCAAGCTCACCGGCTCGTCGGAAGTGATTCCGTGCGTGGCCCGGTGACCGTGATGGTTTGCTGGCTCAGTGTCTTGCCACCAAGGCCTTTGACGGTCAATCGATAATGCCCGGGCCGCAGATACAGGTCGCTTGCGGTATCCGGGCGCACGAACGCATAGCGGTCGGCTGCGATGGCATCGGCCGGTTCGTCGGCATACGTCGCTTCGACGACACAGGGCAGGCGCATCCGGCATAACGATGAGTCGATGGCGACGTGGCGGCGCGTGCCTTCCAGTGACAGCCAGGCCGGGCGTTGCATCCAGTCCATGGTGGTGAGCGAGCCAAGTGTCAGGCGCGACGCATCCGTCACGTTCTTGACGGCCTCGCCGTTGAGCATGCGATCGTTGCCAAAGGACCGGACGGTTACCGTCGGCGGAAGGATGACGTTGGCATCGTAGAGCGCGGGACTCGCGCTCCAGACCTTTCCGTCGCTGCGGTTGACCAGCACCGAAGCGGTCTTCGGGCGGAAGCGACCAATCAGTTGCTGGTAATCGCCCGAGTGGTTCTTGCCGGTCTCCAGGAACTGGGTCTGGTCGATGGACAACGGATCGAACCCGGTCAACGCCTGCAACTGCGCGGCCATCGGCAGGACGTTGCCGAGTCGCCCCTTGGCCTTGTCGATATGGGCGTAGCCGGCAAGGACGAACAGACGGGCGTGGGCATCCCTGGCAAAGACTTCCCGGTAAAGGTTCTCGGCCTGCCCGATGTCGCGGGCTTGTGTCGACATATGGCCCTCGACGTCGTAGGGCACGACGGTGAAGCCCAACCGGATGGCTTCTCGCACGATCTCGCCATAGACCGGCTCCTGCAGGTACTCGGTACCGCTGGCCGCGGTCGGATAGCCGCGCTTTTCGAGATCGGGATCCGTGTCAACCAGCGCTTCGGCGGCAAAGTAATCGAAGCCCAGTGCGCGCAAACGCGGCAACAGTTCCAGGGCAAGCACGCGGGTATGCGCGTCGTGGTGCGCCTCGTTGATCATCACGATGCGTCGATCGGCGGCGAGTCGGCTGATGACGTCGACGGCACTGGCGGCTTGCCATTGCGAGGCCTGGGGCAGAACCAGCTCCGCCGGCGGCGTCATCTTGAGCGGAAAGCCGAGTATGGCCTGGTTGTAGAGGCCGAGTTCGCACTCGGCAGAGGACAGCAGTTGCATGGCCACGATGCGATCGGGCTTGGCAAGATCCGGCATCGCTTTCTGCAGATAGTCGTAGCGCGCCAGGGCGCCGGGTAGGCGATGCAGGGTCTTGAAGAGCCGGATCTGGGCCCTGTCGAAGGATTGCGCTGCGGCTGTGCATGGCGCCAGCAACGGGATCAGGCAAAGTGCGATGACGGCTCTGTTCCACATGCGGGGGGCTCATGCGTCCGGGGCGACATGATCGTGCGCCCGGCCCGTGCCCCGTGCAAGTGTCCGCAACGAACGCGAGACGTGCTCTCGCATACAATACCCGGATGGACCATTCCCATAGCGATGTACTGATTCTCGGCGGTGGCGTGGTCGGGTTGTCGTGTGCGTTGTACCTGCTGAAGGCCGGCGTCGGCGTGCGCGTGCTGGAGCAGGGCACGCCTGGCTGCGGCAGCTCGCATGGCAACTGCGGCACGATCACGCCCAGCCATGCGGCGCCCCTGGCGATGCCCGGCACGTTCGGGCTGGCGTTGCGTTCGATGCTGCGCGCCGATGCGCCGCTTTATCTCAACCCGCGCTTCGATGGCGCGCGCTTGCGCTGGCTGCTCGGCTTCGCACGGCATTGCAACTGGAGCGATTTCCATCGCGCCGCGGCCGCGCGTTCGGCCATCCTGCAGCGTTCCAGACAGGTGCTCGGCGAGCTGATCCGCGCCGAAGGTATCGAGTGCGAATTCGTGGAAGGCGGCGAGTTGTATGTCTATCGCACCGCGAAGCTGCAGGCAGCTGACGAGCGTCATCATGCCGCCGTGCTCGATCGGCTTGGCGTCGACGTGCAGCGTCTGGGCGGTGCCGAGGTGGAGGCGATGGAGCCGGCGCTGAAGCCGGGTGTCGTTGGCGGGCTGTTTCATCCGGGCGATGCGCGCCTGCGTCCGGATCGCTACGTTGCCGAGCTGGCGCAACGCGTGCGTGATCTGGGCGGCGCCATCGTCAGTGGCGCAAAGATCGATCGGCTCGACACGAATGCACGCCGCCTCACCCACGTGCGCAGCACGCGTGGCGTGTTCAGCGGCGACCGCGTGGTAATGGCGCTGGGTGCGTGGTCGCCGTTGCTCGCTCGTCAGCTTGGCCTGCGCTTGCCGATGCAGCCGGGCAAGGGCTATTCGATCACCTACACGCGACCCGCGCAGGCGCCACGCTTTGCCCTGGTATTGCGTGAGGAAGCCGTCTGTGTCACCACCTGGGACAGCGGTTACCGGCTGGGCAGCACGATGGAGTTCTCCGGCTATGCCGAAGGACTCAATCGCACCCGCCTGGATGCATTGCGTCGTGGTGCGGCCCACGGCCTGCACGAGCCGGAAGGCCCGGAGTTGCTGGAGGAATGGTGGGGCTGGCGGCCGATGAGCGTGGATGAAGTGCCGATCATCGGCCCCAGTACGCGCTGGTCGAACCTGCACCTGGCCACCGCGCACGGCATGCTTGGCGTGAGCATGTCGGCGGCGACCGGCGAACTGGTCGCCGCGCAGATCGCCAGCGGCGCGCCGGCGATCGATCCGGCGCCTTACGCGCCCGCGCGCTTCGGCTTGTAAAGCAGGGCTTGACGTCGGGTTTCACCGAGTTGGTTATGCTCCATGCTTTGCGCGGAGAACGACGATGAGCCACGCTTTCGACCTGATCGTGCTGGGTGCCGGCTCCGCCGGCCTGACCGTGGCGCGACGTTCGGCGAAGTTGGGCGCACGGGTCGCCCTGTTCGATCCCGACGCGCTGGGCGGCACCTGCGTCAATCGTGGCTGCGTGCCGAAGAAGGCGATGTGGTTTGCCGCGCAATGGGCGCAGGCGCAGCGGCTGGCTGCCGATATCGGCTTCGCGGTGACGCCGGCGCCGCTGGACTGGGCGCGCTTTCGTCGCCAGCGCGATGACTACATCGCCGGTATCCGCCAGCGCTATGCGCAACGGCTGGACGAAGAGGGCATCCATGTGCTGTCTTCGGCGGCGCGCTTCGTCGCGGCGAACACGCTGCTCGACGCTGACGGAGCACGCTACAGCGCTCCGCAGATCGTCATCGCCACCGGTGCCCGCCCGCGCCGACTGGATATCCCCGGGTTCGAACTGGGCATGGTGTCCGACGACATCTTCATGCTCGAAGCCGCGCCGCGACACATCGCCGTGGTGGGTGGTGGCTACGTGGCGACCGAGTTCGCCTGCGTGATGCATGGCCTGGGTTGCCAGGTGGATCTGCTGGTGCGTGGTGGTCTGCTGTCGAGTTTCGATGATGCGCTGGTCGAGGCGCTGGCGACCCAGATGCAGGCTCGCGGCATGCGCATCGTGCGCGATGTCGAGGTGGTCGCGGCGCAGGGCACTCCCGGCGACATTCGCTTGCGCGATGCCAGCGGTGCCAGCCATGGCCCGTATGACGCGGTGCTGTGGGCGGTGGGGCGTACGCCGAATACCGACGGACTCGGCCTCGATGCCGTGGAGGTCGCGCTCGATGCCAAGGGTCATGTGCAGACGGACGCATTCCAGAACACCAGCGTGCCCGGCATCACCGCGATTGGCGACGTCACCGGTCGCCATGCGCTGACCCCGGTGGCGGTGGCTGCCGGTCATGCATTGGCGCAGCGCCTGTTCGGCGGCGAGCCGCAGGCGCATTTCGATTACGAGGCGATTCCCAGCGTGGTGTTCGCCGAACCGCCGCTGGGGGGCGTGGGTTTGACCGAGCGTGAGGCGCGTGAGCGCCACGGCGACGCGGTACGTATCCACGCGGGCAGCTATACGCCGCTGCAGTTGATGGTGGCGGGCCACCACGAGCAGAGCATGGTGAAACTGGTTTGCGTGGGCGAGGACGAACGCGTGCTCGGCATCCATGCACTTGGGCCTGGCTCGGAAGAACTGTTGCAGGGTTTCGCGGTGGCCTTGCGGATGGGCTTGCATCGACGTGACCTGAAGGCCTCGGTGGCGATCCATCCGACCGCAGCGGAAGAAGTGGTGTTGCTGCGCTGAGCAGGGGGCGCCAAACTGCACGGCCATGGATATCTTCACGCTCGAACGCGGCACGGCGCCGCTGCTGATCAGCCTGCCGCACGACGGCAGCCATATTCCCGACGCCATCGCTGCGCGCATGCAGCCGGCGGCGCGACGCTCGCCGGATACCGATTGGCATGTCGGCAAGCTCTACGAGCCGTTGGCTCGGGAGTTGGGCGCCAGTGTCTTGCGGCCGCAGGCTTCGCGTTACGTGGTCGACCTCAATCGACCGGCCGACGGCCATGCGCTGTATCCGGGGCGGCGCGAGACCGGGCTGGTCTCCACCATCGGATTCGATGGCCAGCCTTTGTATCTCGAAGGCCAGGAGCCGGACGCCGACGAGATCGCGCAGCGCGTGTCCGACTGGTGGCAGCCTTATCACCGCGCGCTGGCCGAAGAGGTCGAGCGGCTACGCGTGCAGCATGGCCATGTGGTGCTGTGGGAAGGTCATTCCATCCGCAGTCATGTGCCGATGCTGTTCGAAGGCCGCTTGCCGGACTTCAACCTGGGCACCGCCGACGGCAGCAGTTGTGGCGCCGACCTGCAGTGGCGACTCACCAACGTGCTGGAATCGCAGGAGGACTACGATTTCGTGGTCAACGGCCGCTTCAAGGGCGGCTTCATCACCCGGCGTTTCGGCCAGCCCGGGGAAGGCGTGCAGGCGGTCCAGCTGGAGCTGTCCCAGCACCGCTACATGGACGAGGACAGCTTTGCCTGGGACGACGCCAAGGCGGCGCCGGTGCAGGCGCTGATCGGCCAATTGCTACGGGCCTGCCTGGGCGGGTGAGCCGGCCCGCCTGGGTGTGGGGAAGGGGACCTGCCGTCCCGGATTTTCGTTCAGTCACGGTATGCCAAGACGGATGCATTGTTGGCATGTCGCGCCGCCCGAGGCAGCCGGGTTCCGGCCGGGTCCGCGGCATCAATCTTCCGAGGCTCACGATCATGATTCGTAAACTTGCGATCGCTACCCTGCTTGTTGCGGGCGTGGCTCTTTCCGGTTCCGTGTTTGCCCAGTCGGCAGCCGCCGCTCCGCAGGCTGCGACCCATTCCATGACGGCCACCAAGACGACCGCCAAGCATCATCACGCCAAGAAGCACCACAAGCACCACCACAAGGCCCACGCGAAGAAGGCCGCCACGACGGCCGCCGCCGGCGGGAAGTAATCCGCCAGCAGGCCCGGGTCGCGTTTTCGCGACCTGTCGGAAAGCCCCGACCGGCATGGCCGCGTCGGGGCTTTTTCATGCGTGGGCGTTTATCACCGCCACGCACTTCAACTCGATTGCGATTGGCGTGGGCAACGCGGTGATGCCCAGCGTGGTGCGGCAGGCATCCACGCCGGCAAAGTGTTCCGCATAGAGCCGGTTGTAGGTGGTGAAATCGCGCTGCATGTCGGTGAGGAACACGGTGACGTCGACCAGGTCCTGCCAACGCGTGCCGCTGGCTTCCAGCACCGCGCGCACGTTGGCGAACACCTGCCGGCATTGGGCTTCGATGTCGTGACCGACCAGGGTGCCGAGCGGGTTGTATACGTTGCCGACTACCTCATCGGTACCCGGTACGCGCGGACCGACGCCGGAGAGGAACAGCAGGTTGCCGACCCGCCGGGCGTGCGGGTAGGCACCCACCGGTGCGGGTGCGGTATCGGTGCGGATGGGGCTATCGGGATCATGCATGGCTCGGTGCTCCTGGTCAGTGGGAAGGATGGCATGGCTGCGCAGTCGTGTTGCTCACCATGCCGTGAGGACATTCATGCGTTTGTGCGCATTTCCGCTGGGACGGCAGCCTCCAGGATCAGGTCGAGAGCGGCCGGGTGCTGGCTCGGCTGCGTGGTGATGGCGTAGAAGCGCTCGCGCAGCAGATCGGATTGTCCCACGCGTGTGAGTGCGCCCGATTCCAGCTCGTCCTGCACCACCACGGCGGGCAGGATCGTCAGCCAGCCACTGTCACGCGCCACCAGTCGCAGCATGGTCATGTCGTCGATTTCCGCACGCAACTGCGGGTTGACGTTGGCCGAGGAGCACAAGGCGTCGAACTCGGCGCGCAGCGCATGGCGCGCGCCGGGCAGCGCCACCGGCTGGCCGTCCAGGTCCTCGGGAATGCGCAGCTTGCGCCTGCCCCAGATGGCGGTCTGGCCCACCACCGAAATCTCCTGGCTGCCGAGGAATTTCGAGTGCAGGGGCTGGTCGGGCGACGACGATACGGGAGAGTTGGCCAAGACCAGGTCGAGCTTGTGCTGCAGCAGGCGCTGGACCAGTTCGTCCAGCGTGCCCGATTCGATGGTCAGCACCACCGTCGGGTCGCGCATCATTGGCCGGAACAGGTTTTCCTGGTAGTTGCGGCTCATGGTGGACACACCGCCGATGCGCACTCGCGCCATGCCTTCGTAATGGCCGTCCAGCCAGCCCAGCATCTCCTCGCCCAGGCCGAAGATGTTTTCCGCGTAGCGATACACCTGTCGCCCGGTGGCGGTCAGCAGCATCTGCCGGCCCCGGCGTTCGAACAGGGGATGGCCGAGGCGTTCCTCCAGGTGCTGGATTTGCGTGGAAAGCGTCGACTGGGAGACGTGCAGCGCGCGGGCGGCCTGCGTCAGGCGGCCCTCGGTCGTGACTTTCCAGAAGGCAAACAGGTGGCGGAAGTTGAGTTGCTGTAAGTCCATTGTTCTATTTTTCAGAACGAAAAGTCGTATTAAATATATTTTACACAAACTTTGTTTTCCCGGATCATGGCGCCTGTTTTGCTCCGGGAGGGACATGGACTTGCTGCTTGCCATCAATCATGCGGTCGCCTTGCTGCCGGCCCTGCTGATGCTCGGTGCCGCCTGGACGCCGCGCGTCTTTCGTACCTCGACAATCGCGCGCTGGCAGGGTTTCAACCGCTTGGCCGTGCTGGCGCTGGTGTTTGCGGCGATCTCGCTGGGCCTGGAGCTGATCGTTGCCCGGATGCCCGGTCACCCTGCTTTCGGCGGCGGGCATGCCTGGTTTGCGCCCAATCTGTTCGGCTGCTGGGTGAGCCTGCTGGTGCAGTTTCTGGGCACCGTGATCGGCGTGTACTCGATGCGCCATTTGCGAGGCGAACACCGCCAGGGCACCTACATCGCATCCTTGGCCGTGGTGCTGGCCAGCGTGCATTTCCTGCTGCTGGCCAACCACTGGGTGACCCTGATTGGCGCGTGGATGGCGATCGGTTTCGGCATGCAGCGGCTGCTCACGTTCTATCCCGAGCGCGGCTTCGCGCAGCTGGCCGCGCACAAGAAGCGCATTGCCGACCGGTTGGCCGACCTGCTGCTGATCGTGGCGGCAGTACTGGCCTGGCGCACCGTGGGCAGTGGTTCGCTGAGCGTGCTGATGGCGCAGGTGGCTGCCGGGGTGCGCGCGCCGGAGCTCAGCGCCAGCGCCACCTTGCTGGCGCTGGCGGTGATCCTGCGCACGGCCTTGTTGCCGGTACACGGCTGGCTGATCCAGGTGATGGAGGCGCCGACACCGGTGTCGGCCCTGCTGCATGCCGGCGTGGTCAACCTGGGTGGCTACGTGCTGGTGTTCTTCGCGCCGCTGCTGGGCGTGTCCGACGTCGCGCACTGGTGCCTGGTGGTGATCGGCCTGGTCAGCACGGTGCTGGGCGGGACGGTGATGATCACCCGGGTCAGCCTGAAGGTGCACCTGGCCTGGTCGACCTTGAGCCAGATGGGTTTCATGTTGATGGAATGCGGGCTGGGCCTGTATCAGCTGGCCGCGCTGCATCTGCTGGGGCACTCGCTGTACAAGGCACATTCGTTCCTGGCGGCATCGTCGGCGGTACGCAACACGCGCATCCTGCGGTTGCACGAAGACGGCCACAACGGGCGTCTGAGCCTGCTGTGGGCACCACTGTTGGGGTACGCCGTGGTCTGGTGCGGGCAGCATCTGCTGGCCGACCTGGCTTGGCCGTGGTGGTGGAGCGCGATCCTGGCGCTGGCATGGGGGCCGTTGCTGTGGTTGCCGGGGCGTCAGCGGAGATGGCACGCCTTGACCGGCCTGGCGATGGTGGTGGGCTTCACGGTGGCGGCCTTCGTGGTGGAGTACCTGCCGCTGGGCGCGGGTTTCGCGCCGTTCGCGGCCGCCGGGCCGCTGGCGTTCGCCGGCATGGCCTTCATGTATGCCGGCTTCGTGGCGCTGCAGTGGTGGCCGCAGGGCTTCGTCGGCTTGCGCCAGTGGATCTACGCGGGCTTCTATCTGGACGAGTTGTACACCGTACTGGTGCTGCGCTTGTGGCCGCAACACGAGGCGGGGTCGGCGGGCAGTCGGTTCCCTACCACGCAGTCCGTGCCGGCAAGGGATGAGTGAGATGAGCATGAGCGAGACAGTGCCGGAGGTGGCCGGTTCCGGCGTGGATGCCGAGGTGGTGCGCATGGCGTGCCAGCAGGCGGTACGGAGCATCGCCCCAAGCTGGCCGCTGGATGGTGCGGTAGCGATCAACCCGCACTGGCATCGCATTCACATGCCGGTGCGCCAGGTGGCGGCGCGGCTGGTGTTGCTGGGCGGCATCAACGTGCTGCCGCAGCAGGCCTACCTGCGTGATTGCTGGAACCAGGGCCGGATCACCCGTGCGGATCTGGAAGTTGCGCGGGCGCAATCGGCGATCGATGACCTGCCCGACGCGCAGGCATTGGTGGCGGCGTTGTACGAACCGCCGGTGACGGCGATGCCGCTGGTGGTCGACGAGCTGGACGATGGTGCCGGCGGCACGCGTCACCTGCCGTGGCGCGGCGAGATCATGTTCCAGCTCAGCCAGGTGTGCGCCGCGTATTTCGACAAGGACCAGTCGCACTGGCTGCCGCGTGCGCAGCACGGCTTGTACCGGTTCTGGACCGACACGCTGCGGCACGAGAAGGGTCTGGGCATGGTCATGGGCCTGCCCGGCTTGCGCGCCGTCCTGCGCGGCCTGCCGGATTCCGCCGAGGCCGCGATGCACTGGGCACTGGCTCGCTTGCAGCTGCCCGAGGCAGCGCTGGAGCCGTATTTCGAGGCGCTGTTGCTGTCGATCAACGGCTGGGCCTCGTGGTGTGCCTGGTTGAAGCACCAGGCCGAAGGACGCGGCGCGACGGATCGGCATCTGGACGAATTGCTGGCCATGCGCCTGGTGTGGGAAGCCTTGCTGCTTGAATGTCACCCGCGCCGGGTGAACCAGGCCGCGGCCCGCCTGCGCATGGCCTGGGAGGTATTCCCCCAGCGCCTGGCAACGGTCACCCATCGTGCGCGTGTGGACGAGGTGTGGCAGATGGCGCTGGAGCAGGGCTTCCAGCGCGAACTGGCGGACAAGTTGACCACGCCGGCTGGCGATGCGGTGGCGATCGCGACGACGGATGTACAGATGGTGTTCTGCATCGACATCCGCAGCGAGCCCATGCGCCGCGCGCTGGAGGCGCTGGATAGCGGCATCCAGACGCGTGCCTTCGCCGGCTTCTTCGGCTTGCCGATGAGCTATCGCCCGCTGGGCGCACAGACGAGCCGGCCACAGCTGCCGGGCCTGGCATTTCCTGAAGTGGAGGTGGAGGACCAGATCCTGCCTGCCCCCGGCGCGTCGCCGGAAGCGGCGCCGGGGCGTCGGCAGCGTCTCCGGCGACTGGCTGCCCACGGCCAGTGGCAGAACACCACCCGCTGGCCCAGCACAACGTTTTCCTATGTCGAGGCGGTGGGCTTCGGCTATCTGCGGCGCCTGTGGCAGTGGCTGCGGCCACCGACCACGCCGCGCCACAACGACGACCATTACGGTCTGCCACACGCCTACCGTGCGCTCGCGCGGCCGCGCTTGGTGGGCTTGCCACTGGAGCGTCAGGTGGCACTGGCGGCCGGTGCCCTGCGCGTCATGGGCATCGACCGTCAGTTGGCCCCGCTGGTGGTGCTTGCGGGTCATGCCAGCCAGAGCTGCAACAACGCACATGCCTCGACCCTGGACTGCGGCGCCTGCGGCGGTCAGTCCGGCGAGGCCAACGTGCGCGCGCTGGCGGCCTTGCTGAACGATCCGGAAGTGCGCGCGGGGCTGGCGCGTGAGGAAGGCATCGATGTGCCCGAATCCACCTGGTTCGTGGCGGCGCTGCACAACACCACCACCGACGAGATCACCGGCTTCGAGCTGGATCTGTTGCCGGCGTCGAAACAGGCGCGCTGGCAGCAGCTGCAGCAGACGCTGGCGGCAGCCGGCGACCGTGTGCGCCGCGAACGCGCGCCGACCCTGTGGATGAGCGCGGATGGCGACGTCACGGAGGTGCTGGAGCGCTTCCGCCGGCGTGCCAATGATGGCTCGGAAACCCGGCCAGAGTGGGGGCTGACTACCAACGCCGGTTTCATCATCGGGCCGCGCGCACTGACCCGGCATGCGCTTTTCACGCGCTGTTACCTGCATGACTACGACGCGCAGGCGGACGCGGATTTTTCGGTGCTGGAAAAGCTGATGCTCGGGCCGCTGGTGGTGACCCATTGGCTGGGCTGGCAGTACCACGCCTCCACCACCGACCCGCTGCATTACGGTGCCGGCAACAAGGTGCTGCACAACGTGATCGGGGGACGCATCGGTGTATTCGAGGGCAATGGCGGCGACCTGCGCATCGGTATCCCGCGCCAGTCATTGTCCGATGGTCGCAGCTGGCGCCACGAGCCGCTGCGCCAGACCACGGTGATCGCCGCGCCGCGCCATGCCATCGACGCGATCATCGCCCGCCACGAGGTGTTGCAGCGAATCATCGACAATGGCTGGATGATCCTGTGGCAGTACGAGAACGGTCGGCTGATGCGCCGTGCGGCCAGCGGTTGGCAGGTGCTGGGCTGATCGTCGCGAACCGGCGGCAACACGCTGCCGGCACTCGCTTACCAGGCGATGCAGACGTTTTTCGGTTCGGTGAAGAAGCGCAGCGCTTCGCTACCGCCCTCGCGGCCGACGCCGGAATGTTTGGTGCCGCCGAACGGCGTACGCAGGTCGCGCAGCATCCAGCAGTTGATCCACACGATGCCGAAGTCCAGTTGCGCGCCCAGCCGATGCGCGCGGGACAGGTCGCGCGTCCACAGCGAGGCTGCCAGGCCGTAGCCGGTGCCGTTGGCGATGGCCTGGGCTTCGGCTTCGTCCTCGAACGGAATCAGGCTCACCACCGGGCCGAAGATTTCCTGCTGATTGGTGACGGCGTCGTTCGACAGGCCCTCGATCACCGTGGGTGCCACGAACCAGCCCTCCGCGCAACGGCCGGGCAGTTGCACCGACTCGCCGCCGACCGATACCTGGCCACCTTCGGCGCGTGCCTGCGCGATGCAGGCCATCACCTTGTCGAAGTGCGGCCTGGAGACCAGCGCGCCGAGATCGCTGGCGTCGTCGTTCGGATCGCCGACGCGCAGGGCGCGCACACGCTCCAGGTAACGTTTGCGGAAGCCGTCGTAGATCGACCGTTGCACCAGCAAGCGTGAGCCGCACAGGCAGATTTCGCCCTGGTTGGCGAAGCCCGAGCGCACGATGGTGTCGAGGTTGGCATCGGACAGGTCGGCGTCGGCGAAGACGATGGCGGGATTCTTGCCGCCCAGTTCCAGCGAGACTTTCTTGAACTGTGGCGCGGCCACGCTGGCGATGCGCGCACCGGTGGCGGTGCTGCCGGTGAACGAGATCGCTTTCACGCCGGCGTGCTCGATGATGGCCTGGCCGATCGTGGGGCCTCGCCCCTGCACGATATTCAGCACGCCGGGCGGCAGACCGGCCTCGATGCTCAGTTCGCCGAGCAAGGCGGCGGTGCAGGGCGTGATTTCCGAGGGCTTGGCGACCACCGTGTTGCCCGTGGCCAGGGCCGGCGCGATCTTCCAGCTGAACAGGTACAGCGGCAGGTTCCACGGGCTGATGCAGCCCACCACGCCGAGCGGCTGGCGCAGGGTGACGTTGATCGCACCGGTGCCGGGTGTGCCGGTGTCCATGGCATGCGATTCGCTGCCCCAGTTCATCACCGCGGCGGCGAAGTAACGCAGGTTGCTCACCGCGCGCGGGATGTCCACGCTGCGGGCGAGTTTCACCGGTTTGCCGTTGTCGCGCGATTCCAGCGCGGCGAATTCGTCCAGCCGCGCCTCGATCAGATCGGCCAGCCGATGCAGCAGCTGGGCGCGTTGTTCGATAGGCGTGGCGGCCCAGCCGGGGGCGGCGCGACGGGCGGCTTGCACGGCGGCATCGACGTCGGCGGCATCGCCATCGGGGCAGTGGGCGAATATCGCGCCGGTGGCGGGCTCGAATACGTCGAGGTAGCGGTCGTTGGCCGGTGCCTGCAGGCGACCGTCGATCAGGTTGGCAAGGCGCATGGGCATCCGTGCAAGCTTACGACTTGCTCGCGGCGATTGCACTGGACGGTGGCGCAAGGCGGCCTTGCAAGCCGTGGTGGGACGTAATCACAGGGCGGCAGCGAACGTGGCTAATCGCCCGTATCCCCGTTGTGGCCATTGGTCGCCGGATGCATGGTTAACACCCCCTTGACCCGCTCCAATTGCTCCTGTCTTGCCGCGACAGCCAGCTCGAACGCCCGGCACTCGCCATACTTGGCGATCGAGAATCGGCGGGAAAGCCGACGACCATCGGGCAGCATGGTGGCAGCACAAAAAAGATCGTATTTCCCTTTATCCAGCACACGAGTGACCCCGGGAACGCCCGTTGTGTTGTTGCGACGCAAAATCTGGTTGCGTTCGCGCAGCTGCATGGGAGTGTGCCTGCGAATGGCCAGGTCGCGGTGCGCCTGCGCGGCACGAAGCGCGGCATCGGCTCCGCCGTAGTCCTTGTCCCGAAAACGAGCGTCCACGACGATACGGCCGCGTCGATGAATGCGCACCTGCCAACCAGCTTGTGAGGGAATGTAGTCGCGTCGATAGATGCCATACAACGCTGCATGGTGGAGCGCGGACGATTGAAGTGGCTTCTCTTGCACATAGAGCCGCAGACTTGCATTGTCGGTATGGTCGAACCGATGTCGCCAGTTGTAATACGTGCCTATGGAGATGCCAAAGCATCTCGGGATATCGGTGACCTTCACCTTCGCCGCCGCCATCAGGATGGCATGCTTCTGTTCCGGTTTGTAGTTGTGGCGCATGGTTGTGCATCCATGGTGCTGACGGACATCGTGTCGACTGTCAAGTGTGGCGGGCGATGCGAGAACGTGCCGAAATGATTGACGCCACTGTTCTCGCCGGAGGGTTGGCCGGGCCGTTGTAGAACAGGCCGACGACGACCGGGTGCGCAGCGGCGTGGTGACCTCGGTGCGTACCTTGAGTTGCGGGTAGTCGGCCAGCACCTGGGTGACCACGTCGAGCGCGCTGCGATCCTGGAAAATCAGCGTATTGCGGCGCAGCGCCAGCCCTGATTGCATGTCGAGCCGGTAGCGTGCCAAACCGTCGTCGGCACCCAGCGAGGCGGCGTGGGTGACGATGCCGTGCCAGTAGCACCGGCCGCCGGTGGCGGTGGCGATCCCCATGCCGATCGGCTGGCCGAGCAGCGGCTTGAGGTTGATGAAGGCCGAGGCACTGACGTAATCCAGATCATCCACGAAATGCGTGTGCGTTTATCGTCGGGTGTGGTAGAGGCGTTTAAAGTTCACGCGGTTGGCGAACATCTTGAAACAGCTCATGCCGTCGCCGACGAGCAAGACGCCGAAGGTGATCCATCCCAACCATGCATAGGTGCGATGGCCCACATAGACCCCCGCGACGATGGCCACGAGCAGCACGGCCATGAGCGCTTCCTTGGGCATACCGTATTCCACTTCGGCTTGGCAACCCGTGTACACCTGGCACCGTGGCACCTGCGTGCGGCAATGCGGACAGGTGTAATGGGGACCGTCTGACATGTCGATATCTCCTTGGGTAGCGAAGGCAGTGGCCGTCACGCGGCCACGCCGCCTGTCGGATCGCTTCAGCGCTCCTTGATCGCCTTGACCGAGCTCTGGATGTCCATCAGCACAAAGAACGCGCCGAAGGTCACTACGCAGAAGATGAAAGCAACCACCAGCGACAGGATGCCGCCGATGAAGCCCTTGCCGATCCAGCCGCCAACGAAGCTGCCGATGAGGATCAACCACATCGAGATTTCGAGCAGGGTCTTGTACGAGTTGAGGATCAGTTTGCTGAGCATGGTTTCTTCCTTGAGGAGGCGGTTAAACCGCGGGAGGGACAGGTCAATGATCGGCCGGGGTCAGACCAGAGCCTGGTTGAATCTGTATTTCAAAGGCGTGGCGGCCCCTGATCCGGCGACCATTGCCAGAAGGTGGTGCCGTAGTCGCTACTTTCGATGGCGGGAAACGCATCTCCCTTGTTGAAGTAGCGGTGCGAACCCGACTTGGCCGGAGTGAACCACCACCCCCCACGGGGGCACGGCTGGCCGGCCGGCACATTGCGAGGCGGCGTCGGCTGGCCGTCGAGCAGGTTCATCAAGCCGTCTTCCACGGTTTCACCGGGAACGCGTTCGACCTTGATCCAGGTGGTGGGTTCTTCGTGGTCGTATTGGCCACCGCTTTTACTCAAGCCCACGCTGGCCTCTGGCGCCGCAATCCAAGGTTGCTCAGGTGTGGTCGGCACGAGGAATTGCACGGCCGCGTCAGGCGTCTCCGGCCAATACAAGCCGGCATGCGCCACGGGTTCGCCCGAGGCCACGCGGATGGTAGGGTTCAGCCGGTAGCGAGGCCAAGCCGAAGGTGGCTCCCATGGGTCAGAGGGGGAAGGCTTGTATCTGAAACTCAGGGAGCCTTGAATCCAGCCATGTCGGGTGGCGTTGATTCTTCCTGCCAGATAACTTGCCAGATAAAGCAAATCCGAATACTTGCCGGCAGCCGCGGGTTCCACCTCGTCCATCCAGCCTTCCCAGAACTCCCTCTGGCCGCGAACATCGCCACTGACTCCGTCACCTCCCCACGCCGACCAGTCACCGTGGCTGAACTTTATGTAGCTGTCATAGAGGTCTTGCAGCGTCGACCGAAAATTGGGTAGCACGCGCTCGCCCCAGACGATATCGGGTTGCTTGGGCAAGGGGCGCTTGCGGTAGGCATCGGGCAGGTGTTGCATGTAGCGGTCGAGCATGCCTTCCGCGTAATGCACCGTGGCCTCCCACGCGTCGCGCAGGCGGCCGAAGTATTCCAGTGAGGTGTAGCGTTCCAGTAGATAGCATTCGTGGGCGGTAAGTGGGGTGGCGGGCACGACGGACTCCGGTTACTTTTTCTTCTGCATGGAAGACAGGTTATTGGTGAGCGTGGGCAGGCCCAGCTTGGCGTCGCTCTCGCCGGGGAACTCGCTGTAACCCCAGTTCGTGGACTGGCGCTTGCCAATCGACGTGGCTTTCAGATCGGCTGGATCAAGAACCAATTGGATGCCGCCGCCTTCAAGCACGTATGCGGCGCCTTTTTTCGACTGGCTGGCAGCAGGCCCTTCCCAAGCCTTCAGCCCTTCGCCCGGTGGCACCACATAGGTCACGTACTCGCCGTTACGGTTCCAACTTCCCCATACCGCGAAACGACGGCGCCACTGGCTCTTGCTTTTCAACGCTTGGAACTCAGCCTCGCGCATCCAGCAGATACGGTCGTCGTAGGAACCGGGGTCGAGCACGCGATAGATCTTCTCGCCCGGCGGGATCACGACTGGCTCGACGTCATGGAAGGTATCGAATGCATTTCGAGTGACGTCACTCTTGGCATGGCCGCTGATGTCCGGCCATCCTGCAGGAATCGGTGGACAATCCTCCCGAGGGCTATATTTCAACTTTGGGGTTTCATCCACCCAATCGGGCTTGGCCTTGGCGAAGTGGGCCTCTTCCGCAGTCGCTTCCACACGCGTGAACCCATGCGGATTGGTGCTGTTGACGATGGCGCGATAGTTCATGTCGCCTTGAACTTCAAGGCGACGTGCAAGCTGCTCCAGCCATTGCGTCACCGGCGCCAGCACCTTTTTCAACGCCTGATTCGCCTTGTTGCGGATGTCGATGACCACTTGCAGCATGCTACCGGCACGCGTAGCCAAGGCTTCGCTGCCCCAGTGCTGGATTTTCTCCACCAGGGAGCGCAGCACCCGCAAGACCTTGTCGAAGGCCGCCAGCAAGGCACTCAGGCTCACGTGCCCGGCCAGTGAGCTCACCTTCTCCGACAGAAAGTGATAGGGCCGGTGGATGCGTAGTGCCTTCAACGTCTTTCGCACCATCGGCATTTTCAGATACTGATCGAGCTTGCCGATGCCCGCTTCGACGAAATGCTCGCTGGCCTTCCAGAGGCCGGATTCCAGCGCCTTTTCGCCCACCTTGAATACGCTTTTGCGACCGTAGGCGAACAGGATCTTGCCGCCGCCCTTAGCCAGTGAGCCGAGCTCGGGGAACAGGCCGATCAGCGTGAGAGGCAGAGCCACCCAGGCCCACGTATTGGAGACGTCCTCGTGGATCTTCTTGCAGTTGGCCACCAGATCGCGCACGTCGCAAAGTTGATCCACGCCGGGGATCAGCGAGATCACCGTGCCGGTGATGACCTGTGCATTGCTTTGCTGGTCGGCAAAGTCGCCTTCGATGACATTCAGGATCCATTCGGCAGCGGCGCCCAGATCTTTCTTGCCGCTCTGGTACCAGCGATCCGGAGCGGCGGCATACCACTCCATGGCGTTTTCGAATTCATTCCAATCCATGGATCATCCTTGGCCGGGTTTGTTGTTGACGGCGGCGACGAGTTGGTTGAGGGGATCCCACGGTGGATCGGGCAACGGTTTGACCGGCTCGTACTCGACGTGATCGGCCGGTGTGGGCACGTTATCGTGGCGTGCCTGGCCCATGGCATCGAGTGTGCCGGATATGACGCTGCCACCCGCAAAAAAGATCTTGTAGCCTTGCCCCGCGTAGGGCTGGTTGTCGGCATCGCGATGGCTGATCTGGATCCAGTTGGGCAGTTTGTCGGTGGAGTCATCCGGTAACACCGGCAACTCCGCCGCCTGTCCCTCACCCCCCAGCCACTCATGCGTCCCGCTCTTCACCGTGAAATTCCCCGGGCAGGCGATGGTGATGTTCGGGCCGTCGAGGGTGATGGTGCTTTGGCCCGATTGCAGGACGATGGTGTCTTTGGCCAGCACCTGGATGCGGTCGGTGGTGCTGGTAACCGTGACCGATTGGTCGGCGAGGATGTCCATGGCGTCGGTGTGGGCCTCCATGCTCACCGGGCCGTGGTTGGCGATGATCTTCATGCCGCCGTCGGCAGCGTAGAGGCTGGCGGCGTCGCCGCTGACGGCGGCCAGGGTGGCGCCGGCGGCGAGGTGGGTGTCGCGTTGGCTGGTGAGGTGCTGGTGTTCGCCGGCGAAGCTGGCGGCGCTCTTGGGGGTGGTGAGGGCGAGGCTTTCGGGGGTTTCCAGCAGCACGGCGGGTTGGGCGAAGCGTTCGACCGGATCGCCGCCGCTGCGCTGGTTGCCGTTGGGTTTCGTGCTGGGCTGGCCGTTGACGCTGCCGGTGTACTTGCCGTCCTGCTGCGGATCGATCATTTGTTGCAGGTCGGTTTGCGCGTTGTTGGCGGCCAGTGGCGTGGCCTTCGCCTGCGTGGCGGCGCCGTCCAGCCGCTGGGCGGTGGCGTGGGCGGCCTTGAGCTGGCCGAGGGCCTCGGCCGCATCCATTGGGGTGGATTGGCCTTGCGCGCGGGCGGTGCCGGACAGCAGCAGGCCTTCGCCGGCGCGGACCACGGCCCAGCCGGCGGTCATCAGTTCGAAGCCTTCGCCGCGATAGCCGCCGCGCTGGTTGCCTTGCTGGTCGATCAGGTAACCGAGGTTCAACTGGCTGTCGGCCACGCTGTGGTTGAGGCTGTGGCGCAGCTGGCCGGAGGCATCGTCGAGTACCCAGCGGCTGCCGGGTTGGCCATCCAGGGTTTGCGTCTGCACGCCACTGAGCGTGCCGGGATGATTGGCGCCGCTGTTCTCACCCGCCGCGAACGGCGGCGTGGCCGGGCCGTTGTAGAGCTGGCCGACGACGACCGGTTGGTCGATATCGCCGTGGGCGTATTCCACCAGCACCTCCGAACCGATACGCGGCACGAAACTGTGACCGTGATGGGCACCGGCGTTGGCCTCGGCCACGCGCACCCAGGTGCCCGAATGATGATCGCCCGGTGCGTGACCGTGCGGCAGGTGGGTGCTCATCGTGTCGGTGAGGCCGCCGGGTAGCGGTGCCGTGCCGCGTTGCCACGGGAATTGCACGCGCACCTGGTGGTCGCGGGTGCCGGTGAGCGTATCGCCGGGGACGCCCACCACGATGGCGCTTTGCACGCCGGGGGCCAGCGGGCGGTCACGATGGGCCGGCGCGATCGGCGTGCCGGTGGGCACGGCGTCGACGTGCTGGCGGTAGCTGCCCTTGCCCAGCGTGCTGTCGTCGGTCGGGCGGCCGCGCAGGTGCGGTAGCGCGGTGCCCAGGTTGTTGGTGGCGACGTGCGTCAGCGTCAGTGGCACGAAGGCTTGGCCGGACAGGTCCGGGTGCTGGGTCAGCACGTAGCTTTTGCCCGCTTCCAGCGTGCGCACGGCGCCCTGGCCGTGGAAGGTGCGGGCCGCGAGGCGCAAGGCATCCAGCCGATGGGTGGCGTAGCGCTGCGCCTGGGCGGCGGTGTCGAAACGGCCGCTGCGGTCGGCATCGAATACGTCCAGCGAGGGCAGTTCGGGCGCGTGGTCGTCGTGCGGGGCCTGGGCGCTGCCGGCCACGCTCAGCACCTGATCCGCTTTCCAACTGGCGGTGGTGACCCGGTCGGGCACCAGCTGGCGGCGTTCGCTGAACACGCTGATCGCGTCGTCCTGCTCGGTAGCGTCGATGCGGTGGAAGCGCACCGAGGCCGGCTCGCCGTCCGGTTGTGCGGCCTGGGTGTCGAAGATCACCAGGGTGTGGCCCGGGCTGTCGCCATCGGTGGCACTCTGGTCATGCTCGAAGCGGTACGACAGGCCTTCCTCGCCGAGCAGGCGCTGGACGAAGGCGAGGTCAGTCTCGCGGTATTGGGTGCAGATCGGGCGGGTGCGCAGTGGCGTGGTGACTTCGGTGCGCACCTGCAGCTGCGGGTAGTCGGCCAGCACCTGGGTGACGACATCCAGCGCGTTGCGGTCCTGGAAAATCAGCGCGTTGCGGCGCAGCGCCAACAGGGCCAGCCCCGATTGCATGTCGAGCCTGTAGCGGGCCAGGCCGCCGTCGGCACCCAGCGCGGCGGCATGGGTGACGATGCCGTGCCAGTAGCGGCGCCCGCCGGCGGCGGTGGCGATGCCTATGCTGATCGGCTGGCCGAGCAGCGGCTTCAGCTCGATGAAGGCCGAGGCGCTGACGCAATCCAGTTCGAAGCGGAAATCGTCGTTGACCGCTTCGCGGCCTTCGAAGCGTTCGACGATCAGGCCGTCGGCCGCGGCGGTGTCCAGCGTGATGAAACGCGTGGTCTGCGACAGCAGGCCCAGCCAGGCGGAAACGTCAAAGTCTTCCATGTCTTTCACCCTTAGTCGCATTGCGTCCTGTTCGGCGAGCGTACTCCAGTGGGAAATCTTGCAGGAGTGAGCGCACGAAGAATCAGCAAAGTCCTACAAGAAAACGTGATCGACGTAAGCTTCTTCGACGATTTTTAAGGTGGCAAAGCGAGTATGAGATGTTGGCCAGTTTGCTCCGGTTGCCAGTGGCGGCTTGCTGTGAATACCGGCGGTTTGCGAGTCAGCTCAGCGCGCGGGTCCGTCCACCGTCCACCGCGATGCTGACGCCGTTGACGTAGGCGGCGGCCTGCGTGCACAGGAAGGCGATCACTGCGGCCACTTCTTCGGGTTCGCCGAAGCGGCGGGCGGGAACGGTGGCCAGCATGTCGCGCGTGACGGCGTCTTCCTCGCGGCCGCTGGCCTTGATCCGGGTTGCAAGAATGTCATCCAGCCGCGCGGTGCGCGTGTAGCCGGGCAGCACGTTGTTGACGGTGATGCCGTCGGCGGCCAGCTCGCCGGACAGGGTCTTGGCCCAGCCGGCGACGGCGGCACGCACGGTGTTGGAGACGCCGAGCCCGGCGATCGGTTCCTTCACCGAGGTGGAAATCACGTTGACGATGCGCCCGTAAGCGGCTTCGCGCATGCCTGGCAGCAGCGCCTGCACCAGCGTCTGTCCGGCCAGCAGGTGTTGGCGAAAAGCGGTCTCGAAGGCGGCGGCATCGGCCATGTGTGCGGGGCCACCAGGCGGGCCGCCGGTGTTGTTGACCAGGATCTGCACGGGCGCGTCGGCGACGAGTGCGGCAGCGGCGTCGCGCAGCGCCGCGGTGTCGTGCATGTCCACGCTGCGCCAGTCGTGATGCTGGTCGGCATGCGTGCGCGGCAGTTGGTCGGCCAGTGCCTGCAGCGCTTCGGCGGAACGGGCCAGCAAGGTGACGCTGGCGCCAAGCCCGGCCAGTTCCAGCGCGCTGGCGCGGCCGATGCCTTGCGAGGCGCCGCAGACCAGCGCGTGACGTCCACTCAGATCCAGTTGCATGGTGATGTCCTTGGCATGGGGTGCGACGGCATGGAGGCGGCGGCGTGCGGCACGGCGAAACGGGCTCTCAGCCGCGCAGCACCCATTGCAGTCCCAGCGCGATAAGCCAGCAGGCCCAGGCCAGCCACTGGCTGTAGCGCCACACACGCCACCAGCGAGTGACGATGGGGTCGGCAAGAGCAGGAATGGCGGGCGAGCGCAGCACATGCTGCATCCGCATCCACAGTCGCATGCCGCGCGCGCTGCCGCTGTCGTCGATGATCTGCCAGTGCTGCGGATGATCCTCGCGGATGCGTCGCGCCACGCGAAACGGTGCAACGTAGTGCAGTACCAGGCAGACGAGTCCGGCCAGCAGCAGGGCGATGTAAACGATGAAATGGCTCAACTGCCGCTCCCGCTCCAGTGCACCGGCAGCGCCGTGCGCAAGGTATGCAGCACGCCCTGGCCTTGCGGGGGCTTGCCGCAGACGCCGTGATCCACGGCCTGGGCGTAAGTCTTGGTCATCAGCCCGATCCAGACCGTGCCGTTGGGCCCGTGCGGCACCTTGAAGCTGCCGTTGGAGACCATGTTGTTGGGGGTGTCCACGGAGAACGCGGCCGGCGACTGTTCCCAGTAGGTGTTGCTGGATTGCTGCTGGGCGGAGCTGTACAGCACCAGGTAACGCGCCTTCGGATTGGATACGGTGACGCTGCCGAAGGCGCCGCTGCTGGCGCTGCTCCAGCCCATGTACTCGCACAGGTTGACGTCATGCGTGTCGATCGGCTGGAAGGCATCGTCCAGCAGCACGACGGTGGGCGCGAACAGGTAGCTGTCCTTCAGCCAGCTGCCGTGCAGCTCGGACTTCAGGCCTACCCGGTAGGGCATCTTCACGTCGGGCGGCAGGCTGAAGGCCAGAAAATAGCTGCGCGTGCCGTTGAGATCGGCCACCAGGCTGCCGCTGCCCAGCTTGAACTTCTTCGGGCGCCACGGCAGCAGGGTCTGGTAGGAGAAATCGGCAAAGCTGCTGCAACAGGGCGTGGCATCCTTCAATGCCTGTTGCGCCTTGGCGATGGTGACGCCGGTACTCTGCGCCGGGCGCAGGTTCGGGGGCAGCAACGCCTTGGCACTGTGGCACGCGCCCAGCACGGTGCAGGCGGCAACGAGGATGGCGATGGCAAACGGTCGATAACGCATCAGGATCGTCAGAATTCAGCGGTCCCTGCCGCACGTGGATAGGGGATGGCGTCGCGGATGTTGGACAGGCCGCACACGTAGACCAGCAGGCGCTCGAAGCCGAGACCGAAACCGGCATGCGGTACGGTGCCGTAGCGGCGCAGGTCACGATACCAGCCATAGGTCGCAGTATCGAGGCCGAACTGGGCCATGCGGCGGTCGAGATAGTCCAGCCGTTCCTCGCGCTGGGCGCCGCCGATGATCTCGCCGATGCCCGGGGCCAGCACGTCCATCGCCGCCACGGTCTTCTCGTCGTCGTTCAGTCGCATGTAGAACGCCTTGATTGCCTCGGGGTAGTTCATTACGACCACGGGGCGGCCGATATGTTTCTCGGCGAGATAGCGTTCGTGCTCGGTTTGCAGGTCGATGCCCCAGGTCACCGGGTAATCGAACTTCTGCCCGGATTTCTTCAGGATCTCGACGGCCTCGGTGTAATCGATGCGCTCGAACGGTTTGGCGATAAAGGCTTCCAGACGGCTGATCGCGTCCGGCAGCACGCGTTCGGCAAAGAACGCCATGTCGTCGGCGCGCTCGTCCAGCACCGCCTTGAAGATCGCCTTGAGGAAGGCCTCGGCACAGTCGGCGTCGGCGGCCAGGTCGGCGAAGGCGATTTCCGGCTCCACCATCCAGAACTCGGCCAGGTGGCGCGGGGTGTTGGAGTTCTCGGCGCGGAAGGTCGGGCCGAAGGTGTAGACCTTGCTCATGGCCAGGCAGTACGCCTCGACATTGAGCTGGCCGGACACGGTGAGGAACGCCTCGCGGCCGAAGAAATCCTTGCGGAAGTCGATCTTGCCGTCGTCGGTGCGCGGCAGGTTGGCCAGGTCCAGCGTGGACAGCCGGAACATGTCGCCGGCGCCTTCGGCGTCCGAGGTGGTGATGATCGGGGTGTTGACCCAGAAGAAGCCCTGCTCGGTGAGATGGCGATGGATCGCCGTCATCATGGTGTGGCGCACGCGGGTCACCGCGCCGAACAGGTTGGTGCGCGGGCGCAGGTGGGCGACCTCGCGCAGGAACTCCATCGAGTGCTGCTTGGGCTGGATCGGGTAGGTTTCCGGATCGTCGACCAGACCGGTGACCTCGACGCTGTCGGCCTGGATCTCGAACGCCTGGCCCTTGCCCTGCGACGGCACCAGGGTGCCGGTGACGATCACGCCCGCACCGGCGGTGAGGTGCTTCACTTCGCTTTCGTAATTGGCCAGGGTGGCCGGTGCCACCGCCTGGATCGGATCGAAGCAGGAGCCGTCGGTGACATTGACGAAAGACAGCCCGGCCTTGGAGTCGCGCCGGGTGCGAACCCAGCCGCGCACGGTGACCTTGCTGCCGGCTTCCATTTGGCCGGAGAGCGCGTGCTTGACGCTGCATACCGTCGGGCTGACCGCCGTCATGAATTGAAACTCCTGATTGGGCGCCGCATATCGACGCGTGTGGGCAAACCGGCATGATAATGTAGTACACGTCGGACCCGCGACCTTTCGCCCGATTTTGTCCGGCTTGTTCCGTTCGTTCCACCGAGTTGCCCATGACCATCACGA
Organism: Rhodanobacter sp. FW021-MT20; assembly: GCF_041107475.1. Lineage (NCBI taxonomy): Bacteria > Pseudomonadati > Pseudomonadota > Gammaproteobacteria > Lysobacterales > Rhodanobacteraceae > Rhodanobacter > Rhodanobacter sp. FW021-MT20. The sequence goes on along the minus strand of NZ_JBGBPX010000010.1, from coordinate 58,661 downwards.
TCACCCCTGCCGCCAACCAGCGCATGCGCCAGTTCCTCGACCAGTCTCCTGCTGCCGCGGGCATTCGCTTCGGCGTGAAGCGCACCGGCTGCTCGGGTTTCGGTTATGTGGTGGATCTGGCCGAGGCCGTCGGTGCGGAGGACCAACTGGTCGAAGTCGATGGCGTGCCGGTAGTGGTGGACAGCAAGAGCCTGCCACTGGTCGACGGCACGGTGATCGATTTCCAGCGTCAGGGCCTCAACGCCAGCTTCGTGTTCCACAACCCCAACGCCACCGGGGCGTGCGGCTGCGGGGAAAGCTTCACCGTGAGCTGAGCCGGGCAGGGCGCCGACCCGTGGCGCCATCGGGAGAGTCCGCGCCCTTCGGGTCCCCGTTCGCCCGCGCGCCGAGACTTGCGCTCAAGTCACTGTCACGCTTACACTTCCGCTTCTGTCCGCGCTGCAAAGGGCCGACAGGACACTTGCCTCACCGCACCTGCGGGAGGCTGCGAGGCCGTTTTTGGCCGCATCCACAAGGAGTTCCTCCAAGATGACCCTGCGTCATTACGAAGTCGTGTTTCTGGTCCACCCTGACCAGAGCGAGCAGGTCCCGGCGATGATCGAGCGCTACAAGGCGCTGATCGAGACCGACGGCGGCAAGATCCACCGTCTGGAAGATTGGGGCCGCCGTCAGCTGGCTTACCCGATCGTCAACCTGGCCAAGGCACATTACGTGCTGCTCAACATCGAAGTCAGCCAGAGTGCGCTGAACGAGCTGGAGTCGGGTTTCCGCTTCAACGACGCCGTGCTGCGCCACTTGGTGATCCGTCGCGACGAGGCCGATCTCGAGCCGTCCTTCATCCTGAAGTCGAAGGAAAAGGACGATGCCAAGACCTCGCGTCGCCGTGACGACGACAGCGATGGTGACGAGCGCCCGGCCCGCCGCGAGCGCAACGACAGCGATAGCGACAACGATCGCGACAGCGACGACTGATCAGGAGCCACGACATGTCCAAGTTCTTCCGCCGCCGCAAGTTCTGCCGCTTCACTGCCGAGAAGGTGAAGGAGATCGATTACAAGGATCTCAACACCCTGCGTCAGTACATCACCGAAAACGGCAAGATCGTGCCGAGCCGCATCACCGGCACCAAGGCGCGTTACCAGCGTCAGCTGGCCACGGCCATCAAGCGCGCGCGCTTCCTGTCGCTGTTGCCGTACACCGACAACCACGACGTCTGATCCCGGAACCCTTCTCCCCGCCGGGGAGAAGGTGCCCGCAGGGCGGATGAGGGGGGGGGGCTCGCGACAGCGTTGATTCGAAGCGTGCTTCGATCGATGCCAGCGCAAATCCGCCCCTCGCTCCATCCGCCCTCTGATGGGAAACACCAGCAACATTCGGACAACCGTCCACGGCTGCGCCGGCCATTCCGGTGCTAACGAAAAGGAATCATCATGGAACTCATTCTTCTCGAGAAGGTGCGCAACCTCGGCAACCTCGGCGACAAGGTCGTCGTGAAGCCGGGTTACGGCCGCAACTACCTGCTGCCCCAGGGCAAGGCCGTGCGTGTGAACGCCGAGAACCTGGCCGCGTTCGAGCAGCGCCGCGCCGAGTACGAGGCAAAGGCCGACAAGCAGTTGTCGGATGCCCAGTCGCGCATGGCCAAGCTGGCCGACGTGTCGGTGACCATCGAAGCGCACGCCAGTGCCGAGGGCAAGCTGTACGGCTCGGTCGGTCCGCGCGATATCGCCGAGGCGCTGCAGGCCGTCGGTCATGACGTCAACAAGGGTGAAGTGATCCAGGGCGAAGGCCCGATCCGTCACACTGGCGAGTTCGACGTGGTGATCAGCCTCCACGCCGACGTCGAGACCAAGGTCAAGGTGATCGTGGTCGGCGAGAAGTAAGCCGCCGCGATACCGTACCCGGGACGGGCGCCTCAGGGCGCCCGTCTGCTTTTGGGCGCGGCCGGGGTTTTATCCCCAGCAACACACAGCTTATCCACAGAGTTGTTGTCTCGCCCCGTGCGACGTCGCCGCGTATGCTCACAGGCAGCACCGGCCAGCGCGTCCGCGGGGCGTGTGCACGCCCTTCGCGAGGTAGATCCATGTCCTTTGTTCCCGAGCGCCATTCCGAGCGGGCCCCGTCGTTCGAGTCGCTGCGCGTGCCGCCGCACTCGATCGATGCCGAGCAGGCCGTGCTCGGTGGCCTGATGCTGGCGCCCGATGCGCTGGACAAGGTGGCCGATCGCCTCGGCGAGGGCGATTTCTACCGCAAGGACCATCGCCTGATCTGGCGGGCCATCACCGAGCTGGCGAACAAGGGCATGCCGTGCGATGCGGTGACCCTGGGCGACTGGTTCGATGCCAACGGCCTGGCCGAGATGGTCGGTGGCGCCAGTTATCTGGTCGAGCTGGCCAATGCCACGCCCAGTGCGGCGAACATTGCCGCCTATGCCGAGATCGTGCGCGAGAAGTCGGTGCTGCGGCAGCTGATCGACGCCGGCACCTCGATCACCGAGGACGGTTATCGCCCGGAAGGCAAGAGCGTGCAGGAGGTGATGGAAAGCGCCGAGCAGCGCGTGTTCCACATCGCCGAATCCGGCGCACGCGGCAAGAAGGATTCGGTCTCGATGCGCGAGGCGGTGAAGGATGCCTTCCGCCTGCTGCACGAGCGTTACCAGAACCGGGGCCAGCTCACCGGCGTCTCCAGCGGCTTCACCGACCTGGACGAACTGACCTCGGGCCTGCAGCCGTCCGACCTGATCATCGTCGCGGCGCGTCCGTCGATGGGCAAGACCGCGTTCTCGGTGAACATCGCCGAAGCGGTGGCCTTGCGTGCAAAAAAGGCAGTGGCGGTGTTCTCGATGGAAATGTCCGCCTCGCAGCTGGCTTTCCGCCTGATCTCGTCGGTCGGGCGCATCCACCAGCAGCACCTGCGCAATGGCGACCTGGCCGAGGAAGACTGGCCGCGCGTCACCAACGCCATCGCACTGTTGTCCGAGGCGAAGATCTACATCGACGATACCCCCGGTCTGTCGCCGGTGGAGTTGCGTTCGCGCGCGCGCCGCCTGCATCGCGAACACGGCGGGCTGGGCCTGATCGTGATCGACTACCTGCAGCTGATGCAGGTGCCCGGAAGCAAGGAGAATCGCGCCACCGAAATTTCAGAAATTTCGCGTTCACTGAAGGGGCTCGCCAAGGAACTGAACGTGCCCGTGATCGCCCTTTCGCAGTTGAACCGCTCGCTGGAACAGCGCGCCGACAAGCGTCCGATGATGTCCGACCTGCGCGAATCCGGCGCCATCGAGCAGGACGCCGACGTGATCATGTTCATCTACCGCGACGACTACTACAACAAGGAATCGCCGGACAAGGGACTGGCCGAGATCATCATCGGCAAGCAGCGTAACGGCCCCACCGACACGGTGAAGCTCACCTTCCTCGGCCACTACACCAAGTTCGAGAACTACGCGCCGGATTCCTTCGTGGGGGCGTTTGATTGAGCGCCGCGATGCGGAGCGCGTCGTTTGCAGCGTCGTCGAGCCGGTGTTTCGGCAATGGCCGATCACGTATCCGGCGTTTTCCATGCGCGCTTGGCCAGGCCGTGCTTCAAGCCTTGCAGCGGCGTCATCCCAGCGAACGCTGGGATCCAGTGACTTTAGTTCCAGGAATGCGCAAGGCGCTGGATTCCAGCGTTCGCTGGAATGACGAGCTTTCGGAGCCTGTAAAAAATTCATCCGTTCGCCGCAATGGCCGTTCAAGCCCGTTGGTAGGAGCCCGCTCGCGGGCGATGCTGTTATCCGGGATTCGAGAGAGCATCGCCCGCAAGCGAGCTCCTGCTGCGCGGCCACTTCGAATCTGTCGTCATCCATGAGCCGCACCACGGTCGCCACCATCCATCTCGGCGCCTTGCGCCATAACCTGGCGCGAATCAAGGCGCTGGCCGCGCCGGCGAAAGTGATGGCGGTGGTCAAGGCTGATGCCTACGGCCACGGACTGGAACGGGTGGCGCGCGCGCTGAATGGCGATGCCGAAGCCTTTGCCGTGGCCGCATTGGGCGATGGTCTGCGCTTGCGTGCGGCCGGGCATCGGCAGCGCATCGTGGTGCTGTCCGGCCCTGATCAGTCCGGTGATATTGCCGAGATGCAGCGGCTGGGTCTGGATGCGGCGATCCACCATCCGGCGCAACTGGCGTGGCTGGCCGAAGCCAGCGCGTCGCGCGGGCGCCTGCGGGTGTGGCTGAAGATCGACAGCGGCATGCATCGGCTCGGCTTCGCTCCCGAGGAGGTGGCCGACGTGCACGCGCGGCTGGCGGCGATGCCGGGGATCGATCCGGATATCGGCCTGCTCACCCATTTCTCCGATTCGGAAGTGTTCGATGGCGCGCAGACGCCGGCACAGATCGCCCGTTTCAATGCCGCGACGGCCTCGTTCAGCGGGCCGCGTTCGCTGTCCAATTCTGCCGCCGTGCTCGGCTGGCCCGACGCACGCGGCGACTGGGTACGTACCGGTGGCTTGCTGTACGGGTTGTCGGTGGTCGAGGGCAAGAGCGGTGCCGATTTCGGTTTTCGTCCCGCGATGACACTGAGCACCCGGCTGATCGCGGTCAATCGCGTCGGCAAGGGCGAGCGCATCGGTTACAACGGCACCTGGACCTGCCCGGAGGACATGCCGATCGGCGTGGCCGCGGTTGGTTACGGCGATGGCTACCCGCGCAGTGCCAAGGCCGGTACGCCGGTGCTGGTGGGTGATCGATGCGTGCCGTTGGTCGGGCGCGTGTCGATGGATTTGATCACGCTTGATCTGCGCGAAGCGCCACAGGCGAAGGTCGGTGATCGCGTGACCTTGTGGGGCCCTGAGTTGCCAGCGGAAACCGTCGCCGCGCAGTCCGCCACGATCTCCTACGACCTCACCTGTGGCATGACGCGGCGGGTATTGTTCATCGAGGACGAGGGCTGACACGCGCTGTGGGTCTAAGCGTCTCGTCGCATGCGATCGGTGCGGGCTAAGCTTTCTCCATTCCTTTTCTGACCGGATCCACGCATGGCCAAGGCCAAGACCGCCTACGTTTGCACCGACTGTGGTGCCGAACACCCGAAGTGGCAGGGCTCGTGCGCCGAGTGCGGCGCCTGGAACACGCTCAGCGAATTCGTGGTGCAGCCGGCGAAGGTCGCCGCTGCAGGCGGGGCTCGCAACAGTGGCTACGCCGGCAAGGCGGCCGGTGCGGCGAAGGTGACCGCGTTGACCGAGGTGGCGACGGCCACCGAATCGCGCACACTGACCGGCATTGGCGAGCTGGACCGCGTGCTCGGTGGTGGCCTGGTCGACGGCTCGGTGGTGCTGATCGGCGGCGATCCGGGCATCGGCAAGTCCACACTGCTGCTGCAGATGCTGGGGCGGATTGGCGCGCACCTGCCGGGCGTGTACGTCACCGGCGAGGAATCGCTGGCCCAGGTGGCTTCGCGCGCACAGCGCCTGGATCTGCCGCTGGAGCCGTTGCAGGCGCTGGCGGAAACCTGCATTGAACGCATTCTCGAACAGGCCATGGCGACGCGGCCACGCGTGCTCATCATCGATTCGATCCAGACAATCTGGACCGAGTTGCTCACGGCTGCGCCCGGTTCGGTATCGCAGGTGCGCGAGTCGGCAGCCAAGCTGACGCGCTTCGCCAAGGAGAGCGGCACCAGCGTGCTGCTGGTCGGTCATGTCACCAAGGAAGGCGGTATCGCGGGGCCGCGCGTGCTTGAGCACATGGTCGATGCGGTGCTGTATTTCGAGGGCGAATCCGGTTCGCGTTTCCGCGTGCTGCGCGCGTTCAAGAATCGCTTTGGCGCGGTCAACGAGCTGGGCGTGTTCGCGATGTCCGACAAGGGCTTGCGCGAAGTGCCCAATCCGTCGGCGATCTTCCTTTCCGCGCATAGCGAGCCGACCGCCGGCAGCGCGGTGATGGTGACGCGCGAAGGCACGCGGCCGTTGCTGGTGGAGGTGCAGGCGCTGGTCGACCAGAGCTCGCTGGGCAATCCCCGCCGCGTGGCGCTGGGCCTGGAGCAGAATCGCCTGGCGATGCTGCTGGCGGTATTGCACCGCCATGGCGGCGTGGCGGCCTACGACCAGGATGTGTTCGTCAACGTGGTCGGTGGCATCCGCGTGCAGGAAACCGCGGCGGACTTGCCGGTGCTGCTGGCGATCCGTTCATCGCTGCGCGATCGTCCGCTGCCGGACAAGACCGTGGCTTTCGGTGAAGTCGGTTTGTCCGGTGAAATCCGCCCGGTGCCCAACGGCGAGGAGCGCCTGAAGGAGGCGTCCACGCACGGTTTCAAGCGCGCCATCGTGCCCAAGGCGAATGCGCCGAAGAAAGGCCGCGTGGGCGAGATGGAAGTGATCGGCGTCGAACGCCTGGTGCAGGCCCTCGACGCGGCTGGCTGAGTGCGTTGGCGTGGAGGCTGGAAAACGGTGAGTGGGATCAAGTGCGGATGCACTTTCTCACTACTCACTCCTCTCCACTCACTCCTGCTCTCAAGGCGAGCGCTGCAGGATCACTTCCAGCACGAACTTCGAACCGAAGAAGGCCAGCGCCAGCACGGCCATGCCGATCAGGGTGAGATTGACCGCGCGGGTGCCGCGCCAGCCGTGACGCCAGCGGCCCCACAGCAGTGCGCCGAAGATCAGCCAGGCCACCACGCTGAGCACGATGGTATGCGCCAGGTGCTGGCTGCGAATGTTCTGCACGAACAGCGCGCCGGTGAGCAGGGTCAGGGTGAGTCCGCCGAAGCCGGCACCGATCAGGCGGAACAGCAGCGCTTCGGTCTGGGTCAGCGGCGGCAGGGCGCGGATCAGCCGGCCGGGGCGGTGCGAGCGCAGCGCGCGTTCCTGGATGGCGAGCAGGATCGCCAGCACCGCGGCAATCGACAGCAGGCTGTAGGCGAGCAGGGCGATGGTGACGTGCAGGGTGATCTGCCAGTCCATCGGCAGCGGTCGCGTCGGCGGCGCCACGAAAATATCCAGCGCCAGCAACAGCGCAGCCAACGGAAACACGATCACGCCCAGCCCGGCCACCGGTCGCGACAGGTTCACCAGCAGAGTCAGCGCCGCCACCACGCAGGCGACCAGCGACAACGCGGCGAAAAAGTGCAGGTCCAGACGCCCACCATGGGCACCCAGCAGGACGCCGGCATGCAGCAGCACGGCCAGCGTGGCGGCACCGAGTCCCAGGCGCTGCGGCGTGCGCGGACAGCCGGTCAGCGGCGCCGCCAGTAGCGTGGCGCCGCCCGCATACAACACGATGGCGAGAATGGATGGCAGTACGAGTGACATGACGTGGAAGTGTGGCACAGGCCCTCGGTGGACGTGAATGCTTCTCATCGCATGATCGGCACTTGCAATATTTAGATATTTGTCTAAATATCTAGCTATACCTGATTGACGATGCGGATCATGAAGCAGCAGGAAGTGTTCAAGGCCATGGCCGACCCGACCCGGCGCGCGATCCTCAAGCGCCTGCAGGGTGGCTCGTTGACGGCCGGCGAGATCGGCGCGGCGTTCGACATCACACCCGCCTCGCTGTCGCATCACTTCGCCGTGCTCAAGCGCGCCGACCTGGTGCGCACCGAGCGGCGCGGCCAATACATCGTCTATTCGCTCAACAGCACCGTATTCGAGGATCTCGCCCGCATGGTGCTGGATCTGTTTCCGTCAAAAGGGAGTCAGGGAGGCAAACGATGAGACTGCATCGCAATCTGCTGGTGTCCACGGTTTTCTTCGTGGTGGCGGTGGTCGCGGGGGTGTGGCTGTATCCGCAGCTGCCGGCCGAGGTGCCCACGCACTGGGACCTGCACAACCATGTCAACGGCGTCACGTCGCGTTTCTGGGCGGCCGCATTTCCGGCGTTGGGCGTACTCGCCGTGGCCGTGCTCGCCGTGGTGCTGCCGGCGGTTTCACCCCGCCAGTTCGCAATCAGGCGGTTCGAGGGCGCATGGGGCGTGCTGATGCTGGTCATGCAGGGCTTCCTGCTGGTCGCCGGTCTGGGCATCTTGCTGCCCGGGGCCGGCTACGCCGTGTCGATGCCGACCATCGTCATGCTGGCGACCGGCGTGCTGTACCTGCTGCTCGGCAATTACATGGGCAAGCTGCGCCGCAATTTTTTCATCGGCATCCGCACGCCGTGGACGCTGGCCAGCGATGCAGTGTGGGAACGCACGCACCGCTTCGGCGGCCGGCTGTTCATGCTGGGCGGACTGGCGACGGTGCTTATCGCCTTGGTCGATCCCGCGCCTTGGCTGTTGCTGGCCGTGCTGGTGGCGGTGTGGCTGATCGCGGCGGCTTATTCGTACTTCATCCACTTGCGGCTGGAAGGCAGTCGTTGACCAGCGAGGAGATACACACATGTTCAAGCGAGCGATGGGTTTGACGGTGGCCATGCTGGGCATGGCGTTGACGGCACCGGCCGTGGCGCAGTCTGCGGCGGTTTGCCGGACGCACGGACAGGCCGCGCTGGAGGCGTGGACGCAAGGACGGTACGACCAGGTCGGCAAGCATTTCGCCCCCGGGATCGCTGCCAAGCTCACGCCGGAGATGCTGCGCCAGGTCTGGGGGCAGGTGCAGACGCAAGCCGGCAGCTTCAAGTCGCTGGGAGCGTTGGCGCCGCAATCGTTGGGCGGGCAGGAGGTGCTGGTCGCGCGCATGGAATTTTCCCGCGCGGCGCTGGCAGCGGTCATTCACTGTGATGCGCAGGATCGCATCGACGGCTTCCGGGTCGTACCGGCAACATTGGTGGAAAAGGCCACCGCCGCGCCTGAGCCGGCGATACCCGGTGCGGTGTCGAAGGCGTTGCCGGTGCCCACGCCGCTGGGAGCGCTGCCCGGTACGTTGACCTTGCCCGAGGGTAGTGGGCCGTTTCCTGCCGTGCTGCTGGTGGCTGGCTCCGGGCCGCACGACGAGGACGAGACGGTTGGCCCGAACAAGCCGTTTCGCGACCTCGCCGCGGGCCTCGCCAAGGCGGGCATTGCCACCTTGCGCTACGACAAGCGCACCTATGTCTACGGCGCGCAGATGGCCGGCAAGTCCATCACCGTAGACGACGAGGTGACCGATGACGCACTGGCTGCCGCGCGCCTGCTGGCGCGGCAGCCAGGTATCGATCCGCACCGCGTGTTCGTGCTGGGCCACAGCCTGGGTGCGCTGATGGCGCCACGCATCGGCCAGCGTGACCCGCACCTCGCGGGCCTGATCCTGCTGGGGGCGCCGGCGAGCTTCGGCCTGGACACGTTGGTACGCCAGATGCGGTACATCGGGCATCTGAAAGACACTCCCACAGCCGAGCTGGACAAGGAATTGGCGCCAGTCATCGATGCCCGCAACGCGATCGCACACGCAAATCCTGCAAAGCCACCTGAAGGTTCGTTCCTGCATGCGCCGGCCAGCTATTGGCTAAGCCTGCGGGACTACAACGCGGTCACGGTCGCGAAATCCCTGCACATGCCGATGCTGGTGCTGCAAGGCGGCAGCGATTATCAGGTGACGCCCAAGGGCGATTTCGTCCATTGGCAGACGGCTTTTGCGCACAGCAAGCGGGTGCAGTTGAAGGAATACCCGGGCCTGAGTCACCTGTTCATGCCCGCCGGCCAACCGCCATCGCCGGCGGATCTCTACAAGCCCGGGCACGTGGATGCCCGGGTGATCGGTGATGTGGCTCGCTGGATCAAGGCGCAGCCGGCCCATTCCTGAAGCGGTAGTCCTGGGATAACGGACGAGTCTGGTATATTCGTGGGCTGATCCTGCCACGTGCCGTCATCATGTTCGAATCGCTCAGCCAGCGTCTTTCCACCACCGTCAACCGCCTGCGTGGCCGCGGACGGTTGACCGAGGAAAACATCCGCGAGTCGTTGCGCGAGGTGCGCATCGCCTTGCTCGAGGCCGACGTGGCGTTGCCGGTAGTGCAGGCGCTGATCGAGCGCGTGAAGGTGCGTGCGGTCGGCCAGGAAGTCATCAAGAGCCTGTCGCCGGGCCAGGCGCTGGTGAAGGTGGTCAGCGACGAGCTGACCAAGGTGATGGGCACGGTCAACACCGAGTTGAACCTGGCCCAGCAGCCGCCGGCGGTGGTGCTGATGGCCGGCCTGCAGGGCGCCGGCAAGACCACCACCGTGGCCAAGCTGGCCCGCTTCCTGACCGAGCGCAAGAAGAAAAAGGTGATGGTGGTGAGCTGCGACGTCTATCGTCCGGCCGCCATCGAGCAGTTGCGCACGCTGGCCGAGCAGGTCGGCGTGAAGTTCTTTCCGTCCGAGGCGGGCCAGAACCCGGTGGACATCGCCAAGGGCGCCATCGCAGCGGGCCGGCGCGAGGTGGTCGACGTGCTGCTGGTGGATACCGCCGGCCGCCTGCACGTGGACGAGGCGATGATGGCCGAGATCAAGGCGCTGCATGCCGCGATCACCCCGGTCGAGACCCTGTTCGTGGTCGATTCGATGACCGGCCAGGACGCCGCCACTACCGCCAAGGCGTTCAGCGAGGCGCTGCCGCTCACCGGCGTGGTGCTGACCAAGACCGACGGTGATGCGCGCGGCGGCGCGGCCCTGTCGGTGCGCTATGTCACCGGTCGACCGATCAAGTTCCTCGGTGCCGGCGAGAAGACCGACGCGCTGGAGCCGTTCCATCCCGATCGCGTGGCGCAGCGCATCCTCGGCATGGGCGACGTGCTCTCGCTGGTCGAGGAGGTCGAGCGCAAGGTCGACCAGGAAAAGGCGCAGAAGCTCGCCACCAAGGTGATGAAGGGCAAGCGCTTCGATCTCAACGACATGCGCGACCAGCTCGAACAGATGAACAACATGGGCGGCCTGGCGGGCCTGATGGACAAGCTGCCCGGCGTGTCCGGTTTGCCCGACAGCGTGAAATCCAAGGTCAACGACGGCGAGATCAAGCGCATGGTCGCGATCATCCAGTCGATGACCAAGAAGGAACGGCGCCATCCCGATCTGCTGAACGGTTCGCGCCGCGCCCGTGTCGCCAAGGGCTCGGGGAACCAGCCGGCCGACGTGAACCGCCTGCTGAAGCAGTACATGCAGATGGAAAAGATGATGTCCAAGCTCTCCCGCGGCGGCAGCAAGGGCTTGCTGCGCCAGATGCGTGGCGCGATGAAGGGCATGGGCGGCATGGGCGGGATGGGCGGGTTGCCGCCGCGCTGACATGGCGCCACGCGGGCCAGGGATGGCCCGCTCGTCACCCATCGCGCAGCGGTGGGTGACGGAGCCAAGGCCGGCAAGCCGGCCTTGGCGAGTCCGGGAAGGGCAGGATGCCCTTCCCGGGCATCAGGCAAGGCTCTGGCTTTTCTAGCTGACCGGCTGCCGCCGCTACGCTACAACCCGCATAACCTCTTCCTTTTTCAATCACATCCCTCTAAAATGCCGCGTTTACCGCGTACGGCCTCGTGCGTGCGGCCGGCGATTCCGGCAACTCTGGAGCTTTTACTATGGTCAAGATTCGTCTTTCGCGCGGTGGCGCCAAGGGCCGCCCGTTCTACCACGTCGTGGTCACCGATCAGCGCAACAAGCGCGACGGTCGCAACATCGAGAACGTCGGTTATTACAACCCGGTTGCCTCCGGCAAGGACAAGCGCCTCGAGCTGAACGTCGAGCGCGTCAAGGAATGGGTGGGCAAGGGCGCCCAGCTGACCGACAAGGTCGCCGCCCTGGTCAAGGAAGCCGGCAAGTTGCAGCAGGCTGCCTGAGTCCGTTTCGGTGACTGAGGCGACAGCCGGTCGGCGCGTCCTGGTCGGGCGCATCGTCGGGCTGTATGGCGTGCAGGGCTGGCTCAAGATCGAATCCTGGACCGAGCCACGCACGCGCATCTTCGACTACCAGCCCTGGCTGCTTGCTACTGCGCCGGGTACGGAAACGGAGATGGCCGGCGTCAAGGGACGCCCGCAGGGCAAGGGGCTGATTTGCCAATTGCCCGGCGTGGATGACCGTGACACGGCAGCTGCGCTGGTGGGACTGGATATCCATGTCGCCCGCGAGTTGCTGCCGCCGCCCGGCAAGGACGAGTATTACTGGGTCGATCTCGAAGGACTCGAGGTCGTCACCACGGAAGGCGTGGCGCTGGGACGGGTGACTCATCTGTTCGCCACCGGTGCCAACGATGTCGTGGTGGTGAGGGACGGCGAGCGCGAGCGGCTGATTCCCTTCGTCCAGGGTGTTTATGTGCGTTCGGTGGATTTGTCTGGCGGACGCATGGTGGTGGACTGGGACCCTGAATTCTGAACGTGCGGAGTTGAGGGTTCATGCGCATTGATGTCGTTACGCTGTTTCCCGACTTCGTGCGTCAGTGCGCTGCGGTAGGAGTGGTGGGACGCGCGCAGCAACGTCAGTTGTTGCAGGTGGAAACCTGGAATCCGCGCGACCATGCCACCGATCATTACCGTACCGTGGACGGCCGCACCTGTGGCGGCGGACCCGGGATGGTGATGCTGATCGAGCCTTTGCGGGCGGCCCTGCAGGCCATGCGCGAGGCGGCGCCGGAACCGGTGCATGTGATTTACCTCAGTCCGCAGGGAGCGCGGCTGACGCAGGGCAGGGTGGAAGCGCTGGCCAGACGGCCGCGAATCGCCCTGGTCTGCGGACGTTACGAAGGTGTGGATGAGCGCCTGCTGGCGCACGAGGTCGACGAGGAGCTTTCCATCGGCGATTATGTGCTGTCCGGTGGCGAGCTGGGCGCCGCGGTGGTGATTGACGCCGTGGGGCGCTTGCAGGATGGCGCGTTGAACGACGCGCAATCGGCCGAGCAGGACTCGTTCTCGAACGGCTTGCTGGACTGCCCGCACTACACGAAGCCGGTGCATGACGCACTGGGCGACGTGCCGGAGGTGTTGCTCTCCGGCGACCACACGGCGATTCGCCGCTGGCGCCTGAAGCAATCGCTGGGGCGAACCTGGCTGCGCCGTCCGGATCTGTTGGCGCAAGCTGTGCTGGATGATGAATCCCGCAGCTTGCTGGACGAATTCCGCCGCGAATACATGCGGCATGACCAAAGCGGCCCGAATGGCCGTGGTACCGAAATCTAATCAGGTGTTGCCATGAACAAGATCATCGAACAGTTCGAATCCGAGCAGATCACCCGCCAGCTGCCGGAATTCGGCCCCGGCGATACCGTGGTGGTCAACGTCAAGGTGAAGGAAGGCAATCGCGAGCGCGTGCAGGCTTTCGAAGGCGTGGTCATCGCCAAGCGCAGCCGCGGCCTGCATTCGGCCTTCACCGTGCGCAAGATCTCGCACGGCACCGGCGTGGAGCGCGTGTTCCAGGCGCACAGCCCGGCCATCGACTCGGTGTCGGTCAAGCGCAAGGGCAAGGTGCGTGGCGCCAAGCTGTATTACCTGCGTGGCCTGGAAGGCAAGGCTGCCCGCATCAAGGAAGACATCGCCGCCGTTTCTGCCGCCAAGGCTGCCGCGAAGGCTGCTGCTGCTGCCGCTGCGAAGTAATTCCTGTAACCGCCGGGCCAGTCATGGCCTGGCGGCAACAAAAAACCCGCGGATCACTCCGCGGGTTTTTTGTTGCCTGAAAGGAACGGCGCAGGCCCTGATTTTTCTTCCTCTCCCCTTCGGGGAGAGGATCGAGGTGAGGGGCGGGGCAGGCAGAGGCGTTGGGAAGGGCGAAACATCGCTCCGGTGGAATGCCGTCGCGAGGTTGTCCCCTCACCCCAATCCTCTCCCCAAAGGGGAGAGGGAGTCATTGGCCGTCAGGGCTTGATCGTCAGCAGCTGCGGTTCCTGCAGGAAGTTGCCCTGCACGAAGTCCACGCCGCAGGCGAACAGAAGCGAGGTGCTCGCGGCATCCTCCACCCATTCGGCGATCACCTGCTTCTTCAGTTCGTGCGCCTGCTGGCAGATCTCCGCGATCTTCTGCTGGTTCTCCGCCTGTTGCGGCAGGCCGGACATGTAGCTGCGGTCGATTTTCAGGTAGTCGGCCTCGACATGGCTGAGCAACTGGAATGAATTCAGGCCCGAACCGAATTGCTCCAGGGCAAAACGGCCGCCCAGTTTTTTCCAGCCCGCCACGAATTCCTGGGCGGGTCGAAGCAGGGTGACCACCTTGCTTTCGGTCATTTCCAGCACGATGCGGCCACGTTTCAATGCTGCCTGCTGCAGGCGCTTGGCCAGCCATGGCAGCAGCTCGGGGCGCTGCAGCGAGTCGGTGGTGAGCTTGACGAAGAAGGTGGTGGCGACGCCCTGGGTGTCGCGCGCCTGCAGAGCGGAGATCGCCTTGTCCAGCACCCAGCGGTCGATCTCGGCGGAGAGGCCGTGCTTCTCGGCAATCGGCATGAAGAAGCCCGGCTGCACTTCGCCTTGCGGGCCGTTCATGCGCAGCAGGATCTCCGAATAGTCGCCGTCGGCATCCTGCAGGCTGATGACGTGCTGGTGATGCAGCACGAACTCGTCCTGTACCAGAGCCTGGCGCAGTTGGGTCAGCCAGTTGCGCTCGCGTTCCTCGTCGGCCTTCTCGCGCGCGGTGGGATCGTGCAGGTCGCTGCGGTTGCCGCCCTGGCCCTGGGCGTTGCGCAAGGCCGTGCTGGCCTGGTTGAGCAACAGCTCGGCGTTGGCGTTCTTCTCCGCGAGCAGGCTGCCGCCGATGCTGACGGTAAGCGTGATCGAGCGTTGCCCGGCATCGAAGATCCGTTCGGCGATCTGCTGCTGCAAGCTAGTGATCCAGGCCTTGATGGCATCGTCGCTGCTGGAATGCAGCAAGACGCCGAAGGTGTGCTCGGCGAGCAGGCCGGCCACGTCGTCGGGCCCGAGCAGGGCGTTGATCCGGGCCGCCACCCCGGCCAGCAACTCGTCGGCCTTGCCCAGGCCGATGCCGGCCACGGTGGCGTTCCAGTTGTCCGGCTCGATCAGCAGCAGGGTCTGTCCCTTGCGGCCGCTTGCCGCCGCTGCCACGGCCTCGTCGATGAATTCCAGGGTGCGGGCGCGCAGGTAGAGCCCGGTGACCGGGTCGCGCTGCAACTGCTCCACCATCGCCGGGTCGATCAACTGGCGGCGGAACACGACCTGCAGGCAAGTCTCGCCCTCGAACGTGGCATGCGCGAACTCGATGGTGGCCGGGAAGGTGCTGCCATCCGCGCGCCGCGCGATCAGGTCCGTGTTCGGTGGTGCCTTCTCGTCGCGCGAATGGTTCTTCAGCAGGGTTTTCAGCGCGTCGGCGTATTCGTGGTTGATCAGGTCGAGGATGGGCAGGCCAAGCAGCTCGTCGAAATCCTCGTAACCGAAGGTGTCGAGGTAGGAGCGGTTGGCGCGCACGTGCATGCCTTCGTGCACGTAGGCGATGGCGTCGTTGGACGAGTCCAGCAGCGCGTCGCAGCGACGCTCGGATTCGCGCAGCGCGCTTTCCAGCTTGCGTACCTGGCGGCGCGTGTTCAGCGAATCGAATTCGCGCTGCACCACGGTGATGAACTGGCGCGGCTGGCCGTGCGAGGCCACGCCGTGCACGCCGGCGGCGAACAGGTCGGAGACCGACTGCGCATCCATCTGCGCCACATTGGCGATCAAGGCCATGTCGCGGCCGCTGGCGTCGATCGCCTGGGCCACTTCACGCAATGGCAACGAGCCCACGCCGGGGTTGAACAGGACCAGGTCCGGGCCGAGCTCGTCCAGCGACTTTTTCAGCTGCTCGCTGTCCGTGGCCCGGGCGGGGCGCACGGCAATGCCGGCATTGCGGATGAGGCTGATGATCTGTTCCGCATCCTCGACCGAGTTTTCGATGAAGAGGATCTTGATGACGGCGTTGTTCTTCATGGGTGCATTGCGCTTCCGTGGAATGGGCTGAAACGGCGCATGTCAGGGTCACCATTCATTGCAGTATGCATGCGTTGTAACGGATTCCATGCGAGGAGGCCAGCGTGGAACCCTGCAACGGTGACGAATCTCATGGATGGGATGCCGTATCGCCTCACAGCGGACGTTTGGACGGATCGCCGCCCACTTCGCGCACCAGTTTCGGCACCAGGTAGCCGGGCAGGCGGCCGCGCAATTGCTCCATCAGCGCCAGGGCGCTGGCGTCGTCCACCTCGAAGTGGGCCGCACCCTGCACCCGGTCCAGCTGGTGCAGGTAATAGGGCAGTACGCCGGCGGCGAACATGCGTTCGGACAAGGCGGCCAGTGCGCCGGCTTCGTCGTTGACGCCACGCAGCAGCACCGACTGGTTGAGCAGCGTGGCACCGGCTTCGCGCAGGCGGGCGCAGGCGGCGTCGACCGAGACATCGAATTCGTTGGTGTGGTTGGCGTGCAGCACCACCACCTTCTGCAATGGCAGGGCGGCGAGCCAGTCGGTGAAAGCCGCATCGATGCGCTCAGGCAGCACCACCGGCAGGCGGCTGTGGATGCGCAAACGGGTGACGTGCGGGATATCGGCCAGGCCCCGGCCCAGTTCCTCCAGCTTGCCGGTGGATAGCGCCAGCGGGTCGCCGCCGGAAAGGATCAGCTCGTTGATGCTGGGGTCCTGGCGCACATGCGCCAGCGCCTGGCGCCACTGGCCGGCCGCGGCCATCTCGTCGCCGTAGGGAAAGTGGCGGCGAAAGCAGTAGCGGCAGTTGATCGCGCAACTGCCGCTGGCGATCAGCAAGGCGCGGCCCTGGTACTTGTGCAGCACGCCCCGGGCTTCGCGCGAGGCCATGTCGCCCACCGCGTCGGCGACGAAGCCGGGAACCTCGTCCAATTCGGCCAGTTGCGGCAACACCTGCAGCAGCAGCGGGTCACGCGGGTCGCCGTGGCGCATGCGCGCCACGAAGCCGCGCGGCACGCGCAGGGCGAAGCCGGCGTCGGCAGGTGGCAGGCGGTCGGCCAGGCCGCCCAGCTCGAGCATTTCCAGCAGCTCGGTGGCGTTGGTGATGGCATGGCGCCAGAGCTCGCGCCAGTCCGTGGACGGCGACGATAGGCGAGTGACGGGGCTTGCGGTTATCATGATGGACCTTGGGCAGGCCAGCGGGCCTGTTGCAACCCCTTAATTCTAGCCGCCTCGTGCGGCAGTTTTGACTCTGGAGCACACACGCATGGCCACCGCCGGACTCAACGACGTCAAGAAGGGCATGAAAATCCTTCACAACAACGACCCGTGGGTCATCACCGAAGCCGAGTTCATCAAGCCTGGCAAGGGCCAGGCGTTCACCCGCATCTTCATCCGCAACCTGAAGACCGGCCGCACCTCCGAGCAGACGATGAAGTCCAGCGACTCGTACGAAGTCGCCGACGTCACCGATACCGACATGCAGTACCTGTACTCGGATGGCGAGTACTGGCACTTCATGCAGCCGGATACCTTCGAGCAGCACCAGGCCGGCAAGGCCGGCATGGGCGAAACCTCGAAGTGGCTGAAGGGCGAGGAAGAGTGCGTGGTGACCCTGTTCAACGGCGAGATCATCGCGGTGCAGGCGCCGAACTTCGTCGAGCTGAAGATCACCGAGACCGACCCCGGCGTGCGCGGCGACACCTCCGGCGGCGGCGGCAAGCCGGCCACGCTGGAAACCGGTGCCGTCGTGCGCGTCCCGCTGTTCGTGAACCAGGAAGAACTCATCAAGGTCGACACCCGTACTGGCGAATACGTCGGTCGCGTCGGCAAGTGACGCAACGGCCCGCGCGCTTGCGCGCGGCTTGCCGCTGCGTCACCCCGGCGCAGGCCGGGGTCCAGTGAGGTACTCGTGCGAAGCACGCATTTCCAATTCGTGTGCTTTGCACGAGTATCAGACTGGATTCCAGCTTCTGCTGGAATGACAGCCAAAGGGGCGGCGCCGCAAGGTCAGCCGCCCTTTGCGTATTCGAACCACGGAGCTTCAAAGCCATGACTGAAACCCAGCCCAAGTCCGTCGACCTGTTGATCGAAGCCCGCTGGGTGGTACCGGTGGAACCCCATGGCGTGGTCCTGGAAAATCACGCGGTGGCGGTTGATGGCGACCATATCGTCGCGCTGTTGCCCATCGACGAAGCCCGTCGCGCCTATGTGCCGCGCGAAACGATCAGCCTGGGCGAGCACGCCCTGATCCCTGGCCTGGTCAACAGTCATACGCACAACCCGATGACCTTGTTGCGCGGTCTGGCCGACGATCTGCCGCTGATGGTGTGGCTGCAGCAACACATCTGGCCGGCCGAGGCCAAGGTGATGGGGCCGGAGTTCGTGCGCGACGGCGTGGAGCTGGCGGTGGCCGAAATGTTGCGCGGCGGTACCACCTGCGCCAACGAGAACTACTTCTTCCCGGATGCCATCGGTGCCACCTATCGCAAGCTCGGTTTCCGTGCCGTGGTCGGTCTGCCGGTGATCGAATTTCCCACCGCCTGGGCCAAGACGCAGGACGAATACTTCGAGCGCGCCTGCGAAGTGCACGACAGCTTCCGCGGCGACGCGCTGCTCGGCACGGCGTTTGTCCCGCATGCGCCGTACACGGTGTCCGACGAAAGCTTCGAGCGCATCCGCGTGCTGGCCGACCAGCTCGACATCCCCGTGCACCTGCACACGCACGAGACCGCGCAGGAAGTCGAGGACGAAAAGAAAAAGAGCGGCCTGCGCCCGTTCCAGCGCCTGCAGAAGCTGGGCGTGGTCAACGATCGCCTGATTGCCGTGCACATGACCCAGCTGACCGACGGCGAGATCGCCGCCTGCGTCGAGGCGGGCGTGTCGGTGGTGCATTGCCCGGAATCCAATCTCAAGCTGGCTTCCGGCTTCTGCCAGGCGGAGAAATTGCGCAAGGCCGGCGTCAACCTGGCACTGGGTACCGATGGCTGCGCGTCCAACAATGACCTGGACATGTTCGGCGAAATGCGCACCGCCGCGCTGCTGGCCAAGGCTGTAGCGGGCGATGCCGCTGCTTTCGATGCCCCCTTCGCCTTGCGCGCAGCGACGCTCAACGGTGCGAAGGCGATGGGCCTGGATGCGAAGATCGGCTCGATCGAGCCGGGCAAGCAGGCCGATCTCGCCGCCGTGCGGCTGGACGATCTGGAGACGCAACCGCTGTTCAACGTACCCTCGCAGCTGGTTTATGCCACCGGCCGCCACCAGGTCACCGACGTGTGGATTGCCGGCCGCCGCAAGCTCGCCGGTCGCGTGCTGGTCGACATGGACGTCGATGGCATGCTGGCCCGTACCCGCGCCTGGCGCGAGCGTATCGCCGCGCATTGAACGTTCACCCAGCCATTAGCGCGAAAATCAGGAAGCGGCCATCCGTGGCCGCACTTTTCAAATGAGCCCTTCGATGAATCGTTATCTGGTAATCCTCATCCGCCGGCCGCAGTGCGATCCCGCCGTGGTTCCGCTGCACCAGCAGTTCCTGGCCGAGCTGCGCGAGCAGGGGCGCAACGAGATGTCCGGCCCGTTCGGCGACAAGACCGGCGGCGCCTATCTGCTGCGCGCCGAATCGCTGGACGATGCCCTGGCCATTGCCCATCGCGATCCCGCCCATGTCAGTGGCGGCTGGGACATCACGGTACGCGAATGGTTGGCGGTTTAGCTTTTGCATGCCTCGCATGAATGCGAGGATCGAAAAGCGGCCATGCATGGCCGTGCCTCTCGAACAGTCACATGTACTCATCGTGGACTCGAACATGATCACCGACAACGTCAGCCATGACGAGATCGCCCGCTTCGGCAAACTGGCCTCGCGCTGGTGGGATCCGGATGGCGAGTCGCGTCCGTTGCACGACCTCAATCCCGTGCGTGCCGGCTACGTGGCCGGTCGCGTCGACCTGCGTGGCGCGAAGGTGGCCGATGTCGGCTGCGGCGGCGGACTGCTCAGCGAATCGCTGGCGCGTGCCGGTGCGCAGGTGACCGGCATCGACCTTGGCGACAAGGTGATCGCCACCGCGAAACTGCATCTGCACGAGTCGGAACTGGTCGTGGATTACCGCGTGCAGTCTTCGGCGCAGCTTGCCGCCGCCGAGCCGGCGGCCTTCGACGCGGTCTGCTGCATGGAAATGATCGAGCACGTGCCCGATCCGGCCGCGCTGGTGAATGATCTCGCTGCGATGCTCAAGCCCGGCGGCCGGCTGTTCATGTCCACGCTCAACCGCACGCCGGCGGCCTTCGGTGCCGCCATCCTCGGTGCCGAATACATCACCCGCATGCTGCCGCGCGGCACGCACCACTACGCGCAATTCCTCAAACCGTCCGAACTGGGTCGCCTGCTGCGCCATGCGGGGCTGGAGCTGGAAGACGTCTCCGGCCTCGGCTACAACCCGCTTACCCGCAAGGCGTGGCTAAGCCGCATCACTGCGGTGAATTACCTGTTGTGTGCAAGGAAGCCTGCATGAAGTCGTTGCCCGCCGATGTGCAGGCCGTGCTGTTCGATCTCGACGGCACCTTGCTCGACAGTGCCGCCGATCTCTATGCCGCACTGCAGATTTATTGCGACGAGGTGGGGGCGGCTGCGCCACCCTACGACGTCGTGCGCGAAGTGGTATCGCGCGGCGGTCGCGCGATCCTGCGCTGCGCGTTTGCCGAAGACGACGAGGCCTTGCTGGTGCGCATGCCGCGCTACCTGGATATCTATGCGGGCATCATGGCGCAGCACACGCGCCCGTTCGACGGCATCGAGCCGCTGCTGGCGGCGATCGAGGCGCGCGATCTGCGCTGGGGCATCGTCACCAACAAGCCCGGCTTCCTCACCGAGGAACTGATCAAGCGGATGGATTGGGACCTGCGCGCCAGCGCCGTGGTCTGCGGCGACACGCTGCCGGTGAAGAAGCCCGATCCGGCCCCGGTGCTGCTGGCGTGCGAGCGTGCCGGCGTCGAGCCCGCGCGCTGCCTGTTCGTCGGCGACGATCGTCGTGACGTGCAGGCCGGCCGCGACGCCGGGTTGTACACCGTGGCGGTCCGTTGGGGCTACCTGGACGGCGGCAATCCGGACGAGTGGGGCGCCGATGCCGTGTTCGACCACCCGCGCCAGCTTGCCGAGCTGCTCGGCCTCGAGGTCACGGCGTGAGCGATCTGCCGGCATCCCAGGGGGCGTTGCGCAGTTACGTCGACAAGTGGCTGGCAGTGCAGCCGCAGCAGCGCATCGCGCTGGCGTTCGTCGATCCGGTGAAATATCCGGGACATATCGCCTTGGCCGCGCTGGAGCAGGAACTGCTGGCCGCCGCCTACGGCATTCGCGAACCGCAAGTGGCGATGGGCAAACTCAATTGGTGGGCCGAGGAGTTGTCCGGTGCCGTGGCCAGCGGTGGCCGCCATCCGCTGACTCAGGCCTTGTTCGCGGACGAGCGTGCGGCTGCGCTGCCGGGCGAACTCTGGCTGGCGCCCGTGCTTGCCGCGATGGCGCAGTTGGAAGAGGGCACGGCGGCGGATTTTTCCGCGCAACTGGCCGCCGCCGAATCCCTGCATGGCGCGTTGGCGTCGCTGGAGACGGCCTGGTGGTTCGGCATCGAGGCGGCGCCGGCTCGCGCTTCGCGGGTGGCCGTGCTGGCCCATCTGCTGCACGCCTTGCGCCGCCTGCAGGACGATGCCGGGCGCGATCGCCTGCCGTTGCCGATGGCGTGTCTGGCACGTTTCGGCCTCAGTCGCAGCCAGTTGGGCCAGCGCAGCAAGGCGCGCGATCAGGCGATTCAGTCGCAGCTGGCCGATTTGCGCGCGGCGTGGCGCGAGGCGTCGCGCCTGCCGGGGCCGCTCAGTGTCTTCCGCGGGCTGGAGTCGGCCGGCGGGGAAAAGCTGGCGCGGCGTGCGGCGCGTGCGGACGATCCGCTGGCCGTATTGCAGCAAGGCGCCTCGACCAAGGGCTTTGGCGTGGCGCTGGCTTCCTGGCGCCTGGCGCGCCAATGGCATCGTCTTGCCGGTTGAATGGCGTTTCCCGTCGCCGATAACGCAGCGTTTCCGTTTTGCTTCTATTGAGCGCGGCCGATCTGCCCCAAAATGAAAGGTCTCGCAGCGGCTTGTCCGCCGATTACAGGAAAGATCATGCACAGCCACGAAAACACCACCCGCCTGATGCCCGATGTCGCCGCCCAGGCGCAGCCGCATCTGACCGGTGCGCTGGATTGGGTGGGCATGGACAACATCGAGGTGCCGGTGCATTTCGATGCGGGCGATGGCGAGGTGCAGCGCACGAATGCCCAGGTCGGTGCCTTCGTCAACCTGGTGCAGGCAGACAAGCGCGGCATCCACATGTCGCGGCTGTACCTGCTGGTCGATCGTCACCTCGGCACGCAGCCGCTGAGCGTGGCCGCGCTGCGGGACTTGCTGGATGCGTTCCTCGAATCGCACAAGGGTCTTTCCGACCGCGCCCGTCTCAGCATCCGTTTCGACGTGCTGGTGCGGCGCGCGGCCCTGCGCAGCGCCAACAGCGGCTGGCGCAGCTACCCGGTGTCGATCGAAGCCAGCCTCGGTCCGGACGGCTTCCGGCTGGAGCTGGGTACCGAAGCGGTTTACTCCTCCACCTGCCCGGCCTCGGCGGCGTTGGCGCGGCAGTTGATCCAGGAACAGTTCGCCAGGGATTTCCAGGCCGGCCAGGCGCTCGACCACGCCGCGGTGCAGGCGTGGCTGGGCACGGAGCAGGGCATCGTCGCCACCCCGCATGCGCAGCGCAGCGTGGCCCGGTTGCTGGTGCGCCTGGTCGATGGCGCCTCCTTCAACCTGCTCGATACGCTCGATCGCGTCGAACAGGCGCTGGGCACCGCGGTGCAGACGGCAGTGAAACGCGAGGACGAACAGGCCTTCGCGCTGGCCAACGGCTGCAATCTGATGTTCTGCGAGGATGCTGCACGGCGCATCCAGAAAGCGCTCGACGTCGACGAGCGCCTTGCCGACTTCCATGTCCGCGTCGAGCATCAGGAAAGCCTGCACCCGCACGACGCCGTGGCCTATGCCAGCAAGGGCGTGCCGGGCGGTTTCGGTTCCTGATGGCGGTGGCGTCAATCAGTGGACGTGGTCCGAGTCTTCCGGATGGCGGCAGCGGACGAAGTGGAAATGTTCGGGTACCGGGTCGTTGCCGCCGTCGCACAACGGCTGGCAGCGCAGCAGGCGCCAACCGGCCAGCAAGCCTCCACGCCATGGACCGAAGCGCACGACCGCGATCCGTGCATAATCGGAGCAGCTGGGGTGGAATCGGCAGCGCGGCCCCAGCAGCGGACTCAGCCAGCGCTTGTAGAAAGCCAGCAGGAGCAGTATCAATCGAGTCATGGCATTCACGCTGCCGGCACCGCTTGTGGCATGTAGTGTTGCAAGTATTCCAGACGCGTGGTTGCCGGTGGGGGATACATAGGCTATAACACCGGGCCGCCACGGCCAAAATTGGTGAAGGGATATGGCGAAAACGACACGTAGTTCGACCGCCGCCAAACCGCAGAAAGCGAAGGCTGCGGGCAAGGCGAAAGACGTACGAAAGAGCAAGCCCAAGGCTGCCGTCAAGCCTGCACGAGCCAGCGCCGCGCCGAAGAAGGCTGCAGCGAGTCGCAAGGCCGTGCCGAAGACGGCCGTCGCCAAGAAGTCCGTTGCCGGCAAGCCGGCGACAAAAAAAGCCGCGGCACCCGCCAAGGGCAAGCCGGCGGCCAAGACGGCCAGGAAGCCGGCGCCCGTGAAGAAGCCGGTGGCAAAAAAGGCGGCACCGAAGAAGGTGGCGCCGAAGAAAGCCCCGGTCAGCAAGACCTCCGCGACGAAGGTCGCCAAGAAGGCCACGGCCGCGGCCCACAAGCCTGCTGCCAAGCCAGCGAAATCTGCCGTCAAGGCTTCCCGGCCGACCAAGCCGGTGGCCAAGGCGGCGCCGGTTCACAAGGCTGCCCATCCGGCAGCGGCGAAGCCGGCACCATCGAAGCCCGCTGCAGCCCCTGCCAAGGGGCATGCGACGGGTCACGCCGTGGCGTCCCCGCGCGTGGCATCCGCCACCGCACGCTACGACACTTCCACGACAAAGAAGCCAACGCAGTCATCGATGAATAAAAGCGCAACCGTTCTAGACAATGGCGTGACCAAGGAAGACGGGCGTTACGCCCTGCCGTCCACGATCACGATCGATTTGCCCAAAGGGTATCGCCCGACTCCCGACGAGGAGTACATGGGTCCCCGCCAGCTCGCCTATTTCCGCAACAAGTTGCGCGACTGGCGCGACCAGCTGGTGGAAGAGTCCCGCCAGACCATGGAAAACCTGCGCGACGAAGTGCGGGACGTGGGCGATGAAGCCGAGCGCGCCACCCGCGAGACCGAAAACTCGCTGGAACTGCGCACGCGCGACCGTTACCGCAAGCTGATCTCCAAGATCGACAAGGCCTTGCGCCGGATCGAGGAAGGGCGTTACGGCTATTGCGAGGAGACCGACGAGGAAATCGGCGTCGATCGCCTGGATGCCCGCCCGATCGCCACGCTGTCGCTCGATGCGCAGGAGCGTCGCGAGCACCTGCAGAAGCAGATGGGCGACTGAGTACGTCGTTCTTCGCGTCGCCCAGCAAAAAGCCCCGCTCGAAGCGGGGCTTTTTGTTGGAGAAGTGAGTGAAGAGGAGTGAGAAGTGAGAGAAGGCCTAGGCAGCGTGGACTGCACTCTCTCACTCCTCACTTCTCTCCACTCACTCCTGATTCGCCACGGCCGCGGCATATTCCTTCAGTTTCGCCAGCGTCGAGGCGAGCCCGTTCGAGCGGGTGGGCGAAAGATGCCTGGCCAGGCCGATGGACTGGATGAACTCCGGTTCGGTGGCGAGGATCTCGGCCGCCGACCGATCGGAGTAGACGCGCAGCACCAGCATTAGCAGGCCGGAAACGATGGCCGAATCGCTGACGGCGTCGAAGTGCATGCAATCGGCATTGCCGCTGGGTACCAGCCAGACCATCGACTGGCAACCGAGCACGCGATGCTCTTCGGATTTGTATTCGTCGGGAAACGGCGGCAATTGCCGGCCGAGGTCGATCAGGTACTGGTAGCGTTCGCTCCAGTCGCCGAAGAAGGCGAATTCGTCGGCGATATCCTGTTGTACCTGCGCGGCGCTGGTGGTGATGGTGTCGTTCATGTGCGCATTATCGCGCATGGCGCGAGCCGGGTCAGGCGAAGTGTCGTCGCGGGTCTTGCTCCACGCCGTGACGTGCGGCTCCTTCCCCTGCAAGCAGGGGAGGGTGTCTGGTGCGGGCGCTCAGCTTTTCTGCACGCTCCAGCGGGTGCCTTGCGCGCCATCCTCGATGACGACGCCCATGTCCGCCAGTTCGCCGCGGATCGCATCGGCCCGGGCAAAGTCACGTGCGGCGCGGGCGGCCTGGCGTTGCTCGATCAGGGCTTCCACGCGTGCAGGATCGATGTCGCTGCCGCCGGCTTGCCGGAACCACGCTTCGGCATCCTGCTGCAGCAGGCCAAGCAAGGCGCCGCCGCCGAGCAGGGCGGCCTTGGCTTCAGGCGTGCGTTGCTGGCGCGCGGCATCGGCCAGTACGGCCAGTTCGGCCAGCGCCTGTGGCGTGTTCATGTCGTCGCACAGGGCGGCTTCCATGCGTTCGGGCACGGGCAGGCGGGTGGCGTCGATGACGACATCGGCCAGGTCGCGCAATACCCGGTACCAGCCGTCCAGCGTGCTTGCGGCCTGGGCGAGGGCGTTGTCGGACCAGTCCAGCGGCTGCCGGTAGTGGCCGCGCAGCAGCAGCAGGCGCAGTGCTTCTGGGCGATGCTGCTTCAGCAGCTGGTGCAGGACCAACACGTTGCCCAGCGACTTGGACATCTTGCGACCGTCGAAGGTCAGCATGCCGTTGTGCATCCACCAGCGGGCGAAGGTCTTGCCGCCGTGGGCGCAGGTGGACTGGGCGATCTCGTTTTCGTGGTGCGGGAACAGCAGGTCCACGCCACCGGCATGGATGTCGATGGTCTCGCCGAGCTGCGCCGCGCACATCGCCGAGCACTCGATGTGCCAGCCGGGGCGGCCGCGGCCCCACGGGCTGTCCCAGCCGGGTTGCTCGGGCGTGGACGGTTTCCACAGCACGAAGTCGCCCGGTGACTTCTTGTACGGTGCCACCTCGACGCGGGCGCCGGCGATCAGTTCGTCGGTATCGCGGCCGGACAGCGCGCCATAGGCGGCATACGAACCCACGTCGAACAGCACGTGGCCTTCGGCGGCATAAGCGTGGCCGCTGGCGATCAGCGACTCGTTCATCGCGATGATCTCGCCGATATGCGCGGTGGCGTGGGGTTCGAGATCCGGTGGCGCAATGCCGAGCCGAGCCATGTCCTCGCGATAGGCGCCGGCATAGCGATCGGTGATGGTGCTGATCGGCACGCCTTCAGCCTGGGCCGCGGCGTTGATCTTGTCTTCCACGTCGGTGATGTTGCGGGCGTAGACCACGTTCGGGTAGTGCCGCCGCAGCAAGCGCACCAGCACGTCGAACACCACCGGGCCGCGCGCGTTGCCGATATGCACGTAGTTGTAGACCGTCGGGCCGCACAGGTACACGGTCACCCGATCGGGATCGAGCGGAGCGAAGGGTGCGGTGTGGCGGGTCAGGCTGTTGTAGAGCGAAATGGGCATCGGCGGAATTCGTGGCGGTGATCGGCGGGCGGCGTCGGTGGACGGAGCTGGTTCGGGCCAGCCCCGCATCTTAACAAGCTGTAAGCGCAACTGCCGCGGGCGTCCGGTTCTAAGCCGCGATTCAGCGAAGGTTTGTTGCAATCGGGTCAGAAGCGCGAAGAAGCGTCCAGATATCCCCGATTGGAGGTCGAAATGACCCGCATATGGCTTTCCGCACTGGTCCTGGCTCTTGTGGCCACCACTGCATTTGCGCAGGACGCGCGCTACCCGAACCAGGACGCCGGCGACAATTCCCATTACGGCTGGGCCAACGTGCTGCGCGTCGATCCGGTCTACGGCATCACTCGCACCAATGTCCCCAGCCAGCAGTGCTACAACCAGCCGGTGGTGCGGGAGGATCGTGGCAACAGCACGGCCGGTACGCTGCTCGGTGCGGTGGTGGGTGGCGTGCTCGGCCACACCATCGGCAAGGGCGATGGCCGCACTGCCGCCACCGTGGTTGGAGCAGTGGCGGGTGGTGCGGTGGGCAATCGCGCGTCCGACCATGGTGGTACCTACGAAGGCAGCGAGACGCGTTGCCAGCAGGTCAATACGGTGAGCGAGCAGCGCCGTATCGTGGGCTACAACGTGGAATATCGCTATCGCGGCGAGGTCTACATGTCGCAACTGAGCTACGACCCGGGCGATCGCCTGCGCGTGCGGGTCAGCGTGACGCCGGCCGACTGATGCCGATGGCGCCGCCTCCGAGCGGCGTCCAGCCCTTGGCTGGCGGGCCTTGCCGATTATTGTTGCAAGGCAGCGAAATTCCCGTCATGATGCAGCCTCGCCTGTCCGGAACCACCATGTCTTCAGCCGTCTATACCGCTACCGTACTCACCAGCGCCCGCATGGCCGCTGGCATGACGTCGCGTGCGCGCCGACCGCTGGACCGACAACGGGCCGGGTAGGCTGTCGCACGCGTTACATGTGCATTGACGACAAAAACCCGGCCCCTGCGCCGGGTTTTTTTGTGGATTTTTTCGTGCGGATCCGTCCGCTAGTCTCCCGATTCCCATGCCGGAAACAGTGAAGAAGGCCAACGACACCATGACCCTCCGCCATTTCATCACCACCCAGGATTACAGCCGCGCCGAGATCGATGCGTTGCTGGAGCAGGCTGCGGCGTTCAAGCGTTCGCCCGCTGGCGCGCAGCTGGCCGGCAAGTCCGTCGCGTTGCTGTTCTTCAATCCGTCGATGCGCACCCGCACCAGCTTCGAACTGGGCGCGTTCCAGCTTGGCGGTCATGCCGTGGTGCTGTCGCCCGGCAAGGATGCATGGCCGATCGAGTTCGAGGTGGGCACGGTGATGGATGGCGACACCGAGGAGCACGTCGCGGAGGTGGCGCGGGTGTTGTCGCGTTATGTCGACCTGATCGCGGTGCGCGCATTTCCGAAATTCCAGGACTGGGCGGTGGATCGGCAGGACACGGTCATCAAGGCGTTCGCGAAATATGCCACGGTGCCGGTGATCAACATGGAGACGATCACCCATCCCTGCCAGGAGCTGGCCCACGCGCTGGCGATGAAGGAACACCTTGGCAGCCTGCAGAACAAGAAATACGTGCTGACCTGGACCTACCATCCCAAGCCGCTGAACACGGCGGTGGCCAACTCGGCCCTGCTGATCGCCACCAAGATGGGCATGGACGTGACCCTGCTGTGCCCCACGCCGGATTACGTGCTGGATGAGCGCTACATGGCGTTTGGCCGTCTGAATGCCGAGCAGAACGGCGGCTCGCTGAAGGTCAGTCACGACATCGAGGAAGCCTACTCGGGTGCCCATGTGGTGTACGCCAAGAGCTGGGGCGCGTTGCCGTACTTCGGCAAATGGGAGCAGGAAAAGCCGATCCGCGATGCGCACAAGCACTTCATCGTGGACGAGGCGAAGATGGCGCTGACCGACCACGGCCTGTTCAGCCACTGCCTGCCGTTGCGCCGGAACATCAAGGCGACCGATGCGGTGATGGACTCGCCCGCCTGCATCGCCATCGACGAAGCCGAGAACCGCCTGCACGTGCAGAAGGCCGTGATGGCGTTGCTGGCCGGACAGGGCTGAGCGCCACGCCATGTACATGCCCAGGCACTACCAGGAGACGCGGAGCGAGGCCTTGCACGGGCTGGTTGACGCCTATCCGTTTGCCACCGTGGTAACGCATGCCGACGGAGAACTGACGGCCAACCACCTGCCGTTCGAGCGGGTGGGCGAGGTGCTGCATGGCCACGTGGCCCGCGGCAACGAGATGGCGGTGCTGGATGGCGCGCCGGTGCTGGTGATCTTTCGCGGGCCGCACGGCTATGTCAGTCCGAACTGGTACCCGACCAAGCACGAGACCGGACGTGAAGTGCCCACCTGGAACTATGCGGTGGTGCACGTGCATGGCCGGCTCAAGGTGATCGAGGATGCGACGTGGCTGCGTGCCTTGCTGGAGCGGCTCACCGATCGTCATGAAGCCAGCGAGCCCGCGCCATGGCATGTCAGTGATGCGCCGGAAGACCACATCGAGAAGTCGCTGCGTGCCATCGTCGGCATCGAGATTGCCATCGAGCGCATCGAGGGCAAGTTCAAGCTGAGCCAGAACCATCCCGAACGCAATCGTCTCGGCGTGATCGCCGGGTTGCGCCGCCGCGATGGCGACGGTGATGCGGAACTGGCGGACTGGATGGCCACGCAGGAGACATCGAAGCCATGAACCATTCGCACCACTATCGCGTCGACGTGGAGTGGACCGGCAACCAGGGTAGCGGCACGTCCGGTTACCGTGCCTACCGCCGCGACCACGACATCCGCATTGCCGGCAAACCGGCGCTGGCCGGCTCGTCCGACCCCAGCTTCCATGGCGATGCCTCGCGGCACAATCCCGAGGACATGCTGCTGGCCGCGTTGTCGAGCTGCCACATGCTGTCCTATCTGCACATGGCCACCGTGGCGGGTGTGGTGGT
Organism: Rhodanobacter sp. FW021-MT20; assembly: GCF_041107475.1. Classification (NCBI taxonomy): domain Bacteria; kingdom Pseudomonadati; phylum Pseudomonadota; class Gammaproteobacteria; order Lysobacterales; family Rhodanobacteraceae; genus Rhodanobacter; species Rhodanobacter sp. FW021-MT20. The sequence goes on along the minus strand of NZ_JBGBPX010000010.1, from coordinate 29,269 downwards.
TACGGCCTACGTCGACGCCGCCGAAGGCACGATGCAGACCGAGGGCGATGCCGGTCGGTTCACCGAAGTCGTGTTGCGCCCGGTGGTCACCATCAGCGCCGCCAGCGACCCGGCCAAGGCCGAGGCTGCCCACGAAACCGCGCACCACGCCTGCTTCATCGCCAACTCCGTGAACTTCCCGGTGCGCTGCGAACCGCGCATCGTCATTGAATTTCCCTGATCACCGCCACTTTTCCAGGACTTAAGCAAGCCATGAGCAAAGATATCGTTCTCGCCTTCTCCGGCGGCCTCGACACCAGTTTCTGCGTGCCCTACCTGAAGGAGCGCGGTTGGGCCGTGCATACCGTGTTCGCCGACACCGGCGGCGTGGACGCGGAGGAGCGCGCTTTCATCGAAAACCGCGCGAAGGAATTGGGCGTGGCCAGTCACGTCACCGTGGACGGCGGCCCGGCGATCTGGAGCGGCTTCGTCAAGCCGTTCGTGTGGGCGGGCGAGGGTTACCAGGGCCAGTATCCGCTGCTGGTGTCCGACCGCTACCTGATCGTCGAAGCCGCGCTCAAGCGCGCTGCCGAACTGGGCACCAAGGCGATCGCACACGGTTGCACCGGCATGGGCAACGACCAGGTGCGCTTCGACCTGACGGTGAAATCGCTGGGCGATTACCAGATCGTGGCGCCGATCCGCGAGATCCAGAAGGAACACACGCAGACGCGCGCCTACGAGCAGGCCTTCCTGGAAGAACGCGGCTTCGGCGTGCGTGCCAAGCAGCAGGCCTACACCATCAACGAGAACCTGCTTGGCCTGACCATGTCCGGCGGCGAGATCGACAAGTGGCAGGCGCCGGGCGAAGGCGCGGTGGGCTGGTGCAAACCGCGTGCCGAATGGCCGTCCAAACCGTTGCGGGTGAAGATCGGTTTCGTCAACGGCGAGGCGGTCACGCTGGATGGCGAGAAGCTCGCGGGCCACACCATGCTGGCTCGGTTGAACGGCCTGTTCGCGCCGTACGGCGTGGGTCGTGGCGTCTACACCGGCGATACCACCATCGGCCTGAAGGGTCGCATCATCTATGAAGCCCCGGGACTGATCAGCCTGCTCACCGCACACCGTGCGCTGGAAGAGGCCGTGCTCAGCAAGCAGCAGAACCGCTTCAAGCCCGAGGTGGCGCGCAAGTGGGTGGAAATCGTCTACGAAGGCTTCTTCCACGACCCGCTGAAGACCGACCTGGAAGCGTTCCTCGCGTCCAGCCAGTCCACCGTCAACGGCGAAGTCACGCTGGAGACGCAGGGTGGCGTGGTCAACGCCGTGGCAATCGAGTCCAAGCACATCCTCAACGCCAAGGGCGCCACCTACGCGCAATCGGCCGACTGGGGCGTGGAAGAAGCCGAGGGCTTCATCAAGCTGTTCGGCATGAGCAGCACGTTGTGGGCCGAGGTCAATCGCTGATGAGCGCGTTGCTCGACGCCACGCTGGATCACTTGCGAGCGCTGGTCGGTTTCGACACGCGCAATCCACCGCGCGCGATCGATACCGGCGGCATCTTCGACTATCTGCGTGCGCAACTGTCCGGCTTCACGGTGACGGTGACCGACTTCGGCGCCGGCGCCGTGTCGCTGCACGCGGTGCGCGGCACGCCGCGTTACCTGTTCAATGTGCATCTGGACACGGTGCCGGATTCGCCGGCGTGGACGGCCGATCCACACACGTTGCGGGTGACGGACAAGCATGCGATCGGCCTGGGCGCGTGCGACATCAAGGGCGCGGCTGCGGCCTTGCTGGCGGTGGCGAATGCCAGCGACGGCGACATGGCGCTGCTGTTTTCCAGCGACGAGGAAGCCAACGATCCGCGCTGCATCGCCGGGTTTTTGCGTGCTTTTCCCCTTCTCCCTTCGGGAGAGGGTCGGGGTGAGGGTACGGGCGAAGCGGGGCGGAGCGGCGAACCCGAACCCTCACCCCCAACCCCTCTCCCGAAGGGAGAGGGGTGCTATCAAGCGGTGATCGTGGCCGAGCCGACCAAGGGCGAAGTGGTGCTGGCGCATCGCGGCATCCAGTCGGTGCTGATGCGCTTCGCCGGCCACGCCGGGCATGCCTCGGGCGAGCAGAAAGCCGGGGACAGCGCGTTGCACCAGGTGGTGCGCTGGGGCGATGCCGCGCTGGATTTCGTGGTGGCGCAATCGCATGAGCGCTTCGGTGGGCTGACCGGGCTGCGCTTCAACATTGGCCGCATCGAAGGTGGCATCAAGGCGAACATGATCGCGCCCACCGCCGAGGTACGCTTCGGCATGCGGCCGTTGCCGACGATGCATCCGGATACCTTGCTGAAGCAGCTGCGCGCTCTGGCCGAACCGGAGCCGGCGCACTTCGAGGAAACCTTCCGCGGCCCGTCGTTGCCCGCCGGGGACACGGCGCGCGCCGAAGAGCGCCGCCTGGCCGCGCGCGACATCGCTGATGAACTGGAACTCCCGGTGGGCAACGCCGTGGATTTCTGGACCGAGGCCGCGCTGTTCTCGGCGGCGGGTCATCTCGCTTTCGTCTACGGTCCGGGCGATATCGCGCAGGCGCATTCCGCCGACGAATGGGTCGAACTCGACCAGTTGCAGCGCTATGCCGAGTCCATCCAGCGGATCGTCGACCGTGGCCTCGCCTGAGTTTTCTCCACCCGGCACGCGGGCGCATCGTGATGCGATGGCGCCGTGGCGTGCCGCTTTCAACCTTGCCCACTTTGCCCTCAACCGGCTTGCGGCGCAGATCGCCTGAATCATGACGAACGAAACCAACACCCGTAAAACCATCGTGCGCCTGCTGTCGAGCATGGGCAGTGCGAAGGAGATCCAGCAGTACCTCAAGCGGTTCTCACAACTCGACGCCAAACGCTTTGCGGTGGTGAAGGTGGGCGGTGCGGTCCTGCGCGACGAATTGGCCGATCTCACTTCGTCGCTGACCTTCCTGCAACAGGTGGGGCTGACTCCCATCGTGCTGCACGGCGCCGGTCCGCAGCTGGACGAGGAACTGGCTGCCGCGGGCATCGAGAAAGAGACCGTGAACGGCCTGCGCGTCACCTCGCCGAAGGCGCTGGGTATCGTGCGGCGCGTGTTCCAGCAGCAGAACCTGAAGCTGGTCGAGGCGCTGCAGGCGATGGATACACGCGCCACCGCGGTGCCCTCGGGCGTGTTCATGGCCAGCTATCTGGATCGCGACACGTTCGGCATGGTCGGCAAGGTGGAGAGCATCAACCTGGCCGCCATCGACGCCAGCCTGCGCGCCAATTCGATCCCGGTGATCGCCAGCCTCGGCGAGACGGACGAGGGTCAGATCCTCAACATCAACGCCGACTTCGCCGCCAACGAGCTCGTGCGCATGTTGCAGCCGTACAAGATCGTGTTCCTGACCGGTACCGGTGGCTTGCTCGACGACAAGGGCGAGGTGATCGATTCGATCAACCTCAGTACCGAGTTCGAGCATTTGATGGCGCAGCCGTGGATCAATGGCGGCATGCGCCTGAAGATCGAGCAGATCGCGGATTTGCTGAGCGGTCTGCCGCTGACCTCGTCGGTATCGATCACGCGGCCGTCCGAGCTGGCCAAGGAGCTGTTCACCCACAAGGGCTCGGGCACGCTGGTGCGACGGGGTGAGAAGGTATTGCGCTTCGAGTCGTGGGCGGGCGTGGACAAGGCGCGCATGCGCGAGCTGATCGAGTCCAGCTTCGGCCGGCGGCTGGTGGACGATTATTTCGCACGCACGCAGGCCTTCCGCATCTATGTCAGCGAAAACTACCGTGCCGCGATGATCCTGACGATGGAAGGCAAGCTGCCGTACCTGGACAAGTTCGCAGTGCTCGACGACGCACAGGGCGAAGGCCTGGGTCGCGCGGTGTGGCAGGTGATGCGGGAGGAGAACCCGTCGCTGTTCTGGCGCTCGCGCAACGGCAACCCGGTCAATCATTTCTATTACGCCGAGTCCGACGGCTGCATGAAGCAGCCGCGCTGGAAGGTGTTCTGGTACGGGTTGGACGATATGGAAACCATCGCCCGTTGCGTGGACCATTGCGCACAACGGCAAGCAACCCTGGTGGATTGACGATGAGCCAATTCCTTTCCCCGATCGTGCTCGAAGGTCGCCATGTGCGGCTGGAATCGCTGGCGCACGAACATATCGAACCGCTGCAACGTGCGACGGCCGACGGCGAACTGTGGAAGCTCTGGTACACCGCCGTGCCGACGCCGGATGGCGTGGCCGCCTATGTGGAAGAGGCGCTGGCGATGCAGGCCGAAGGCAGTGCACTGCCGTTCGCCGTGCGTTCGCTGGCATCGGGCGATATCGTGGGTTGCACCCGCCTGTGTCACGCCGATGCGGTGAACCGCCACGTGGAAATCGGTTACACCTGGTATGCCGCCAGCGTGCAGCGCTCGGCCGTGAACACCGAATGCAAATGGCTGCTGTTGCGCCATGCCTTCGAAACGTTGCACTGCATCCGCGTGGAATTGCGCGCGCATTGGCACAACCAGACCAGTCGCGCCGCGATTGCACGACTGGGTGCGAAGCAGGATGGCGTGCTGCGCAACGATCGCATCCTGTCTGACGGCAGTTACCGCGATACCGTGGTGTTTTCCATCATCGAATCGGAATGGCCGGCCGTGAAGCGGCATCTGGCCTTCAAGCTGGAACGGGGCAACAACGCATGAGCAACAAGAAAACCATCGGTATCGTCGGGGCGCGTGGCCATACCGGCACCGAGCTGATCCGCATGATTGCGGCGCATCCAGCGCTGGAATTGGCCTTCGTCTCCTCGCGCGAGCTGGATGGCCAGCGCGTGGCCGAACACAACGACGTTTACGCGGGCGAGCTGTGCTTCGAGGCGCTTGATCCCGCTGCAGTGGCGGCCAAGCGTGCCGACGTGGTGATCCTGGCGTTGCCCAACGGCAAGGCGGCTCCGTACGTCGAAGCGATTGACGCCGCTGCGCCCGAGACCCTGATCCTCGATCTTTCCGCGGACTACCGCTTCGACAAGAGCTGGTATTACGGCCTGCCCGAACTGACCCGAGACAAGTGGCGCGGCAACGGTACCGATAAAATCAGGCACATCAGCAACCCCGGCTGTTACGCCACCGCGATGCAGCTTTCCATCGCGCCCTTGAAGGATCTGCTGGCCGCGCCGCCAGTGTGTTTCGGCGTCTCCGGTTATTCCGGTGCGGGCACCACGCCTTCGGACAAGAATGATCCGGAGAAACTGCGTGACAACCTGATGCCGTACGCGCTCACCGGCCACGGGCACGAAAAGGAGGCCAGCTTCCAGCTTGGCCTGCCGGTGGAATTCATGCCGCACGTGGCGCCGCATTTCCGTGGCCTCACCGTCACCACCAATCTTTATCTCGTGCGCCAGGTGAAGCGCGAGGACGTGCTCGCGCGTTTCCGTCAGGCCTACGGCGCCGAGCCATTGGTGAAAGTACTCGACGAAGCACCGTGGGTCAGTCGAATTGCCGATCGCCACCACGCCGAAATCGGCGGTTTCGCGGTGTCGGCCGATGGCAAACGCGTGGTGATCGTGGCCACGCTGGACAACCTGCTGAAGGGCGCGGCCACCCAGGCGATGCAGAACATCAATCGGGCGATTGGCGTGGACGAGCTCACCGCCATTCCCGTGGAATCGTAGGAGCGCACCCTGTGCGCGACTTGCATTCCCGAAATCCATATCAAAGCCATCGCGCACAGGGTGCGCTCCCACAGGATTTCTCACGATGACTCAGCCTTTGTGGCAAAAATCCGGTATCCAGATTGACGCGAAGATCATGCGTTTCCTCGCCGGTGACGACGTGCTGCTCGATCGCGAGTTCTTCCTGCACGACATCACCGCCAGCAAGGCGCACGTGGAAGGGCTGGCCCACATCGATGTAGTCAGCATCGATGAGGCGGCGGCATTGAAACGTGAGCTGGATGCGCTGGCGGACGATTTCCGCAGCGGCGCGTTCGTGCTGGATGACCGCTACGAGGATGGCCATTCCGCCATCGAGGCACGGCTGACCGAACGGCTGGGTGACGCCGGTCGTCGCGTGCACACCGGGCGCAGCCGCAACGACCAGGTGCTGGTCGCCACGCGCCTGTGGCTGAAGGACAAGCTGGTTGCGCTGGAGTCACATTGCCGCGCGATCGCCGAGGTCTGCCTCGATCGCGCCGCGCAGCCGGCCGTGCCGCTGCCGGGTTATACCCATTTGCAGCGCGCCGTGGTGTCGTCCACCGCGATGTGGTTTGCCGGTTTTGCCGAGGGTTTCATCGACAACGCCATGCGCGCGCGCCAGACGCTGGCCCTGATCGATGCCAATCCGCTCGGCACCGCAGCCGGCTATGGCGTGAACCTGAAGCTGGATCGCGAGCACACGACCAAGGCACTGGGTTTCTCGCGCATGCAGGTGTCGCCGATCTACGCCCAGCTTTCGCGCGGCAAGTTCGAGATGGCCGTGCTGGAAGCCATTGCCGGCGCGATGCTCGACCTGCGCCGGCTGGCCTGGGATCTGTCACTGTTCACCACCGCCGAATTCAACTTCGTGAAGCTGCCGGCCGAATACACCACCGGCAGCTCGATCATGCCGAACAAGCGCAACCCCGACGTGGTGGAACTGCTGCGTGCCAGCTACGCCAGCGTGGCCGCGGCGCGCACCGAGATCGAACAGTTGCTGTCGCTGCCCACCGGCTACCAGCGCGACCTGCAGTTCTCCAAAGGCTCGATTTTCCATGGTGTGCGTCACGGGTTGATGGCGCTGGAATTGGTGCCCGACTTGCTGGCACGGCTGCAGTGGAACGACGAGGTGATGCGCGCGGCGATCGAGCCGGCGATGTACGCCACCGACGTGGCGATCGAACAGGCCGCTGCCGGCGTGCCGTTCCGCGACGCCTACCGGGCCGCCGCGGAAGCGGCTGCATCGGCAGGTGCCGGACGCACGCCTGAAGCCAGTCTGGCCGAACGCACTTCGCCGGGCGCGGGCAACGACCTGCAGTTGGAAGCGCTGCGCGCGCGACTGCGCAACCTCGACGACTGAGCGGACTCTCGCCATGCACGCGATCAACAGGAACGATGCCGAGCACTACCGCTGGGGTGACGGTTGCGACGGCTGGCATTTGCTGGCGGGCGACGATCTGAGCGTGATCGAGGAGCGCATGCCGCCGGGTACGGCAGAGCAGCCGCATCGCCACGCGCGGTCGCGTCAGTTTTTCTACGTACTGGAGGGTGAGACCGTGTTGGAACTCGAAGGCCATTCGCATCACTTGACGCGTGGCGAGGGGTTGCATGTGCCGCCCGGCGCTGCGCACCAGATGCGCAACGAAAGCACATGTGATGTCCGCTTTCTGGTGGTCTCCGCTCCGCCGAGTCATGGCGATCGCATCCCGTCACCCATGGCAAGGGGCGTCGCATGAACACCCGCAGCGCACTGCTCGAACAATCGTTGCCGACCTGGCGGCGCGCGGTACTCAAGGTCGGCAGTAACCTGTTGGCGGCGGACGGTGGCGGCTTGACGCCACGCTTCGCGGAGGCGCTGGCAGGCTTCATGGCAAGCAGCCATGCCCACGGCAGGCAGGTGGTGCTGGTGTCCTCGGGGGCGGTGGCGGCGGGTCGGGCGCTGTTGCACGCGCGCGCATCCGCGGGCCGCGACCTGGCGGCGCGCCAGGCGATGGCGTCGCTGGGGCAGGCGCCGATGATCGGGTTGTGGCAATCGCTGTCGGCGCGACCGGTGGCGCAGGTGTTGCTGACCCATGACGACCTGCGCAACCGCCGCCGCTACCTCAATGCACGGGCCACCTTGCTGGGCCTGCTGGCGCTGGATGCGGTGCCGGTGGTCAACGAGAACGACACCGTGGCGGTGGACGAGCTCAAGCTCGGCGACAATGACAATCTCGCCGCGATCGTGGCGGCGCTGGTCGATGCTGACCTGCTGCTGATTGCCTCCGACGTGGACGCCTTGTACACCGCCGATCCACGACGCGACCCGGCCGCCACGCCGATAGCGCAGGCCGATGCAGTGACGCCGGCGTTGATGGCGATGGCCGGCGGCAGCGGCAGTATCGTGGGAACCGGCGGCATGCGTACCAAGCTGGAGGCGGCAGAGAAGGCCGGTGCAGCGGGCATTCCCACCGCGTTGTTCGACGGGCGCAACACGGCCACCGTGCAAGCCCTCGCGCAAGGACAGCTTCGCGGCACGCTGATCCATGCGCCGCACACACGCATGCAGGCACGCAAATACTGGTTGCTGCACGCCCCGGCAAGCAGCGGTCGGATTCGCATCGATGCCGGCGCGGCACGCGCACTCAGCCATGGCCATGCGTCGTTGCTGCCGGGCGGCATCCTCGCTGCCGAGGGTGAATTCCAACGCGGCGACCTGGTGGAAATCATCGATGCGAACGAACGAAGGATCGCGCGCGGCCTGAGTCAGTACGCGGCGGTCGAAGTGCGTCGCCTGGCCGGACGGCACAGCCGGGAGATCGAAACATTGCTTGGCTACAGTCACGGCACCGAAGTGGTGCATCGCGATGACCTGGCAAACATGCCTGACCGATTGGAGCCGGCGGCTTGACGTGATGGCAACACGGCGATGCGGGAAAAAAGCCTGTCGCAATGAGGCGTTGTCAGCCCCGGATCGAGGCGTCGCGTTGCAATCGCGCTTGAAGGCCCCATGTTCATGGGAATAAGTTTTTCACGCCAACCCTGTTTGAGGACGATGACCCAGCTAAGAAAATTTCGCCAACAAACCGTGCCGCCATGGCGCAGAGCCGTACTCAAGGTGGGCAGCAGCCTGCTCGCCGCCGACAGCGGAGGGCTCAGTACACGCCATGCGCTCGGTCTGGCGCAATTCATTGCTTCGTGTCATGCCTCGGGTCGCGAGGTGGTACTCGTATCGTCCGGTGCCGTGGCGGCGGGACGCCTGCTGATGCAGCACCTGCCGGAAGATGCCAGCAACGCCGCGCGCCAGGCCATGGCCGCGCTGGGACAGACCCAGACAGTGGCCTTGTGGCAACGTCTGTTTGATCGTCCCTTGGCACAAGTGCTGCTGACTCATGACGATCTGCGCAACCGGCGTCGTTACCTCAACGCGCGTGCCACGCTGAGCGAATTGCTCGCGCTCAACGTGATGCCGGTGGTCAACGAGAACGACACCGTGGCCGTGGACGAACTCACCCTGGGTGACAACGACAACCTGGCCGCGATCGTGGCGGCGCTCATCGATGCCGACATGCTGTTGATCGCCACGGATATCGACGGCTTGTACACGGCCGATCCGCGCAGCAATCCCGATGCGCAGCCCATCGACGAAGTGCACGAGCTCACCGCGGAAATCATGGGCATGGCCGGTGCCGCCGGCAGTCGTGTCGGCACGGGCGGCATGCGCACCAAGCTGGAAGCCGCCGAGAAGGCGGCTGCCGCCGGCATCCAGACAATTCTTTTCAATGGTCGCGACAACGAAGTGGTCAACCTGCTGTCGCGCGACCTGCTCCATGGCACCTTGCTGCGAACCAGTGCCACCCGGATGCAGGCGCGCAAGTACTGGCTGCTGCATGTTCCCGCCGTGCCGGGCTGCATCCACGTGGATGCCGGTGCGGCACGCGCGCTCAGCGAGGGCGGTGCGTCCTTGCTGCCGAAGGGCGTCATCGATGCCGTCGGCGAGTTCCAGCGTGGCGACATGGTCGAGATCGTGGGCGACAGTCCCGATGGCGAGCCGTATGTCGTCGCGCGTGGCATCACCCAGTACGGCGCCGCCGAGATCAACCAGCTGGCCCGCAGCCATACACGCGACATCCGGCAAAAGCTCGGCTACAGCTACGGCGAGAGCGTCATGCATCGCGATGACATGGTCATCACCACCGATTCGGGAGTCATTTCATGAAGGGTTCCGTTCGCGATTCCGCGATTCTCTGCAAGCAGGCGGCCGTGCAAATTGCCGAGCTGTCCACCGATGCCAAGAACGCCTTGCTGCGTGCGATGGCCGACGCGCTGGAGGCGCAGGCCGCGACGATCCTGGCCGCCAATGCCGAGGACATGACGGCGGCGCGCGAGAAGGGCATCGGCGAAGCCATGCTCGATCGACTGGCGCTGGATGAAGGCCGCGTGCGCGGCATCGCCGAGGCCTTGCGCCAGGTCGCCGCGTTGCCCGACCCGGTGGGGCAGGTGACGCGCAGCGAGCGCTCGGCCAAGGGCTTCACCATCGAGCGCGTACGCGTGCCGCTGGGCGTGATCGCGATGATCTACGAGGCACGGCCCAACGTCACCGCCGATGCCGCGGCGCTATGCCTCAAGGCCGGCAACGGCGTGATCCTGCGCGGCGGTTCGGAGGCGGTGCGTTCCAACCGCGCGATCGCCGCTTGCCTGTGCGGCGTATTGCGCGAAGCGGGCCTGTCCGAACACGCGTTGATGTTGCTGGACGACCTCAGCCGCGAGGCGATGCTCGAGTTGATGCAGCTGTCCGAGATCGTCGACCTGATCATCCCGCGCGGCGGCGAGGGGTTGATCCGCTTCGTCACCGAGAACGCGCGCGTGCCGGTGATCAAGCACTACAAGGGCGTGTGCCATCTGTACGTCGACGCCAAGGCCAACCTGGACAAGGCGCTGGACATCCTGATCGATGGCAAGACCTCGCGGCCGTCCGCCTGCAATGCGCTGGAGACGCTGCTGGTGCATGCCGACGTGGCGGCGGCCTTCCTGCCGCGCGCGGCCAGGGCCCTGCGAGAGCGCCGGGTGGAACTGCTGGGCGATGAACGCGCACGCGCGCTATGCCCGAACATGGGGCCGGCCAGTGACGACGATTTCGCCACCGAATTCTTGAGCCTCAAGCTGACCGTCGGCATCGTGGACAGCGAGGACGCGGCGATCGCGCACATCCGTCGCCATGGCTCCGACCACACCGAAGTGATCGCGACCGAGGATCAGGCCGCAGCCGAGCGCTTCGTGCATGCGCTGCGTTCGGCGGTGGTGATGGTCAACGCCTCGTCGCGCTTCAGCGACGGTGGCGAGCTGGGTCTGGGCGCCGAGATCGGCATCTCCACCACCCGCCTGCACGCCTACGGCCCGATGGGCGCCGAATCGCTGACGGTGGAGCGGTTCGTGGTGCGGGGGGATGGCCAGGTAAGGCATCCGCAGTCGAGGCTTCCGACGCCCTGAGTCGACTCGGGACGTCGGAAACCCGGTGCCGGTCAGTTCACCGGCACCGGCGCGGCTGCCGGCGCGGTTGAACTGGCCGGTGCAGGCAACGGCTGCACCGGCGTGGCGTCGCTGGGGCGCCAGCGCATGCGGCCGGTGTCGAACTCGTCATAGGCCACCTGGTAGGAGGCAATCGCCTGGTCGAGCTGGGTCTGGTCGAGCTGCGGGTAAGGCGTGGCGTCGCCGGTCAGCACGTTGGGCTTGACCTGCTCGACCTTCTGTCCCGGTGACAGGATGGTCAGGCGATCACCCTTCAGGTAACCGAGATTCTGGTAGGTCGACGGGAAGGCGCGTTCGTCACCGGCGGGCAGCTTCATGATGTCGTAGCCGAAGAAACGGCTGCGGTAGCTGAAGTTCAGCAGGCCAAGCACGGTCGGTGCGATATCGATCTGCGACATCATCCGGTCGACGCGCTGCGGCTTGATCTGGTCCGGTGCATAGATGATCAGCGGAATGTGCTACTGGTTGACCGGGATGCGCGTGCGGCCGGCGCTGGAGGCGCAGTGGTCGGCGGTAATCACGAACACCGTGTCCTTGAAGTACGGCTTGGCGCGCATGCGCTTGATGAAGTCGCCGATGGCCCAGTCGGTGTATTTGACCGCGCCGTCGCGACTGCCTTGCGGCAGGTCCACGCGATCCTTCGGCCAGCTGTAGGGCCGGTGGTTGGACGTGGTCATGATGTGCAGGAAGAACGGCTTGTTCTCGCCATGGATGGTGTCCATCTGCTGCATCGCCAGGGTGAACAGGTCTTCGTCGGCCACGCCCCACACGTTTTCCGAATGGATGGTCGCACCGGTGGGAATGTCGCGGCGGTCGATGTCCTTGTAGCCGTTGTGGCCGAAGAAATAGTTCATGTTGTCGAAGTAGCCGTAGCCACCGTAAACGAATTCCGACACGTAGCCACGCTGGTTGAAGATGTCGGCCAGCGAGAACAGGCCCTCATTGTGCTTCTGCTTGATGAGCGAGTCGCCCGGCGTCGGTGGCACCGACAGCGACAGCGCCTCCAGTCCGCGCACGGTACGCGTGCCGTTGGCGTACATGTGCTCGAAGAACAGGCTCTGGTCGGCCAGCTTGTTCAGGTTGGGCGTCAGGTCCTTCTTGTCGCCGAAGGCGGCAAGGTATTTCCCGGACAGGCTTTCCACGCTGATCAGCACCACGTTGAGATGCTTCTCCGGGCCCGCGTTGCGGATGATGCGGGTGAGGTCGTGGGGATCGTTGCTGACGAAGGTGGCATCCGGCGTCTGCAGCATCTTGCGCACGATGGCGTAGGCCTCGCTGTCCGGCAGCGTGCGGTAGAAACGGTGGAAGTTCAGCTTGGAATTGCGGAAGGCGGCGAAGAACTCGTAGATGCCGTTGCCGGCCAGCGAATTGACGTAGACGTTCTGCAGGCGGTTCTTGGTTTCCGAATTGACGGCCATGGCGCTGACCACGGTCAGCCCCAGCCAGACCACGACGACGATGCTGCGCTGGCCGAAGCGGCTGGTGTCGTCGCGGGTGCGCAGGCGGCGCCGGGTGGCCACGAAAATGATGATCGCGGCCACCGCCAGCATGGTTATCCAGCGTGCGATCGGGTACGACTCTTCGATGTTGCCGATCACTTCGCGGGTGTAGACGAGGTAATCCACCGCGATAAAATTGAAGCGCGTGCTGAATTCGTTCCAGAAAGTCAGCTCCGAGGCGCCGACGAACAACAGCCCGAACAGCAGCAGCAGGCAGAAGATGTAGAGCACCCACTGGCCGACCCTGGACGTGTAGGTGAAGGCGGTCAGTGGCAGCACGAACAGGAATGGAATCACCGCGGGCCACGCCGTTTTCCAGCTGGCGTCGAACGACAGCCGGAGCGCACCCAGGCAGATCGCGCACAGCAGCACCACCGTCAGCGCATACAGCGACCAGTGCTTCCAGCCGGACATGCGCCCGCGCCGGGTCGGCACCAGCCACAGCAGCAGCACCATCGGCCACGCAAAATAGATGAAGGTGATCAGGTCATAGCCCAGGCCCACCCCAAAGGCGTACAGCCAATACAGCGGGTTCGCCGGCACGCCGGAGCCCGTCATCAGCAGCAGGATCAGCCGGGTGACGAACGAGATGGCGATGAAACACACGCCAAGCCAGATCAGCGGCCGGAAACGTGTTGCGAGAGGCGAAGCAGGGCGGGAGAACATGCGTGGTCTGGCCTTGGAAAAGGGATCGTCTGGAGTCGGGCTCCGGCATGGCGCGTAATGCCATGCCGTCGAGGGTATCCGCATCCCGCCCGGAGTGCGACAACCCGCGGGCGGGGGCGGCCGCCCGATGGTATCGACGGTGGTGCCGGGATGCCTTGTCGCTTCGGTTGCTGGCCATCGGCGAGACGCGCCGGGTGGCGTGCCAGCGAGCCGTCCGGGTCAGTGCCCGGGCGCGGCCCAGGCCCGCACCGCCTCGGCGAAGGCCAGGCAATCGGCGAAGCGGTTGTATAACGGCACAGGAGAGATTCGGATGACGTCCGGCTCGCGCCAGTCGCCGACGATGCCATGAGCCATCAAATAATCGAACAACGCGCGCCCGCGTTCGCGACCACCCAAGACGCGGATGGAAAGTTGCACGCCACGGCGTTCGGGTTCGGCCGGGGTGACGATCTCCAGCACGTCGCCGAGCTGGCTGCGCACCAGCCATTCCAGGTAACCGGTGAGCTGTTCCGACTTCGCGCGCAGGCGGGCCATGCCGGCGCGGTGGAAGATTTCCAGCGACACCCGCAGCGGGGCCAGCGCGAGGATCGGCGGGTTGGACAACTGCCAGCCGTCGGCGCCGGGCGTGGGCACGAATTCGGGGCCCATCTGGAAGCGGGTGGTCTTGTCGTGGCCCCACCAGCCGGCGAAGCGCGGCAGCACGGCCGTGGCGTGGCGCTCGTGCACGAAGGCGCCGCCTACCGCACCCGGGCCCGAGTTCAGGTATTTGTAGCTGCACCAGATGGCGAAATCGGCACCGCTGTCGTGCAATTGCAGTGGCAGGTTGCCGACGGCATGGGCCAGGTCGAAACCGACCATGCAGCCGTGGCGGTGGCCAAGCGCCGTGATGGCCTTGAGGTCGAACGCCTGGCCGGTGCGGTATTGCACGCCGGGCAGCATCACCAGTGCGATGCGTGAACCGTGTTCGGCCAGCGCGCGTTCGATCGCGGCCATCGACAGGGTGCCGTTCGGTTCGTCGCCTTGCAGCTCGATCAGCGCGTCGGCGGGGTCGAAGCCGTGGAAGCGGACCTGCGATTCAAGCGCGTAGCGATCGGTAGGGAAGGCACCGGCTTCCATCAGGATCGCCGGGCGTTCGGCCGTGGGGCGATAAAAGCTCACCATCATCAGGTGCAGGTTCACGCCCAGCGTGTTCATCGTCACCACTTCGGACGGCCGTGCACCGACCACTTCGGCGAGATGGTCGCGCACGAATTCGTGGTAGTTCATCCACGGCAGCTTGCCGGTGAAGTGCCCCTCGACGCCGAGCTCGCCCCAGCGGCCCAGTTCCGCATTCACCGCCTCGTGTACGGCGCGTGGCTGCAGGCCCAGCGAATTGCCGCAGAAGTACACGCCGTCCTTGCCGTCATGCGGCGGGATCAGGAATTCGTCGCGAAACGCGCGCAACGGATCGGCAGCGTCGGCGGCTTGCGCCCAGGCGTGGGTGGCTTCGTAGGCAAGTGGCATGGGTACGTCTCTGATTCGTGCGGAATGACATGGGCGGTGCGGCGACAAAAAAGGATGTCCACGAGCTTTGGGAAAGGTCCGATTTTGCCCGTCATTCCTGCAAAAGCAGGAATCCAGCGCCTTTGCTTTCAATGGCCTATAGACGCTGGATCTCGGCTTGACCGGCCCTTCGGCCGTTGAGAGCCGCTGGGATGACGCTGCTGCAAAGTTTTGGTGCGAAGTGCCAGGCGCCCCGCGGAACAACAGCAGTCAGCCACCGAGCTGGGCGGCGAGGGCGTGACAGCCTTTGTCGAAGGCCGCTGTCCAGGCGGCACCGGCCTGGGTCTGCTGCGGGCGCACGCAGCGCAGCTGGATGGCGCGATCGCCCTTGAACCAGTAGTACTCGAGGTAGTCGAACTGCGCGCCATTCTCGCGTGCGCTATAGGCGTTGCCGTTGATGTCGTCGGGAGGCCGCACGCCGGGCTGATAGCCGGTGAGGCCACGGGCCTTCGCGTCGGCACCGCTGCGGTAAGTGTTGAAGCCATCCAGGTCGGCCACCTTCTTCACCGTGACCGTGATGCGCGCCAGGCTGGTGCTGGCGGTGGGCGACGGATCGGGCACCTGGAACACGTGCACTTCCGGGTCACCCGTGGTCTGCATGATGTCGACCCAGTTGGCCGGCGTGGTGAAGTGCACGCTGCCATCGGCCATGCTGACGTCGTCGGCGTGGGCAAGGGTGGCGGTGCCGGCCAGCAGCAGTGCGGCGGCAAGAATCGTCGTGTGGCGCAACAAGCTCATGCCTGCTCCTGTGGATGGGCGTCATTGATGAAGCGCTGGCGCGGCAGGCCCAGCCATTCCAGTGCGGTACCGTGGAACAGCCGTGCGCGGGTGGCGTCGTCGAGCTTGAGTGCCTCGATGCCGCTGCCGGGCTGTTGTTCCCCCAGCGGGAAAGGATAATCGGTACCGAGCATCACGCGGTCGACGCCGGTCACATCCAGCAGATAGCGCAGGGCGTGGTCGTCGTGCACGCAGGAGTCGAAATACAGCTGCTTGAGGTACTCGCGCGGATTGCGCGGGTTGTCGGTGGCCACCAGGTCCGGGCGCATCTTGAAGCCGTGCTCGATGCGGCCGATGGTGTACGGGAAACTGCCGCCGCCGTGGGCCAGCATTACGCGCAGCTTCGGCAGCCGTTCCAGCACGCCACCGAAGGCCAGGCAGCAACCGGCGCGGGATTGCTCGGCCGGCATGCCGACCAGCCATGGCATCCAGTACTTGGGCATGGACGCCGCGCCCATCATGTCCCACGGATGCACCATCACCGCGGCGCCCAGATCGGCGGCGGCCTCGAAGAACGGGAACAGCTCCGGCGCGTCCAGGTTCCAGTCGTTGCAGTGCGAGCCGACCTGCACGCCGGCCAGCCCCAGCTCGTCGATGCAGCGCTCCAGCTCGCGCACGGCCAGCTCCGGCGATTGCAGCGGCACCGTGCCCAGCCCGGCGTAATGCCGCGGATGGTCGCGGCACATGCCGGCCATGTGGTCGTTCAGATGACGATGCAGCTCCAGTGCCTGGTGGCCCGGCGCCCAGTACGAGAACAGCACCGGCACGGTGGAAATCACCTGCACGTCCACGTCGAAGCGGGCGTAGTCGTCGATGCGCGTCTGCGGATCGAAGGCCGAATCCCACACCTCGCGGAAGAACTTGCCATCCTTGTAGATGCGGTGGCGCCCATCGGTGTGTGTCATCACCGGAAAGCGGTTGTTGCCGTACTTGGTCGCCAGATTCGGCCAGTCACGGGGCAGGATGTGCGCGTGGGTATCGATCTTGAGCATCCTGCGAGTTTAGAACCTCGTGGCATAGGCGTCCCGCCGCGGTCGCACATCGGCAGGCCCGTCACGCAGCAGGGCGCGCAAGCTTGCTGTAGGAGCGGCTGAAGCCGCTCCTACGCCGGGAAAGATCTTGAGCCGGTTCCTAGAACGCCACCGACAGGCTCAGCCGCGCGCCCTGGTCGCGATAGCGCGTGGCGAACTGGCCGAGGTAGCTGACGTCCAGCGTGACGTTGCGTGCCAGCGGAAAGTCCGTGCCCAGGTTGGCGAGCAAGGCATGGCGCGCGAGCGGCACACCGGCAACGGCGAAGCTGTCGCCGCCGGCGGTGAAGCGCATCGTGGCCACCGGCGTGAGGTCGCCCCAGCCCTGCTGCCAGGCGAGGCTGGCGTGGAGGTGCAGGCCGGCCTTCGAGGTGAAGGTATCGCGCAGGCCCAGCGTGGCGCTGCTCACCGAGGGGTCGGCGGCGGCCACCACCAGCGCGGCCTGGCCGTTGCTTTCCCGCACCGCGCCGGCATGCAGTTGCGTGTGCGCCAGGTTCACGAACGGCTCCAGTTGCTGGCCGTGCGGCAGCGTGAGGCGGTAGCCGGCTTCCACGTAGGCCTGGTCGCTGCGGACGTGGCGGCGGCTGGCGAGGCGTTCGTCGAAACCGGGGAAGGCCGCGGTGCGCTGCGTGTCCACGTCCTGCCAAGCGTGGATGGCGGCGGCGCGCAGTTGCAGTGCGCCGAATGATGTGTCGCCATACACGCCCAGTTGGCGGCTGCGCACGTGCGCGGACGAGGCGCGCTGATCCACATCCAGCGAGTTCTGGCCGTGGCCAAGCAACAGGCCCAGGCGGCTGTCCATGCCCACGGTGCGGTCCACGCCCAGCAGCAGGCCGCTGCCGTTGGCGCGCAGCGAGGCCGCATTGCCGTCGCCATCGTCGCGGCCCCAGTGGCCCCAGCCGCTCAGCCACGCGTCGGTACCGTCGGCCGTACGGCCCTCGGTGCCTTCGCCCAGGCCGAGCAGGTGGCGGTTGATCGCGTCGCGCACGTAGCGGTCGTCCTCGGCCAGCGCGGCGAGCGTGCCGGGGTAGATCTCGCCACTCAACTGGTCGAACGCGTGCCGCGCCTGCGGCGCGTCCAGCTTCACCAGCGCGTCGTATACCGGCGTGCCCCAGCCCAGGCTTTCGGCGCCGTGGGCGGCGGCTTTCTGGTTGGGTGTGTGGCCCACGTCGGCGAAGCCGATGTCGTTGCGTTGCAGCGACAGGTTCACCGCATTGGCGGTATAGCTCAGCACCGGCATGAGGAAGGCGAGGCTGGTGCTGGCCGAGGTGAACTGTCCGCTCACTCCGCCGGCTGCCGTCACGATGGTGTAGTCGGTACGCGGTGCCCAGTTGCCCGGCTGCGCCAGTACCAGCGCGCTGCCGCCGAGGATGTCGACCTTGCCGCCCACTGCGAGTTGGTCGGCATGACCGTCGGGCGTGGCATCGATGCGCATGCTGGCACCCTGTTCGAGGGTGGCATTGCCGCTCACGTGCAGCGTGCCGACGGAATTGCCGGGGCTGAGCGTGCCGGCCAGGTCGAGGCCGCCGAGGGTGCCGATGCCGCCCAGCGTGGCGCCGGCGGTCACCGTCACCGTGCCGCCGAGCGTGGCCGAGGCGTGGCTGTCGTCACCCACCACCAGGCTGCCGGCCTGCACGGTAGTGGTGCCGGCGAACGGGTTGGTGCCGTTGACCGTGAGCGTGCCGGCGCCGGATTTCAGCAGCGTGCCGTGGCCGGACAGCGTGCCGTCGAAGCTGCTGTCGCTGGCCTGCGCGATGGACAGCGTGGCGTTGTCGGCGATCGCGCCGCGCAGGCTGGCGGTATCGCCGGCGAGCGTGCCCGCTTCGACCACGGTGCCGCCGGTATAGGTGTTGGCGCCGGTGAGCAGCAGGGTGCCGGTGCCGCGCTTGGTCAGGCTGCCGCTGCCGGACAACGCCTGGTCGACGGTGAAGGTGTTGCCCGCGTCGGCGATGTCGAAGCCGCCGCCGGCGCTACCCAGGGTGAGCGTGCGTGCGGTGCTCCGGAACGCGGTGCCGGTCACGCGCAGCGTGCCGCCGTCGAGGGTGAGGCCGCCGCTGGCCGCGCCGAGGTTGCCATCGCCGGACACGGACAGCGTGCCGCCATCGACGAAGGTGCCACCGGTGTAGGTGTTGGCGCCACCCAGCACCAGGGTGCCGAGGTCGGTCTTGGTCAGGCCGGCGCTGCCGGCGAGCACGTTGCCGATTGTCGCGGTCATGCCCGTGCCCGCGCCGGAACCGTCGCCCACGCGAATCACCGGCGCGCTGCCGCCCGCGCCCACCAAGGTCAGCGTGTCGCCGGTGAGCGTGTAGCCGTCGCTGGCGAATTGCAGGCCGGTGGCGCTGACCGTGCCGGCACCGTTGTCCACCGTGACCGTGCCTGCCGTGCCGCCGAAGATGGCGAAGCCCGGTTGTGGCTGCATCGCCGAGGTGACGTCGGCCTGTGCGTCGGTCCACACCGGCGCGGTGGTCGTCCAAGTGCCGCTGCCACCGCCCATGTGGCTGGCGGTGGCCTGGCCGTTGGCATTCCAGATGTTCAGCGTGAGGCCGGTGGTGGCGATCAGGTTGATCTGCCGGTCGGCGCTGAGCGTCTGCAGTTGCAGGAGGCTGCCGGTCGGCGTGCTGCCGAGGGCCACGCCGCCGTTGGTCTCGATGAGCGAGCCGCCCCAGCGGAATACGTTGTAGAGGCCCGGCCCCATGCCGCCGGCATCGGCGACGTTGAGCACGGCGCCGTCCAGTTCGAGGTTGCCGTCGACCTTCACGTTGTCGCCGGTGCCGAAGGTATGGAGATCCGCGCCGGGGGCGCCGAATTCGTAGTCGAGCACGCTGCCCGATGCGGCGACGAGATTGCCGCCGACGGTGAGCGTGCCGATCGACGCACCGGGTGCAAGATGGCCGCCGGACTGCACGGTGACGTCGCCGCCGATGCGGCCGTGGCCGCCCAGGGTGGCACCGTTTTCCACCTGCGCGCTGCCAGCGATGGCGGCGCTGGCGTGGGCGTCGTCGCCCACGATCAGCGTGCCGCCATGCACGTCGGTGAGACCGGTGTAGGTGTTGGCGCCGTTCAGGACCTGGCGGCCGCCATCGAACAGCAGGCCGCCGCTGCCGGCGATGACGCCGTCGAAGCTGTCGTGGGCACGGCTCAGGGTCAGGGTCTGGCTGCCCAGCGTCACGGCACCGCTGCCGCCCAGGCTGGCGACACTGGCGCCACCACGGGTACCGGCGATGTCGAACGTGCCGTTGTCGATCAGCCCGCTGGACGCGGCGATGCTGCCGGTGCCGGTCAGTGCCAGCGTGCCGGCCGCGATGGTGGTGCTGCCGGTGTAGCCGTTCACCCCGGTGAAGGTCGCGATGCCGAGGTCGTCGTCGAGCACCATGCTGCCGCCGGTGCCGCCGCCGATGCCGCCGTCGTCCAGCGTGCCATCGAAGCTCCAGTTAGACGCGCCGAGGTTGACGGTGAGCGTCTGCCCGCCCAGCGCCACGGTGCCATTGCCGCCGAGAGTGCCGATGCTGGCGCCGGCGCGGGTCTGCGAAATGTCGAGGGTGGCTCCGCCCTGGATGTCCAGGGTGCCGCTGATGGCGCCGTCGCCGGACAAGGCCAGCGTGCCGCAGTCGATGATCGTACCCTGGTACGCATTGGCCTGGCCGGTGACAGTGAGCGTGCCCGTGCCATCCTTGAAGAGGATGCCGTAACCGCTCGTCGTGATCGGGCCCGACAGGGTGAGGTCGAAACCCTGGGTGTCGATGTGGGCGTAGTTGGTGAGGCTGAAAGCGCGCGCCGAAGCGAACGAGGCGCCGGCCTGCAGGGTGGCGTTGTCGATGTCGACCGCGCCGGCGCTGTCGCCGAGGTTGCCGTCGCTGGACACCGACAGCGTGCCTGCGTCGATCGTGGTGCCGCCGCCGTAGGTGTTCGCGCCGGTGAGCACGAGCGTGCCGGTGCCGGTCTTGGCAAGACTGCCGGTGCCACTGACGATGCCGCCGAAGCTGCCGTCGGCAGCCTGGTTGAATACCAGCGCCGCGGCGTCGTCGATGTTGCCGGCCAGGCTGGTGCTGTCGCCGACCAGGGTGCCGGCGGCAATCGACCAGTCCTGCGCAGTGGAGCCGATGCCGGTCAGCGTCCAGGTGCTGGCGCCGCTCTTCTGGTAGCTGGCGAAGCCGGTCGCGGTGCCGGTGTCGAAGGTGTTGCCGCCGATGGCGTTGTCGTCGCCGCCGAGGATGAAGCTGTCGCCGCCGACACCGCTGCCGCTGTTGCTGACCACGTTGCCGGTGATGCTCGAACCCGCACGCAGCAGCAGGGTGTTGCCGCCGCCGGAAAGCACCACCGCGTCGGCCTGGACACCGCCGACGGACGACTGTCCGCCGATCAGGCTGCCGCTGTTGTCGATCGACGTCTGGCCGCTGGCGACGATGGCTGCCGCGCCGGTGTTGGCGTCCTGGCCGTTGCCGCCCTGGATGGTGCCGCCCGCGCGATTGACGATGACGGTCGCGCCCGTGCTGTCGTCGGGGGCGGCGATGTCGTGCACACGGATGGCGGTTCCGGCGATGATGCCACCCGTACCTGCGATGGTGCCGCTGTTGTCGATGCTGGCGCCGCTGGTGGCGGCGATCGCGGTACCACCGCTGGTGCTGATGTCGCTGAGGCCGCCGTCGTCGCCGAGGATGGCGGCGCCCGACTGGTTGACGATGCTTACGTTGCCGCTGGCGTCGATGCCGGTGCCGCCGAGGTTGCCGCTGCCGACCACGCCACCATAGCCGCCGCGGATGACGCCCCCGCTGCGATTGGTGACGGTGGCCTGCTCGCCGCTGGCGACGGCGATCGCGATGCCGGTGCCGCCGTGGCCGCCGCCGTTGTTGGAGCCGCCGTGGCCGCCTTCGATCAGCCCGCTGTTGCCGATGGTCACGTTGCCCGTGGCCTGGATGCCGTCGCCGCCGGTGCCGTTGCCGTTGAATCCGCCGGTGGCGTTGGCACCGATGCCGCCACGGAGGGTGCCGGCGTTGTCGATGATGAAAGTCTGCGCGCCGCTGGTGACGGCCGCGATACCGCTGCCGCCGATGGTGTAGTTGTCCAGGGTGTCGCCGCCGGCGATGCTGCCACCGGCCAGGTTGGTGACGTGGCTGCCGTTGCCGCCCGTGATGCCGGCGCCGGCGGCGGTGTGTGCGTCGCCGCCGGCGATGCTGCCGCTGTTGGTGACGAGGGTGCCGTCGCCGGCCAGGTCGATACCGGCCCCGCCTTCGCCGGCCACGCCGCTGAAGCTGGTGATGCCGCCCGAGGCGCCGCCCGCGCCACCGGCGATGCTGCCGCTGTTGGTCAGGTTGCCGCTCGCGCCCGACACCAGGATGCCGTCGCCGCCGCCACCGCCGCCGCCGCTCCATTGGCCGCTGCCGCCATTGCCGCCGTTGCCGCCGGTGATGTTGCCGGCGTTGGTCAGCACGGCGGCGTCGGTCAGCGTCGCCAGCCCGGCACCGCCGGCGCCGCCGCCGCCGCCGATGCGGTCGCCGTTGCCCGCGTTGCCGCCGTGGCCGCCGGTGATGGCCAGGCCCGCGCCGACGGTGATACCCGTATCTGCGGTGTACACGCCGTCGCCGCCGCCACCGCCGCCACCGCTCATGAAGCTGGTGCCGGGGTCGGTTTGGCCGTCCGTGCCGTTGCCGCCGGTGACCGGTGTATTGCCCATGGTGGTGGCCCCCACGCTGCCGCCGTTGCCGCCGGCACTGATGGCCGAACCGCCATGGCCGCCGGCACCACCGTTGCCGTTGCTGCCGGCGACGCCCGCCCAACCGCTGCCGCCC
This sequence comes from Rhodanobacter sp. FW021-MT20, assembly GCF_041107475.1. NCBI lineage: Bacteria > Pseudomonadati > Pseudomonadota > Gammaproteobacteria > Lysobacterales > Rhodanobacteraceae > Rhodanobacter > Rhodanobacter sp. FW021-MT20. The sequence goes on along the minus strand of NZ_JBGBPX010000010.1, from coordinate 6,795 downwards.
TGGCCACCGCCGCCATTGCCGTTGCCACCGCTGCCGCCATAGGCGCCACTGCCGGCACCGCCAGCACCGCCCTGGCTGCCGCCCACGGTGGCCCATACCTGCAGCGGCGCCAGGCTGGCCGACAGCGCCACGGCGCAGGCCACGGCGAGCAGGCGCCGGGATAGGCGCGAGGTCGTTGCGGCGGCAGTGCCGTGACGCGGCGGCATGGCCAGTTCCGAAGCCACCTGCATGACGCGCAGGGCGCGGTTCCAGACCAATCGGTAGGTGCGGTTCATTGCGGGAATTCCTCGAACAGGGAAGTGATGTAATGGGGGCACGCGTGCGCGGCCGGGGCGGATGCGTCGTGGAAACGGTTGCGGCGCGCGCCCGTGGCAGGAGGTTCGGTCGGGACTGCGGTCTACCAGGGCGGCCAGTCGGGCGCAGGGCATGCGTGCACGGACGAATCGCGACGCACGCGGGCTTGCATGCTGCGATTACCGGCAGGCTTGTCCATCGCACGAGATCCCCTGTAGCCACGCTTGTGCCGCAGGGCTTCGTGCCGCCGGGCAAGTCGTGGATTGTGGCAACGTACCGATGCCTGCGTTTGATCGGGATTGCTGTCGCCGTGTTATCCCGTCACAGCAGCTTGATCATCACCGTGACGGATTGCTCGCCGCCGACGTTACGCCATGGCGGTGCCTCGTAGCGTTCCATCGCCGGTGCCATGCCGAAGCGTTCGCCGTGCTTGTTGAGCCACACCGGGCTGATCGCGAAGTACACGGGGAAGATGCCGGCATACGGGCCGTCGTGGCGCAGGCAGGCATAGCGGCCGGGCTGTACGGCGAAGCGTTCCAGCGGCGCCGGCAGTGGGTCCGGGATGCCGGGGTCGGCCACCATGCAGAAGTAGCGGATCAGGCCGTTCGGGGTGATCTCCGGGTTGTCGCGGATCAGCGCATAGGCGGCCAGGCCATCGGGCTCGATGCCGTGGTTGTGCAGCAAGGCGGCGAAACGCAGCCAGTAGTCCTCGGCTTGGTCGTAGCTGCCGTGGAAGCGGGCGCCGACCAGCGACAACGGGAGTTGTGTCTCCACCCGGACGCGGCGCGCACGCTGCAAGTCGTCCGGCGTGATGTCGATGACCGCCGCGCGCGCCAGTTCGCGGTAGCGGGTGGGTGGCAGGCCGAACTGGCGCCGGAAAGCGTGGTTGAACGCGGCGAGGCTGCCGTACCCCACCGCGGCGGCGACGTCCTGTGCGGCGAGCGGCGAGGCCAGCAGCAGGATCGCTGCGGTATCCATGCGGATGCGCCGCACATAGCCATTCACCGTCTCGCCCATCACGTCGGCGAACAGGCGGTGGAAGTGGAACGGGCTGAGCCTGGTTTGCGCCGCCAGCCCGGCCAGCGTCGGTTCGTCGGGAAAGCCGGCTTCGATCACGCGGATTGCCGCCAGCACGCGCGGATCTTCGATCAGCATGGGCGGCAGGTGCCGACGCACGTGATGCACGTGTGGGCCGGCGGGCGGAGCGTCGAAACGCAGCGGATTGACGTCATCCTGCTCTTGCGGGTCGATGGCGGCGGTCTCCAAGGGGGAACGTTGATGATAAGTGCAGCGTCGCGGATGTCGGCATGCGGCAGTGCGAACGGGCTCACGCCACGGGTTGGCGGGCATCGACCGCGCGCATGGCTTTTCTGCCGGGTGCGTGGCCATCGTTTGTCGTGAGGATGGCCTCAGCGTCGGAGCATCCCAGACCGGCCCGCGGCTACCGGGACTGCCCTCTGGAGGGCTTCGGGACGCCGTGTCGAGACGACGCTTTCAGGCCACGTGCCCGGCGGGACTGTGGCGATCGTCCAGCGCCGTCAGCTGCGGGCTGCGGCCGGTGACATGGGCCAGCGTGTTGACGTTGTCGGTGAGGCGATCGCTGATGCGTGCCAGCAGATCGGCGTTACCGTGCGCGCCGCTGGCGGCAAGGCGCAGGGCGAGTTCGCGCTGCATGGCACGCAGGTCCGGCAGCGCATCCGGTGCGCGTCGCTCGCGCAGGGCATCGGCAATCGCGTGGGTGGCATCTGCGGCGGACCCGATGAAGCGGCAGGTCGCCTCATGCTCAGGCAGGGTGTCGCGTTCGTCCAGCAGCGCCTCGAACGACATCGCCGTCCGTGCCAGCCGGTTGCCGTTGGCGAAGAGCGCGCTGGCCAGGTCGAACAGTGCCGGCGGGGTGGCAGGCTCGACGCGCATGCGCTCCAGCGAGGCCTGGGCGTTGGTGCGCGCGGTGCGCGCGGCGGTGCGCGTTTCACGGTGCACGTCGCGTTGCCCGGGTTGCGCCAGCGCGGCGAGGTAATCGGCATAGGCGGACAGCATGGTCGACAGCGCGGCGCGTGCGCGGCTGCGCTCCCAGGTGGGCCACACCACGTAGGCCAGCAGTGCCATGCCCGAGCCGAGCACGGTGTTGATCACCCGGTCCATCACCGCTGCGCCGGAGCCCACGCCCTCGAACGACAGCAGGATCACCACCGTGCCGGTCAGGGTGGCCACGGCGATGCCGTAATGCGCGCTGGCCAGGTAACGGAACGCCACGCACAGCAGCCCCATCAGTGCGAGATGGGCCCAGGGTGCGTCGGGCGTCACGTACAACAGCACGGTGGTGAGCAGCAGGCCGAGCACGGTGCCGACCACGCGCAGCAGGCCGAAATTGAAGGTGGCGGCGAAATCCGGACGCAGCACGATGGCGGCGGTCATCGGCAACCAGTAACCGTGCGGGAGCTGCCACAGGCGCGAGACGAGCAGGGTGAGGCTCAGGCAGGCGGCGCAGCGCAGCGCGTGGCGAAAGGCGACCGAACGCATGGTGAAGTTGGCGCGCAGCGTGGCCCATGTTGCGCTGCCGCGCAGCGCCCGCGGCAGGCGTGTTTCGGCGGCGGCGGCGCGTTCTTCGCCGCGGCTGCCGGCCCAGTTGGCATTGCGTACCGCGGCCGCCAGCTGGCCGGACAGTGCATGGAAGTGTGCAGCCATGTTGCGATGGGTGGTTTCGTCGCCCAGCAATGCTTCCTGGCTGGCCTGCAAGGTTTGCAGGGCGTGCATCGCCCGACTCGGGCTTTCGCCCGCATCCAGGGCCTCGGCCACGCCTTGCAGTACGCGGGCGACATCGGCGCGCAGCAAGGCGTTGGCGCCGGGAGCGGCGTAGGCCTCGGCCATCGCCACCAGTTCGAGCCGGATCCGTTCGGCCAGTTCCAGCAATACGCCGAACGCCTCCATCGCGCGGCCATGGGCGCGATGGCGGCCGAGCAGGGTCTGCTGCAGCGTGGTCATCGCGTCGGTAAGCGCGGGGGCATCGGCGTCGTCGTGCGTGGCTTCCTGCGCGAGCGCGGCAAGGCCGCGATACACCTCGGCCAGTGCGTTGCGCTCCGGCCAGTAGCGCTGCAGTGGCCATGCGGCCACCGAAAACAGTGCCAGCAACAAGCCACCGGCGAAGATCAGTGCGGAAGCGGCGATGGCCTCGACAGGCGACGGGATCGGCTCGGCCGCGGTGATCACCAGCAGGATCATGCTGGTCATGCCCACGCGCGCAATGTCGGTACCGAACACCACCAGCAAGCCGCCGAGGAAGCCGGTCGCTAGCGTGGCCAGCAGCATCGGCAGCAACTGATCGCCGATCAGGAAGCCGCACAACGAGGCTAGCCCGGCCGCCAGCGAGGCCAGCAACAGGCGCGCGATGCGCTGGCGGTAAGGCCCGGGCTGGTCGGAAAACATCGTGTCCAGCGCACCCGCGCCAATGCCCAGTCCGATCGCCGTATGCCCGGTGGCCATGCCGATACCCAGCGGCAGTACCACCGCCGCCGTGTTGCGTATCGCCACCCGCAACGGCACGTCCGGCCGCTTGATGCGGGTCAGGCTTTCGACGAGGTGGTTGCGGAAGGAGTAGCTGCTGGGGGGCATGGAGCAGGAGTGAGTGGAGAGGAGTGAGAAGTGAGCGAAGAGCGGCGACTCTGCAAGATTACCCCGCTGCCTGCTCTGATGGTCTGCAGCCGTGTCAGACAGGAGGCGTGCGAGTAGCTCCGGGCGCCCGTCCTCTCACTTCTCACTCCTCGTCTCTCACTCCTCGCTTTCAGGCGCGCCCGGCGAACTCGCCCGTCAAGGTGTTCACCCACACCTTTTCATCGTTGCTGATGTACTCGGGCACCTGGATCTCCACGCCGGTGTTGAGCTTGGCCGGCTTGTTGCGCTTGGTGGCGCTGGAGCCCTTCATTTCCGGGGCGGTATCGACCACGGTCAGGACCACGCTGCTCGGCACCTGCAGAGCCACCGGGGCGTCGTCGATCAGTTGGACGTAGTAGCCCTCCAGGTCCTCGACGATGTAACCGGCGTTGTCGCCCACCAGTTCGGGACCCAGCAGGTACTGGGTGTAATCCTCGGCATCCATGAAGATGAAGGCGTCGCCGTCCATGTAGGAGAAATTGGCAGCGCGGCGCACCAGTTCCATTTCCTTCATGTCGTCATCGGCACGCAGGCTGAGATCGAATTTGCGGCCGCCGGGGATCGAATACAGGGTGAAGCGGAACGTGACGTTGCCGCCACGCGCACTCGGCGAACTGCGTTCGATGTCGCGCACCTGGTAGACGGTGCCGTCGTGTTCGACCACATTGCCTTTCTTGACGTCGGAAGCTTTCATAAGTCGGAAGTGAGAGTTGAGTAGTGAGAAGTGAGAGAAGAGCCGAGGGATGCGGTGCAGGGGAGGGGGCGAGCTTTCTCTCGCTCCTCACTCCTCTCCACTCACTCCTCGCTTACTTGGGTTGCAAACGCACCGCACCATCCAGGCGGATGGTTTCGCCGTTGATATAGCGGTTGCCGAGGATAAACGCCACGGTCTGCGCGAATTCCTCCGGCTTGCCCAGGCGCGAGGGAAACGGGATCGAGGCGGACAGCGACTGCTGCACGGATTCGGGCATGCCGTCGACCATCGGGGTCCAGAAGATACCCGGCGCGATGGTGGCCACGCGGATGCCAAAGCGGGCCAGCTCACGCGCCATCGGCAAGGTCATGCCGACCACACCGCCCTTTGAGGCGGAGTAGGCGGCCTGGCCGATCTGGCCCTCGTAGGCGGCCACGGAGGCGGTGTTGATGATCACGCCGCGCTCGCCATCTTCGCCGGCCTCGTTGCCCTGCATCAGCGCCGCGCCGGCCTTGGCCACGTTGAAGCTGCCGACCAGATTCACCATCACCGTGCTGGCGAAGGTGTTCAACGACATCGGGCCTTCCTTGCCCAGCACGCGACCGGCGCCGAGGATGCCGGCGCAGTTCATCACCACGTTCAGCCCGCCCATCGCCTCGCGCGCGGCGGCCACGTTGGCGCTCACGCCATCCTCGCTGGTCACGTCGGTGCGGAAGAAACGGGCGGCAGCGCCCAGTTCCTTTGCCGCGGCCTGGCCTTTTTCCTCGTTCACGTCGAACAGCGACACCTGGCCGCCATGGGCGACGAGATGCTGTGCCACCGCGTGACCGAGACCGGAGGCGCCACCAGTGATGATTGCCTTGATTTGATCGAGTTGCATGGGAGTCCGCCGAAAGGAAAGTCAGTGGACAAGTTTAGCCGAGCCCGAGCAGGTGCCGCAGTGCCGGATCATCGGCCAGCGCGGCGAAGGAGCGTACGGGGGCGGGCGGGGGCGTCGGCGCCTGCAAGGTCAGCTGCCACACGCCCACGTCCCACCATTGCCCCAGCTTCCAGCCGCATTGCCGCCACACGCCGGCCGGCGCGAAGCCCAGCGATTCGTGGAAAGTCACGCTGACCGGGTTGGGCACGGTGATGACACCCACCGCCTGGGTCAGGCCCTGCAGGCGCATGGTTTCCAGCAAGGTGGTGTAGAGCCGCCGTGCGATGCCTCGCCGCTGCGCATCGGCGTGCACGTAGATCGAGGTTTCGGCGATCCAGTCGTAGGCGGCGCGTTCGCGGAAGCGGCCGGCATAGGCGTAGGCCAGCACCTCGCCGTCTTCGTCCCAGACCAGCCACGGATAGTGCGGCAGGCGCGCGCGGATGCGCTCGCGCATGGCGTTCACGCCGGGCAGTTCGGTTTCGAATGTGGCAACGCCGTCGGTGATGTGGGGAGCGTAGATCGCGTGGATGGCGGCCGCGTCTTCGTCGCGGGCAATGCGGATGGTGGCGGTCATGGCGCGGGTGTTCACAGTTCGCGGAGGTAGTAGCGGTCGCAACCGTGGTGGCCGGTGCCGCCCATGGCGCTGCAGATCATCTGGAAACCATTGCGCTTGTACAGGGCCTGCGCCGCATCCATGCCGGTCAGTGTTTCGAGGTAGCAGCGGCGGAAACCGAAACCGCGTGCCGCATCGAGACAGCGCTGCATCATCGCCTGGCCCGCGCCGATGCCGCGTGCTTGCGGCAGGAAGTACATCTTGCGCAGTTCGCACACATCCGGTTCACCGTCGACCAACGGCGCCACGCCACCGCCACCCATGACGATGCCTTCGCGTTCGATCACGAAGTAGGCGCTGCGTGGCTGCGCGTAGGCAGCGGACATACCGTCCACCTCCGGATCGTGGATTGCGAAACCGGGACCATCGGCCCCGAACTCGGGCATCACGCTGCGGATCACCGCTGCCATTGCGGCATCGTCGCGCGGCTCGATGGGGCGGATCAGGAACGACGATGGCATGGCGGTTCCGGGCAGGTGGGGATGAGCGATTATTCCATTTTGGCGCGTGCGTACCAGTGGCCTTCGTAATAGCATCGACGCCCCGCTTTTAGCAGGCTGTTGAGAAACCTCTGCGCATCGCTGCGGTCATAGACGTTCTCAATCACTGACCGCCCGATCCGATGCG
>NZ_JBGBPX010000009.1:0-159946 GCF_041107475.1 Rhodanobacter sp. FW021-MT20 | reverse complement strand
CCAGACCATGATTGTTCCTTGGACGTATAGACGGCCGTAAGGTGGTGGCGGCGTGGTAACGTGGTCACGGAATCAGGATAGTGTTAATCTAAATTATTCTACCAATAATCAGCAGAGCGTAACGAAGAGTTTTGATAAAACTGTCTACTCAATAAATAGCTACCCGGCGGACCGGGTTTGTCAATACTATTTCGGACAAAAAAATGGCACGGGAGCGGGTCCGGTATTTATTGGCGCGACCAAGGATGGGTTGGGAAATTGGGCATCTGGCGAATGCAAATTTTCATACGCTTCAAATGTGACATTCAATTATTTTCAATATTCGACTGGCGGAGCTGCGGGGCCCTATACGGTCTACTACGTGGCGCCGGCGGCTCAAGGGTGTGGGACGCAACCCAATTGCTATCTCGATACGGATACTAGTGGTGTGGCGGCCCCTCAGGGAGTTGCAGTTGGTAAAAATATTGCGAATTGGTTTGCCTATTATCACACGCGCATCCTGATGGCCAAGAGCGGTCTGATGACCGCATTTTCGAAGCTTGATTCAAAGTTTCGCGTGGGTTTTGGTTCGATTGATGGTGGTCAGCAAGAAGTGTGTGGAAGCGGTCAGTCTGCTTATTATTGTGGTAATAATAATTATCTCAACCTTCCATCGAATAGATATTCCTATACTGATGCTTATAATGGTGGCGGGCTGAATTACATTGCTAAAGTGGCGCCCTTCGGCGATGGTTCAAGTGGAGCCGATCAGAAAAGTGCTTTCTGGACGTGGGTCAGTGCTGTAACTCCCAGCGGTGGTACCCCCTTGCGTCAGGCTTTGGATGCAGTAGGTACCTATTACAAACAGAGTCAGCCTTGGCAAACCATGTCCAGCGACCCGGTGGCGGATCCCACGACGAATACACCCGAGTTGGCTTGCCGTCAGTCGTACACCATTTTGACCACGGACGGTTTCTGGAACGGAAGCTATTCCTCTTCGACCACTTCTAAAGCCAGCGATACCAGTGGCCCGACCAATAGCGGCTCCAACGACCAGTCTTACACCTATAGCGCAGTGCCCCCCTATTCGGGTGGTGATACGTCGGACGGCAGCCCTTCGCTTGCCGACGTGGCAATGTATTACTGGAAGAACGACCTGCGCAGCACGTCCAACGAGGTTCCGCCCAGCACCGAAGATCCGGCCTCCTGGCAACACATGACGACCTTCACGATGGGCCTGGGCTTCACGCCGAATGACAGCAGCGGCAATGCGATCGACATGACCGGCGTGTTCAAGTGGGCACAAGGCGGCGCCAAACCCAGTGGTTTCGCTGGATGGCCGCAGCCCGCTTCGAACAGCATCAACAACATTGCGGATCTCGCCCATGCAGGGGTCAACGGCCACGGTGGTTTCTATTCCGCAACCAGCCCGGACTCCTTTACAAGCGGCCTGCAGGATGCGTTGAAGCGCGCCACCGAGCGCGTGGGTACCGGCGCCAGCCTGGCGGCGAACTCCACCCAGTTGAAAACCGGCACCATGGCCTATCAGGCCAACTATTACACGGCCAAGTGGAAGGGCGACCTCAAGGCTTCGACGGTGGATCCCAATACGGGCGTCATTACCCCCACGGCCAAGTGGACGGCGTCCAGCATGTTGCCCGCAGCGAGTGGGCGCAACATCCAGACTTACGATCCCGACGCCACGGGAAGCCCAACGCTGGTGGCATTCAAGAACGGTACCGACTCCAGTGGCGCGGCCGCTCCGCCGGCTCTGTCGAGCGATGAGTTGACAGCGCTTGGGAGTACGGCTACCGATCAGATGAATATCGTGAACTATTTGCGCGGCGACGGCTCGCTGGAACAGAGCCACTCCAGCGGCATCTACCGTACTCGCGATACGCCATTGGGCGACATCGTGGATTCGCAGCCGGTTTATTCCGGAGCGCCCGATCCCAATGAATTCGCGAACCAGTCGTTTACCGGGACCGATACTTTCAACGCTTTCGCCGTTGGTTCAGTCGACGCCACCACCGGCGTTGCCACGGCGAGCAAGGCCTCGACGCGTACGCCGTTGGTCTATGTGGCGGCCAACGACGGCATGCTGCATGCTTTCGACGCCAGCACGGGCGCGGAGACTTTCGCGTACCTGCCGGCGGCGGTGATTCTGGCTGGAGTGAAGAACCTTTCCGATCCTAACTACGGCACCACCACTGAACAACCGCACCAGTATTACAACGATGGCGAACTGACCGTTGCGGATGCCTATCTTCCGTCACTCACGCAGATCAACGGCTCATCGTGGCATACCATTCTGGTGGGCACCACTGGCCGGGGCACGGCCAAATCGGTCTATGCACTGGATGTAACCGATCCCGCCAATATCGCCTTGCTGTGGGAACGTTACGCCACGGATGGCAAGACGGGCAGCGGCTACATTGGCCAGATGGTGGGCAAGCCGGTGATTGCGCAGACGACGGATGGCAGCTGGTCGGTGCTGATCGGCAATGGTTACAACAGTGCTGAGGGCGTGTCGGCCCTGCTGCAGTTCGACCTCGCCACGGGCAGCCTGTCCGTGCACACGACCGGCGACACCTCGACTGGGAACGGGTTGGCTGCTCCGGTCGCCTGGATGGACGATGCCAGTGCCGGCGTCAGTACGGAGGCTTATGCAGGCGACTTGCACGGGAATGTCTGGTCATTTCCGCTCAACTATCTTTCCGGCAAGGGCAAGAATGCCTCCATCACGGCTTGTGGAAACCTCGACACGAATTGTGCGGGCACCAAGATATTCACGGCTACTGATGGCACCAACACCCAGCCTATTACGGGGGGCATGCTGGCAGGCAAGGATCCCGCGACCGGTAACGTATGGTTGTTCTTCGGTACGGGGCAATACCTGAGCAGCACCGATCTCGCCAATATGCAAGTACAGACCTGGTATGGCGTGGTTGCACAAGCGGGGACGAACGCATCCAGCTTGCCTGCGTTGCCTGCGACCCGCAGTGACCTTGTGCAGCGCTCGATCATTGCGGAGCAGGCAGGCGACGCCACCACCAATCCGCCGACCCTGCCGGCGCGAGCGGTGTCCGCGGCTGGGACCAATGCCGATGGCACGCCGGATCTCTCCGGCAAGCGCGGCTGGTATCTCGACCTGGAATCGCCGACTGGAGCGAGCGGAGCCATGGTTGCCCAAGGTGAGCGGATGGTCACTCCCAACCAGTTCCAGGGTAATTTGCTGTTGGGGACTACACGTATCCCCGAGGTGACAGACGTTTGCAATCCTTCCGGCCGCGGTTGGGTCATGGCGATCAATCCGTTCACCGGCGGCAATCCACCGAGCAACTTCTTCGACGTGAATGGCGACGGTAGTATCAACAGCAGCGATACGATCACGTTGCCGGGGTCGGGGCCGGGCGGTTCAGGCGGGAAAGTGGTTGCGGCGGCAGGTGTGGGCTTCAATTCGCTGCCGAACAATCCAATCTTTGTCGGCGGTTCGATGCTGGTGAGCTTCGACAACGGCACTACTGCGAGCCTGAAAACGTCGGGTTCGACCGGGGCCATGACACGTGTGTCGTGGCAGGAACTGATCAGTCAGTAAGGGGCGGACGATGTGTTATCCAGCATGCAAGCGAGATGCAATATCTGTCGTCCCCGGTGACGGCCCGTTTCCTGTCCATCGTGGCAGCGGCTTCAGCCTGATCGAGCTGATGATCGTGGTGGCGATCATCGCGATCCTGGCGGCGATTGCCTATCCATCGTACACGTCGCATATCACCAAGACGCATCGGGTGGCGGCGGAAGCCTGCTTGTCGGAGGTGGCCAACTACATGGAGCGCTACTACACCACCACCCTCAGCTACAAGGGGGCCACGATGCCCGCGCTGGATTGCCGCAGCGCGCAGCAAACCGGAGCGAATTACAGCTATGCCTTCTCGCCGGCTGCGCCGTCGAGTTCGGCGTACACCGCTCAGGCGACGCCCATCAATGCACAGCTGACGCGCGACACCAAGTGCGGCACGCTGTCGCTGGACCAGTCGGGGACGCGTAGTGCATCGACCGGTGACGTCACCTGTTGGTGAATTGTGGGGCGGACTTGAACATGGCCATCGCCCTTGCAGGGTCTGGCTTTGTGGTAGGAGCGCACTTGTGCGCGATGCCTTCCCTTAGTGCGTCGAAGACATCGCCCAGAAGAGCATCGCCCACTAGTGGGCTCCTACAGGGTGTCTGCAGGCTTCCGAAGGTTCTGCAGCCGCTCGGCCAGGCCTGAATGCCGCTGCGTGCGCTGGCTTGTGGCCAGGTCGATGCTGGCTTGCGGGGCGATCAGGCTGAAATGCCGGCGTGCACGGGTGATGCCGGTGTAGAGCAGTTCGCGGGTGAGCACGCCGGTGGCCTTGTCGGGTAGCAGCAGGGCGGTGTGTTCGAATTCCGAGCCTTGCGACTTGTGTACGGTCATGGCGTAGACGGTGTCGGTTTCTTCCAGCCTCGAGGGCAGGATGAAGCGCACGGTGTTGTCGCCAGGCGTGGCGCCATTGCTTGGGAAAGCCACGTATAGGCGCATGACGCCATCGCGGTCGGGGCGGCGCAGCGCAATGCCGACGTCGCCGTTCATCAGGCCCAGCATGTAGTCGTTGCGCAGCACCATCACCGGACGGCCTTCGTACCAGCCACGGTCCGTGTCGATCAGGCCGTTGGCATGCAGTGCTTCGGCGATACGCTGGTTGAGTGCATGAGTGCCGAAGGGGCCGTTGCGCAGGGCACACAGCAACTGGAAGTGGCTGTGTGCCTCCAGCACACGGCTTGCCCACTTGGCGAAGGCATCGTCGCCGGCCTCGGCATCCGGGCGTTCGCGATGCAGCAGTTCAAGGTAATGGCGATAGCCGTGTGGTGTGCCGTCGGACCCATCGTCAATGGGCAATGTTCCGGGCTTCGGTGGCATGTCGGATGGTGTGTCATTCCGGTGTTCGCCGGCATGCCGCTGGTCCGGCACCACCAGCTCTGAGTCATGGGCGGGTTGGCGTTGGCCTTCGACGATCAGCGTGACGAGGTGGGCGTATTCGGCGGTCCAGCTCACGTCGCGGTGGGGCGCTGCCAGCACGGTCTGCACGGCTTCGGTATCGCCGGCATTCACCGCACGCGCCAGCTCGCCGATGCCGCTGGTGTCGGCGAAGCGGTGGCTGTGGCGCAGCATGGCGATGTGCTGGTCCAGCGGTTGCGCGTCATCGCGGGTAAAGGCATCGATATCGCCGCAACCGGCCTGGCGCAGCCAGTTGGCGGTGGCGGCGCTGTAGTGGCCGGCTTCGGCGTGACGACACAAGTCACCGAGTACGGCGCCGGCTTCCACCGAGGAAAGCTGGTCCTTGTCGCCCAGCAGCACCAGGCGGGCCGGCGGTGGCAGCGCCTCCAGCACGGCGGCAATCATTTCCAGGTCGATCATCGAGGCTTCGTCCACCACCAGGACGTCCAGCGCCAGCGGATGGCCCGCGTGGTGGCGAAAGCGGCGGGTGTCGGGGCGTGCGCCCAGCAGCCGATGCAACGTGGTGACTTCGGACGGGATGCTGGCACGCACGGCTTCGTCCACGTCGAGCCGGGCTCGTTGCGCGCTGATCGAGGCATTCAGTCGTGCAGCGGCCTTGCCGGTGGGCGCGGCCAGGCCAATGCGCAGTGCGTGGCCCTGCTCACGCAGCGCCAGTGTCTGCAGCAAGCCCAGCAGGCGCACCACGGTGGTGGTCTTGCCGGTGCCGGGGCCGCCGGTGATCACACCGAACGCGCCGCGCGCGGACAGCGCGCAGGCGATGCGCGGCCAGTCGGGGTTGGTGTCGGTGCCATCCATCGCCGCACCATCAGGAAACAGGCGTGCCAGTTCGGCGGCCAGGTGCGGCGAGGCGGGCAGCTGCTGGGCCACGCGCTGCGCAATGCCGTGGGCCACCGCGCGCTCGTGGTTCCAGTAGCGACGCAGGTACAGCCGCGTGCCATCGTGGACCAGCGGCGCATCGGCGGGCATGCCGTCGGCGCCGGCCAGCAGGGGCGAGGCCGGCAGGCCACCGTGCAGGTCGCGGGCCAATGCGCGCCAGTGGGCGGGCCAGTCTTGCGTGTCGGCTTGTGCGTCAAGTTGGTCCAGGTCCAGGCACAGATGGCCATCGGCCAGCTGACGGCTGAGCACAGCGGCCAGCCATGCCAGTTCGGTGGGCAGGCTGGGGTCGCACTCGACCAGAAAGCGGGCGAATGCCACATCCAGCGGGCGCAGACGCTGGGCGGCAAGCGCCTCGTCGAGCAGGGCGTAGAGGGATGGCGTGTTTTCAGTCGCGGTCATCGGCCAGCTCTCCATCGGCAAACATCGCGTCCATCGCTTCGACCAGGGCGCGCGGCAGGCGCGCGGCGTGCACGCCGTGGCCGGTACCATCCACACCACGCAAGTACAGGTAGAGCACGCCACCCATGTGGTGCTCGTAGTCGTAGCCGGGCAGGCGCGCCCTCAGCTGGCGGTGCAGCGCCAGGGTGTAGATGGCGTATTGCAGCTCGTAGCGGCTGTGCAGCACCGAGTCACGCATGGCCTGCGCGGTGTAGGCCCTTGCGTCTGCGCCCAGGTAATTGGATTTGTAGTCGGCCACGTACCAGCGCCCTTCGTGCTCGAACACCAGGTCGATAAAGCCCTTGAGCATGCCGTTGACCAGGTTCGCCGCCAGTGGTGGGCGCGGTGCGCCGTCCAGGGTATGCGCGCTGACCAGGCGGTCCAGCGCCTGCGCCTGCACGTGGTTGGCCTCGAACCAGAACTCCAGCTCGGCGCGGTAGCGCTGCGGATCGGTGAGCGCCGTCAGCGACATCGTGCCGCCCCCGGGCAGCGCCAGCGGCGTGCGCAGCAGGACGGGCAGCCATTCGGTGAGCGGCCTTATCCAGCCCTGCCAGCCGCGTGCCTGGCAGCGGCGTGCAATGGTGTCGCACAGTGCCGGCGAGGGGACGGCAGCGTGGGCAAAGCCTTCCTCGGCGCAGTGCTCCAGCAGCTCGTGCAGGAAGGTGCCCGGTGCGGCGCCACGGTGAAAGTCGTGGATGCCGCCGGTCCGAGCGGTATTCGGCATATCGCCATCTTCCCGTGCTGTCTCAGCGAGCGTGGACTGCGCGGGGGTCTCTGGCGCGGGCGGCGGTGCAGCGTCGTCATGCCGGGCCAAGGCGCTGTAGCTGGCGATCCACCACGGCGCGCGTGGCGGCAACCTGCAGATGCGGGCGGGGCGCGGTTTGCGGGTGTCGTGCGTGGGGCGATAGCGCTGCGCATCGGCCTGATCGTCCAGTGTTTGCACCGTGATGGCGGCGCAACCCGCGGCCAGTGTTTCCAGCGCGGCGTGCAGGTCGGCCGGGGCGATCACCGCGCCGTCGCCCAGCACGTAACCGAAGGCGGACTTGTGCAGGCCGGGATCCTTCTTTCCGCCATCCTTGAGGCAGGCCACGCCCAGCCAGCACAGGTGGCGGGCGCGGGTGAGTGCCACGTAGAGCAGGCGCAGGTCTTCCTGCAGGCGTTCGTCCTCGGCGCGACGCCATGCGGCGGCATCGGGGCGCAGGTCGAAGCGCGCCATGCCCTCGGCGTCGTGCCACAGCAGCGGGCGATCCGTGCGGGTTTCGCGGTAGCCGCAGACGAAGGGCAGCAGCACCACCGGGTACTCCAGCCCCTTGGACTTGTGGATGGTGACCAGCTTGACCAGGTCGGCCTCGCTTTCCAGCCGCACGATCTGTTCCTCGGCGGTCTCGCCGGTGGCGGGGCTGTCGATCTGCGCGGCCAGGTGGCGGATCAGCGCGTGTTCTCCATCCAGCGCGGTGGCGGCCTGCTGCAGCAGCTCGGCCAGTTGCAGGATATTGGTGAGCGCACGCTCGCCATCGCCGCGCGCCAGCAGCCGCGCCGGTACCTCGAAGCGGTGCAGCAGTTCGTGCAGCATCGCCAGCACGCCGTGGCGTTGCCACAGCGCGTGCAACTGGCGGAAGTGCTCGCCGCAGACCTCCCAGTAGGCCTCGTCGGTGTTCAGACGATCCAGCTCGGCCAGGCTGCGGCCCATCGCCGGCGTGGCCAGCGCGGTGCGCATGGCGCGGTCGTTGCCCGGCCTGGCGCAGGCGGTGAGCCAGGCCAGCAGCTCGCCGGCCTCGGCGCTTTCGTACACCGATTGTTTGTCCGACAGGTACACGTGGGCGATGCCGCGTGCGTGCAGGGCGGCGCGCATCGCGGCGGCGTCGGTCCTGTCGCGCACCAGGATGGCGATATCGCCGGGGGCCAACGCGGTGAATACGCAATGGTCGTTGCTGAAGCCGCAACGACCGTCGCGTGCGGCATTGAGCCAGTCCACCAGCTGCGCGGCGGCGTGGGCGGCCAGGGTTTCGCGGTAGTCGCCCGCGCCGATGGTTTCGGTGGACGTCCGGACGGCCATGGTCATGGCCGGCAGCGTGGCGCCGTCCAGCTGCAAATGGTCCGTGCGCCCCTTCGCCTCCACTTCGAGGAAGGGCAACGCGTCACCGAAACCGAACGCGCCCTTGGCATGCCGGTCCGCGAAGGCGAACACATGGTTGACGGCCCTCACCAGCGCACCGGTGGAGCGGTGGTTGGTGCCCAGCGTCCAGTGCGGTGTGGCGGCGTCGTCGCGCGCCGCGAGGTAGGTGTGGATGTCGGCGCCGCGAAAGCCATAGATCGCCTGCTTGGGATCGCCGATCAAGAGCAGCGCGGTGCCCGGCACGCCGTGGTAAAGGCGGCGGAAGATGCGCCACTGCAGCGGATCGGTGTCCTGGAACTCGTCGACCAGGGCTACCGGATACTGGCTGGCCACCAATTGCGCCAACGCCTCGCCGGTGGGGCCGCGCAAGGCGCCATCCAGCCGCGCCAGCATGTCGTCGTAGCCCAGCAGGGCCTGGCGGCGACGGGCTTCGTCGGCGCGCTGCGCCACCCATGGCGCGGCATGGGCCAGCAGCAGCGGCGGCAGCGTGTCAGTCTCGGCGCGTCGCGCCTGCAGTTGTTCCAGTGCGGCGAAGGCCGGATGGGTGGGGGTGGGCTTGTCCTTGGCCGTGCATTCGACCAGTCGCGCCTGGGTGAAGCGCGCCAGCGTGTCGTCGTCCAGCACCTCGCCGCAGGTCCAGGCGCGCATGCTGGCCAGATGGTCGGGCAGGTTGGCGGCGCGCACCTTGTTGCCGTTGAGCTGTTTGGTCTGCGACGCGGTGAGCAGCAGGCTCTCGATGGCATCGATCGCATCGCGCCAGCTGTCGCGCGCAGTGGCTTCGGCGTCGTGCAGGGCGTTGGCGGGCGCGGCCAGCAGCTCGCGCGGCGCGCGCGGTGCCGGTAGTGGTTGGCCGTCCAGTTGCAGCGCTCCGGCATGGGGCAGCAGGTCTTTCAGCGCTTTTTGCAGCGCCTCGGGACTGGCCCACCACTGTGCGTACAGCGCGGCGGCGTCGGGGTCCAGAGTGAAGACGTGGCCGCGCCAGTAGTCGCGTACGGCTTCGGCCAGCAGTGCGGCCTCGTCGGCCACGGTGTCGCTGATGGCGCCCTCGCCACTGGCAAAGGCGTGTTGGGTCAGCATGCGCTGGCACCAGCCGTGAATGGTGAATACCGCGGCTTCGTCCATCCACTGCGCGGCCAGCTCCAGTTGGCGCGCCGCGCGGGCGCGCGCGTCGGCATCGGGGTAGTCGGCGATCAGCGTGGCGAGGAAATCGTCGGGCGCATGCTGGCCGCGGAAGGTCGCGGCGGCATCGGCCAGGCGCGTGCGGATGCGCTCGCGCAGCTCGGCAGTAGCGGCGCGGGTGAAAGTCATCACCAGGATCTGCGCGGGCAGCAGCGGCGTGCCGCCACCGTGACCCAGCACCAGGCGCAGGTACAGCGCGGCGATGGTCCAGGTCTTGCCGGTGCCGGCGCTGGCCTCGATCAGCTGGATGCCGGCCAGTGGCAGGCGCAGGGGATTCAGGGCGTGGGCGGCGTTCATGCGGCATCGTCCATGACGCGCGCGGCGTCCAGCAGCGGGCGGTACAGGTGCAGCCAATGCTCGAAGCCGGCGGCGTGCAGGGCGGCAAAGTCGCTCCAGCTGCGGGCCAGCGCGGGCTCGCTGTCCACCTCGCCACGGGAATGCTCGCCATCACCGCGCGGTGCGTAGCATTGGCGGGCGGCGGCAAAGGCAGCAGCAGCCAGCGCGTCGTCGGACTTTTGTTTTTCCGGCGCGGCCTTCGCGTTGGCGGCCTCGACCTGCAGCCATGCGCAGGCGGTCTTGCGCGCGATGGGCAGCGGCGTGCACATGCCGGTGGCGAAGGCGGCCAGCAGCGCGTGCAGATGCTGTCGTGCTTCGGCGGTTGCCAGCGGGGGCAACTGCACGATGGCGTCGGGCGCCACCACGTGGGTGGTGATGGCCAGCGCGCTGGCGTTGGCCAGAAGGTGCGCCACCCAGGGTGCCACCAGCTTGTCGTGGCGCAGCTTCTTCTTGTCCATGAGCTTGCTGGCGGTGGCCAGCAGGCGCACGCGCTCGCCATCCTCGCTCTGACGCAGGTCGTCCACGCTGTCTTCCACGCTCAGGCCGTGCGCGGTGGCATGCAGGGCGTGGCGCGTTCCAGTCAGCGGATAGTGCAGGTCCAGCGCCTGCCAGCGCGTGGCGACGCGCGCGGCGGCGGCCGTCATCGGCGCCAGGGTCAGCGCGCCGAAGCTGCCCGGTGGCAGCGCACCCTGTTGCACCAACCGCGTGGCCATCGAGGCCTGCGCGTCGGCGCCACCCTGAATGGCGGCGCGCAGCAGGGTGTCGGTGAGCAGGTGGTTTTCCAGTGCGTCGAGCGCGAAGGGCTCGTGTTCGAGTTCGGCGTCGTCCGCGTCGGCAAACTGCACACCCAGGCGCTCGGCGTAGAAGCTGCGCGCAGGCGAACGCAAGAAGCGTTGCAGCACGGCCAGGTCCAGCGGCGTTTCGCGCGAGCATGGTGGCAGCGGCGCGTCGGGTACCTGCGCGTGACCAGCGCGCGCCTGTTGCCATTCGCGTGCGTAGGTGAACACGCGCGCGTCGGCTTGGGCGTCGAAGTAGCAGGGGCTGAAGGCTTGCAGCGGGTAGTGGGTGGTGAGGAGCGGAAGGGGATCAAAAAGGGGGTCAGAGTCAAAAAGGGGGTCAGAGTCACTTTTCCGATCCCTCGCCGCCAGTCCGTACCCCGACGAAAAGTGACTCTGACCCCCTTTTTGACCCCCTTTTTGTTCTGCCCATCCCGCGGCGAGGTAGTCGCGCAATTGCCCTACCAGCACCGAGGGCGGCAGTTCGCTGTTGTCACGGGCGCTCTTGCCCACCCAGCTCACATACAGCCGGTCGCGGGCGGCAAGCAGCGCTTCCAGGAACAGATAGCGGTCGTCCTCGCGGCGCGAGCGGTCGCCGGGACGCTGCTGGCCGGGCGTGGCCATCAGGTCGAAATCCGGCGCGCTGCTCTTGCGCGGGTAGGCGCCGTCGTCCATGCCCAGCAGGCACACCACGCGGAACGGGATGGCGCGCATCGGCATCAACGTGGCGAAGCTCACCGCGCCGCCCATGAAGCGCTGCGACAGGCGGCTTTCGTCCACGGCGGCGAGCCAGTGTTCGCGCACCACGGCAAGCGGCACGACATCGGCGAAGCCGGCTTCCGTGCAGGCCAGCTCCCAGGCTTCCAGCGCGCCGTGCAGGCGCTGCAGCAGCGCGGCATCGCCGTCGTCGCGGCCTTCGTCGAAGAAGGTCGCCAACAGCGCGCGCAAGCGCTGGCCCCATGCGCTTGGCGTGGCGGACGTGGCCAGTTGCCGGCCGTGCTGATCGAGGGCATCCATCAGCAGCGCCAGTGGCCCGACCAGCGCGGCATCCAGGCCGCCGACTTCGTCGAACGGCGCGATGCCATGCAGCGACTGGCCATCGCCCACGGCGTAGCCAAGCAGCATGCGGCGCAGGCCGAAGCGCCAGCTGTTCTGTTCCTCTGGCGGCAACCCCAGGTTGGCCTTTTGCGCGCCATCCAGGCCCCAGCGGATGCCGGCGCCCTCGATCCAGCGGCGCAGCGTGGGCAAGCCGGATTCGTCAAGGCCGAAGCGGCGGCGCAGCGCGGGCGTGTCCAAGAGGTCCAGGATGTCGCCGCTGGCGTAGCGCGATTCGGGCAGGCGCAGCAACTGCTCCAGCGCCACCAGCAGGGGCGTGGTGCCGCGGCCGGGGCGATCGGCGATGCTGCACGGCAGGAAGCGTGGATCGTCCATGGGCAGGCGGCCGAACACCGCCTGGATGTGCGGTGCGTAGGCCTGGATGTCGGGCACCATCACCATCACCTCGCGCGGCGCCAGCGGTTGGCCGTCGCGTTCGGCCTGCTCGAACATCGCCAGCAGGTTGTCGTGCAGCACTTCCACCTCGCGCTGGCGGTTGTGCGCCACGTGGAAGCCTAGCGAATCGTCGTCGGGAATCAGCGCCTTGCGTTGGTGGGGGGCGGCGGGCAGCGGCTCGAGTTCGAGAATGGCCTGTTGCACCTGGTGCAGCAGACTGTCCGCGCCGGGGTCGGCAAACAGGTCGATGTCGCGACCCAGTGCGGCGAAGCGCGGGCGGTAGCTGTCCGGCGCGTCGAAGCTGTCGAGCAGGCGGATGTAGTCGCGGCCCTGCTTGCCCCAGGCCGCCAGCAGCGGGTTGGCGTGCTGATGCAGGTCCTCGAAGCGCGGCTCGGGTGGCAGACCGGGCTTGCCGGCGTGGCGGCGCTGCTGCGCGCGCAGCAGCTCGCGATCCTCGATGATGTCGGCCCAGTAGTGCCGGCAGGGGTTGGCCACCAGCAGCAGCACCTGGCACACGCGCGCCAGCGCGGTCAGCGCCTCCAGCGTCTGCTGCGGCAGGCTGGAGATGCCGAACACCACCAGCCGGCATGGCAAACCCGCGGGGCGCTGGTCGAGGCTGGCGGGGAGCTCAAGGAAGGCGCGGTGCACGCTGGCGCGGTGGGTCTGCCGCGCATCGGCGCCCACGTCGTCCAGCAAGGCGCGCCACAGGCGTGGTTGCCAGCACTGGTCGGTCGGCAGATGTGAGCTTGAGCCGCGCAGCTCGTCGCACAACACGTCACGGCCGTGTTCCCAGTCGTCCAGCCAGTCGGCGCGATAGACCTGGTACTGGTCGAACAGATCGGCGATCTGGCCGGCCAGCTGGAACAGCTTTGTCGGCGTGGTCTGGGCGTCATCGCCGAGGAAATGGCGCAACGGTGCGAAACCGTCGTCGTGCAGATGCGCCGGCAGCAGACGCATCAGTCGCCATGTCAGGCGTGACTTGTCGAACGGCGACGCGGTCGGCACGGCGTCGGGTCCCAGCACGGCGCGATAGGCCTGCCACAGGAAGCGGCCGGGCAGTTGCATGTCCACCGCCGCGCTGATGCCCATGCCGCCCGCTGCCGGCGCGCGCGCCAGCGCCATCTTCAGCCACTGCGCGATGCCGTTGCTCTGCACCAGCATCAACTCGTCTTCCAGCGGTGCCAGCGGCGCCTTGGCCAGCCACGCCAGCAGCAGGTCGCGCAGGTCTTCCAGGCGGTTGCCATGGACGACCATCAGGCCGGGCTGGATCGCCGGGGCGGGCGAGGTATCGCGGTTTGCTGTCACGGCGGGCTCGGTTGCACTCTGGACCGGGATTGTCCACGAGTTAAGCGGTGGATGTCGCCTCTAGCGTGGCATCGACGAGTCTCGCGGCCTGCGACGTCGGGTGGCTGGCGGGTGTCTGCGTGGACGAGCGGCGTCGCGCCTGCTCGGCTGGCGGCTCTTTACGGGCCGGGACAGGCCGCCGCCGCAACGAAAAAGGCCACCCTTGCGAGGTGGCCTTTTTCGACGATCTTGAGTGGTGGGCGGTACAAGGATCGAACTTGTGACACCTGCCGTGTGAAGGCAGAAAATAGCACATTTACGGACGTGCCCGGACGCACTAAACCGTTGAAATAGCTTGTTTCTAGTCCTTGCGCGTCCGGTTCGGTGTGCTATAGTTTTTCCGTACAACGTCCGTACGGAGAAAATCATGGCCCGTTTCGAGATCGACAAGGTTCGCGTCCGCAATCGTCTAGCCGTCCGGCGTGAGCCGTATTGGGGCGCTCCGATCGCGCGCGGCCTGTTTGTCGGCTTTCGCCGGCTGGAGGATGGCGGTACCTGGATTGCCCGCCAGCGAGATGACGACGGGAAGCAGCGTTATCAGTCCATCGGTCACGCGGACTCGATCCCCTATGACGACGCGGTGAAAGCGGCGCATGCCTGGGCAAAGAAGGTCGATGCCGGTGTGGACACGTCCGAAGTGCAGACCGTCAAGGAGGCGTGCGAGTCCTACGTCAAGGATCGTCGCCGCGAAGTAGGCGATGCCAACGCCGACGATGCCGAAGGCCGGTTCTTGCGCACCGTGTACGGGCATAGCATCGCCAAGGTGAAGCTGGCCAAGCTGCGCACGGAGCAGATCAAGGAATGGCGCGCGGATCTGGACATGGCCGACGCCAGCAAGAACCGCACGCTATCCGCCCTGAAGGCCGCTCTGAACTTCGCTGTCGCATCGCGCTACGTGGAGGCGGGCAGGGCGATTGAATGGGAGCGCGTGACGCCGTACGAGGTCAATACGCGCCGTGACCTGTATTTGAACCGCAAGCAGCGTTCTGCCTTGGTGGAAAAGCTGCCGGAAGGTGCGCGGGCTTTCGTGCGCGGCCTGTGCCTGTTGCCGCTGCGCCCCGGCGCTCTGGCAGCCGCTACAGTCGCCGACCTGGATGCTGGGCGGGCCAGCCTACGGATCACCACCGACAAGGCCGGACAGGGCCGCGTTGTAGCTCTGTCACCGGAGGCAAAGAAGCTGCTGCAGGGGCAGGCCAAGGACAAGCTGCCCGCCGCCCCGCTGATCGCCTATGACGACGGCTCGCCCTGGCATAAGGAGCGCTGGAAGCAGCCGATCAAGAAGGCCGCGAAGGCCGCCAAGCTGCCCGCTGGCGTTTGTGCCTACACGCTGCGCCATAGCGTCATCACCGACATGCTGGTGGGCGGCATGGACTCGCTGACCGTGGCGAGGATGGCCGGCACGTCCTTGGCGATGATCGAGAAGCACTACGGCCACCTGCTGCATGAACACGCGGCCAAGGCGATGGCAGGACTGGCGTTATGAACCTATGTACGCCATTGACGCACGTACGCCAGTGGCGTAGGATGCACCCATGATCTTTGTTGAGACGCCGATCTTCACCGCCCAGATCAAGGAGCTGCTGAGTGATGACGATTACGGGACGTTCCAGCGCTATCTAGCCGAGAATCCGGAGGCTGGCGACGTCATCAAGGAAACCGGCGGACTGCGCAAGATCCGCGTGGCGATGAAAGGCCGTGGCAAGAGTGGTGGCGCGCGAGTGATCTATTACTACTTCGTTTCTGCCTCGCGTATCGCCATGGTTTTCGCTTACCCGAAGAACGTACAAGAAAATCTGACGCCTGCGCAAAAGGCAGCATTAAAGAAAGTCATAGAGCAGTGGAGATAACCGTGGACGCCAACATGTTCGACAACCTGATGGAAAGCGTGACCCAGATGGACGAGATTGTCCGGGGTGAGCGCCAGCCGTCGCGCGAGTTCCATATCGATGCGATGGCCGTCAAGGAGATTCGCCGCGCGACCGGGCTGTCACAGGCCAAGTTCGCCGGCATCGTCGACGTGCAGGTCGGTACCCTTCGCAACTGGGAGCAGGGAAGGCGCGAACCTACCGGGCCGGCCAAGGCTCTGTTGCGTGCGATCAGCAGGGACCCCAAGCACGTCCTGGAAGCACTGGCCGACTGATCAAAGTGCAACGTTGCACCTTGAAACGATCAACCCCGCCTAGTGCGGGGTTTTTTGTGGGCGGATTCAACGAAAGCAACCCCAACGGCCTTCGCAATTGCGTGCTTGGCGTCTTCGAACGCGCTGACCGCGCGCTTTAAGTCATCCATGGCGCCGAGGAACGCAAACATCGCCACATCCTCTTTGCTTGGATCAATTTCGCGCCCCTGATCGTCAGTTACTACTAGTTTCCGGGCGTTCAATCCGTCCTGAAGTCTAGCGACGATTTCCGCATTCATGGAACGGTTGTTGGCCTTAGCGGCACCTGCGATTTGCTCGCGCATGCCGTCCGGCAAACGGAGCATGAACTTGTCTTGTTGGTCGCTGGGGAATTTGGTTGCCATGGGGCCATTCTACGGAAAGCATGTCGACTTGACATCATGTGTCGAGTCGCTATATTGTGCGTATATAGCGACTCGCTACTGTCCGTGTGCGGCTGGGTGGACATCTCCACACCACGGGTAGTCGCTTGGAAACTACCGTCCACCATTGCCCTAAACCCACGCGCGTGAAAACCAAAACGAGGCCCGACCATGACCAAACCCAGCTCCACCGATCCGCTAGACCCCACCTTCCGCCCGCTTGTCAGCGAGTGCGCCAAGTACGGCATCTGCCGTTCCGTCGCCTACGAGCTGATGAACGACGACCTGATTGATACCTTCAAGATCGGCGGCAAGCGCTACGTCAAGACCGAATCGCTGCGCACGCTTCCTGATCGACTGCAGGGGAGTAAGACCGCATGAACATCGAACAGGCCGAACAGGCCACCCGCGCCATCTGCGCCAACGTCGAGTCCGCATTGGCGGCACTCCGGCACCCCATCACCGTCAACGGCTACGGGGTGCTTGTTGACCCGCGTGACGAGCTGACGGCACTGCAGCGCGCCCATGAAGAACTCGGAGAAGCGCTGCACGTCTACGCGGCCACGTCCTGGCCGAACCCTTCCGATACGGAGGCAAACGCATGAGCATTCGAGCCTCCATCTGCGCATCTTTCGAAGACACGAGCTTCGACCCGGCCAACAACCTGGTGTTCTACAAGGACGGTAATTGGTGGAGCCCGGAACCCGTCACGGGTCCCGATCTCGCCCAGACGCTGTACGGCAAGCAGCTCGCCGTGGACTTTCTGCAATGGTCGGTCAGCACCGACAACACCGAGAAGCTGGTGGACATCATCAACGCCATGCCTGCCGAGAAGGGCGGCGTAGAGCGTGGCTTCATCGAGTTCATTGCCAGCCGGGCACCGGCAGGAGCGATGGCATGAAGAACGAAGCCAACGGCCTCACCATCAGCGCCACCTTCGGCCATGTCCCCTGCATCGAAAATTACCTGTTCGAGGTCCGCGCGGGCGTTGCAGTCGATCAAGCAACATCAACGGCGGCGTGCCTGGCCGAAGCTATCCAACGGATTGCATGCAATTCCGTTGATGGCGGCATGGATGGCGAGGTCGCTTATCTGGTGGCATTCGCCGCTGATGCGATATCGGCGCTAGCTAGTAGTGCCGATGGCGCGTATCGGAGCAAGGAGGAACAACCATGACTACGCCCCCCGAACAGACCTTCCACGACGCCAGCCTGACGATCGTCGAGTTCGCCCGACGCTGGCGCGAGGGCAGGGCAAGCCAGACCGAGCTGGAAGACGCTGATGTCCTGCTGCTAGGGCTTCGGCGACTGCTGGCCGATCACAAGCACGAAAAAGCCCACGTTTGCGGCGTGGGCTGATTCGATTTCTTACCCGAGCTAACAGGTGCGCTCAGTGTAGCAGCTGATCGCCGAGGATCAAGTGTGAGCAAGGCATTTACTGCCAAAGAGAGCCGTGTATTTACGGCATTGCGGGCGTGTCTGTTCGATGAGCGGACGTCAAAGAACGACTGCGCGGTTTATGCCTGCCTGCTGGGGCATGTTCGCGGTCACACCAGCCGGCCAAGCAGGGTTCGCATTGCCCAGGAAACGGGGATAAACGCGATCAACGTTAGCCGGCACACCCGGAAGCTGTCTGACCTTGGGTACATCAAGATCAAGCAGACGAAGGGTCTGCAAACCAACGTTTACGAGCTTTTTCCGGTCCCTGACATGGGTATCACCGCTGCAAGGGTTCTCCCCGGACCCGAAACCCCTCTGACATGGGTGTCACCAGTGATACCCAATAAAGAGCTAAGGGCCAGAGCAAGAGCGTCACCGGAGCAGGGTTTTCCGAATGTAGGGTGGTCGCCCCCCTCAAAAGGGGCGAACCATCCCGGTACAGAAACCGAGAAGCGCAAGGTCGCCGCGAACGACGAGGGCGAGAGCAGATCAAAAGCGGTCAGCGGCTTTAAATCTTCTAAGAGCCAAAGCCTCCCGTGCAGGGACGACGTTGCGGATGCGCCTGCATGGGACACCGACGATGACTGGATACAAAAGCTGAAACGCGATTTCGGTTACCTCAGAGAGGGGAGCTAAAGATGCCCGGAATAAACGTCGCCTGGACGCCTGCCGAGGTCGCCACGCTCAAGCGCGAGGCGCCTAAGGAGCACCTGCGGGGCTACAAGGAAACCCCCGCCGGCACGCGAGCGCAAAGCGATCCAGCGGCGGCCCTGTTTGCTGAGGGCGGCTGGGGAGTGATCCACTTTCCGCGCCGGATGTTCCTGGCGAAGTACGAACCCGAGGCACGACTTGCAGCGGCGATCGTGCGCAGCGTGGAGCGACTGGAGCCGGCGACGACGCCACTACGCAAGGCGGTCTATCGGATACTGGCCCGGCTCGCTGATGACAGCGTGCAATGCGAGGCAAGCGCGCTGGTGCTGGGCATGCTGCTGGCATCGGCCAAACTGCACGGGGAGAGGATCCAGACGCACCCGCGCGATCTGGCAAAAGAGGTCGGCGTGCGCTACACGATCCTGCTGAAAATCACCCGCATTGCCAAGGAAGAACTGAGCCAGATTTAGCGGGAACCTATTCTAGTGTTGAGGGCTGAGGATTTTTTTGCCCGCACGATTGCGGCCCGTCCGCACAACACACTAGGAGGCTTTATGTTGAACGAACCCGACCGATTCATGCGCCGGCCCGAAGTGCTGGAGCTGGTAGGCGTGAGCGATTCCACGCTGTATTCGATGATCCGCGCCCACAAGTTCCCGCCCGCCATAGGCATCGGCGACCGTTGCGTGGCCTGGAGCCGCCGCGCCGTCCTGGAGTGGATGGAACGCAAGGTTCGCCAAAGCAACCGCAGGGTGGCTGCATGAAATCCATCACCCATTGCGACGGCTGCAACAACCGACTTGACCCCGACCGAACGCTAGTCATGGGTATCGGCCATCCTGAAGTAATGCACTACATCTGCTTTCCGTGCGCGCTGAAACTCAACGACGGCGACGACGCACTGAATGCCCATATTTCTGCCGCCGCACGCAGGCGCGCTAACAACGGAGTGATTGCCGCATGAAAGATCAACGCATGACCACCATAAAACTGTCCGGCGAAATGGGCAGGCGGTTCGGCAAGGTGCACCATGTCTTCCTGGACACAAACTCACCGTCTGAAGCTGTCCGCTATCTGCGTAGCTAGTTCCCTGATGCTAATTCTTACTTGCTGAACGCCACGGATCGCGGCATCGGCTTCGCGGTCTGGCGCGGTGATGAAAACATCACCAAAGACCAACTGAATGAGCCGGTCGGCGATGACGTCATTCGCATTGCTCCCATCATCATGGGAAGTAAGAACGCCGGATTCCTCAACATCGTTTTGGGCGTCATCTTGATCGCCGTAAGTTTCATGGATGGGGGGCTTACTGCGCCCGAGGCGGCTGGTGTTCTTTCTGCTGGTATTGGGCTCGCTGCTGGAGGTGTCGTCGCTCTACTGACCCCAGTCCCCAAGGGCACCAAAAACAAGTCCGTAGCCAACGAACCCAGCTACGCATTCAACGGCGCCGTGAATACCCAAGCCTAGGGCAACCCTGTCCCGCTTCTCTACGGCCGCATGATCGTCGGCAGCGCGGTCATCTCTGCTGGCCTGCAAGCCGAGGACTATGCGCCTCTTACGGGTGGCATCGGCACCGGCTCGCCGAACCTCATCAAATACCCCAACGATCCGAACCGACCGAACCCGGAAGCCATATGACCTAGAAGCTAAGTGGCGACCACGTAGATAACAGCGCCCTGCAGCTTTGCCGGTCACGTCAACACCGAGGATCTAGGTAATCACTTTCCTCGCCAATAAAAGTCATGTAAATCAGTCACTTGCGCAATACGATACCGTATGTGATTGGTGACACCTGCCCTTACAAGGCAATGACGTATGTCTTGAAACCGTTGATATATAAGGCTTTGTGCTGAAACCGTATTGCCGTACGGACGCCAGTACGGAAAGTGACACCCCACAATTTCACCGCGACACCAATACGCACCACCACAACCACGAGGAAACGAACCATGATCCATCCCAACGTCCGCGCCCAGCGCTACCCAACCCCTGACCCGAGCGGTTCGGCCTATGTCGACGGTGCCTTCGGGCGTCACCTGCCAGCGGCCACTAATCCCGACTGGCGACCCACGGGCCACGAGGCAACCCGCCTGTTCGCCCACCTGGCCAGCCTGAAGGCGACTTGGTAGGACGTCTACCGCAACAACACCCGCGTCCTGCAAAACGAGCTGCTGACCAAGCCCGCGCGGCTCATGGCGTCGGCGCAATTTGCCAGCAAGCGCACGGCTGAAGCCATCACGGCGGCTGACGCGTGTCTGGATCAGATACAGGCCGACCTGCCACGCATGCACGCGAGGATGCTGGAGCGGATGGCCCCGGCAACGCCTGCCGACACGGCGCTAGACAGTGAACTGCGCGCCTACTTGCGTAGTGTTGACGGTGCTACCCGTGATGCCGTCTTAGCCAGCGATCCACGCGCCCTGAGAGCCGCCGCGTTCGCACCGCCTGGACTGTCTGGACTGACCCCAGCGGCTCACGCACGCGCCCGTGACGCCTACCTGCGGGCACACTGCCCAACCGAGCTGCAGGCCGAGCGCGACGTGGAGGCCGGCCTTGCGCTGGTGAAGAAGGCACGCCAAGCATTGACTGAGCACGTCCGCGACTTCATCGACCTTGAAGCCGGCGAGCAGGCCGCGAAGTTCGCCGAGTAACTCGTGGGTTTGACGCCTGTCCTTGCCCCAAGCTTTGGCAGGCGTCCTTTTTTGGGGAACACCATGTATCGAGACAACCGAGGCCGCGCCTGTCACACGTGCCAGCACGAGCGCCGGCCAGAGATCGAGCTACGGCTGGCATCGGGTACACCGCTGCGCATCATCGCGGCAAAGTACGGTCTGAAGCCGGACACGCTGCGCCGGCATCGCATGAATCACATGGCACCGGAGCTGATCCAGCAACTACAGGCGACCGGTCGGCGCACCAGTGCCACGGATCTGGCCGAGCTAAAACGCACCGAGTCCGAAGGGCTGCTGGGTAACCTGGTGCACGAACGCGCACGCCAGCAACGCATCGCGGATAAGGCCGAGTCGATCGACGACTTCGCCAACGCCACGCGGGCATCGGTGGCTGCACTCAAGTCATCGGAGCTGATCGCCAAGCTGCTGGGCGACATTCAGACAGGCAACGTCACGCAAAACATTCTCATTGCACCGGAGTTTCACGCCTTCCGCAACGCCGTGATTCAAGCATTACGGCCCTATCACGACGCCAAGCTGGCCGTGCTGACTTCACTGCAGCGGCTGGAACAACAAACGGAGGTCATCGACGGTGAATGTACTAACACCACTCGCCCGTGACTTCGCGCGCGCCCTGGACCCGACAATGGTCATGCGCAATGCCGGCATGGAGCCGGACGACTGGCAACGCGATCTGCTGCTGAGCGATGCTGACCGTCACTTGATCCTGTGCAGCCGCTAGGCAGGCAAGTCCACCACCGTAGGCGGATTGGCCGTCAACACGGCGTTGTATGACCCCGGACTGGTGCTTCTGGTGGCGCCCGCGCAACGGCAAAGCGTCGAGCTGTTCCGCAAGGTGCGAGACATCTACATCGCGCAGCCGGATGCACCGAAGATCGTTACCGAGTCCGCACTGCGAATGGAGCTTGAGAACGGTTCGCGCATCATCGCATTGCCCGGCACCGAAGCGACCATTCGCGGCTACTCCGCACCGAAGCTGATCGTGGTCGATGAGGCAAGCCGCGTCGAGGATGAGCTGTTCACCGGCATACGTCCGATGCTGGCGACCAATCAGGGCCGCATGATCTGCCTAACGACGCCCTACGGTAAACGAGGATTCTTTTACGAGGCCTGGGCGCACGGCGAAGGCTGGAAGCACACGATTATCACCGCTGACCAGTGCCCGCGCATTGACCCGGATTGGCTGGCGAACGAACGCAAGATGATCGGCGAATGGCAATACAGGCAAGAGTTTCAATGTGAGTTTGTCGATACCGATGAATCCTTTTTCAGCAGCGAGCTGATCGAAGCTGCCATGCAATCCACTGGAGGAGCACTCTGGACATGAAAGACGACAACATTACCCGCACGCTTGCCTATTACATGGGCGTCGACCTAGGTTAGGCGTTTGACCCGACGGCCATATGTGTGGTCGAGCGAGAAACCTGCAGCGTGACCGACCCCAACGATCCACGCGAAGGGAATCGACGCGCGATGCACCTGCCGTCAAAACTTCCCGCGCCGGTCTATCGCATCCGCCACCTTGAACGGCTGCCGCTGGGCATGACGTACCCGGCGCAAGTGGCGCACGTCGTTGGCTTGCTGTGTCGTGATCCGCTGGCGAGGTTTGAGGCGTCAACCTACATCGACGGCACTGGCGTGGGGCGTGCCGTGGTCGACCTGTTCAAGCAAACGCGCATGAAGCGCATGCACGCGGTCACGATCACCGCAGGCACTTCCATCACGCGCACGATGGACGGCTGGCACTGCAGCAAGCTGGAGCTTATTTCCCGGATACAGGCGCTGTTGCACTCAGGCGCGTTGTTGATTGAGCCTGAGCTTGCCGACGCGGCAACGCTGGCGCGCGAGCTGCAGGACTTCCGCGTGAGCTTCAGCACGGCGGGTAACCCGATCTTCGGGGCACGGTCGGGCGCGCATGACGACCTGGTGCTGGCAGCGGCGCTGGCGATCTTCGGGGCGACCCGTTCGGAGATGATTACGGAGATCGGGCTGGGGTGCGGTATGCGGCTACCGGGTTGACTGGCGATCCACGACGCTGACGTTCCACATTCGGTTTCCGTACCAGCGTCCGTACAACGAAAAAGGCCACCCGTTAAAGTGGCCTAAGTCGTTGATTCAATTGGTGGGCGGTACAAGGATCGAACTTGTGACACCTGCCGTGTGAAGGCAGTGCTCTACCGCTGAGCTAACCGCCCGCCGAGAGCGCGCAAATATACGGGGTGACGGGACCGAGGTCAACTGGTGGATGCCGGCGAAAGGGGCGGAAATGGCGGGCGTTGCTAGAATGGCGGCCCCACGAGGCCGACCGATCCAAGGAATTTCACATGTCGCATGTCCTGCAGGCGTTGCAGCACTTCCAGTTGACGCCGTGGAAGATAGTGGGCTTCGCCGGTACGCTGATGTTTACCAGTCGCTGGTTCGTGCAGCTGTACTACACGCGCAAGTACAAGCGGGTGGTGATGCCGCTGGCGTTCTGGGTGCTGTCGGTGTGCGGCAGCATGCTGTTGCTGGCCTATTTCATCGCCGGCAAGAACGATTCGGTGGGCATTCTCTCGAATTTCTTCCCGGTGTTCGTCTCGGTCTACAACCTGATCGTGCACCTGCGGCATCGGAAGAACGCGATCACGGGTGACGCCACGGTGTGACAGTATCTGTCGTGCCCCATTGGCAGGAGCGCACCCTGTGCGGGATGGCTCTTCGCCAGGTGACGGAAAGCATCGCGCACAGGGGGGCGCTCCTACGGGGTCATTCCGGTTCGTAGTCGAGATTGGAGGCCAGCCAGCGCTCGGCTTCCTGCAGTGTCCAGCCCTTGCGGCGGGCATAGTCCTCGACCTGTTCCTTGCCGAGGCGGCCGACCACGAAGTACTGGCTGTCCGGGTGCGAGTAGTACCAGCCGGAGACGGCAGCAGCCGGGTACATCGAGAAGCCTTCGGTGAGCTCGATGCCGGCGTTCTTGGTGGCGTCCAGCAACTGGAACAGCGTGGCTTTCTCGGTGTGTTCGGGGCACGCGGGGTAGCCGGGAGCAGGGCGGATGCCGCGGTATTTCTCGGCGATCAGGTCATCATTGTCGAGCGCCTCATCCGGCACGAAGCCCCAGAATTCCTTGCGTACGCGTTCGTGCATGTGCTCGGCGAAGGCCTCGGCGAGACGGTCGGCCAGGGCCTTGAGGATGATCGAGGAGTAGTCGTCGTAATCGGCCAGGAAGCGGTTGAGGTGCTCCTCGATGCCAAGGCCAGCAGTGACGGCGAAGCCGCCGATCCAGTCGGGCTTGTCGAACTCCTTCGGCGCGATGAAATCGGCCAGGCACAGGTCGGGGCGTTCGGGCGGCTTGTCGGCCTGCTGGCGCAGGCTGTGCAAGGTGGCCAGGACTTTTCCCTCTCCCCGTGGGATAGGGTGCCCCGAAGGGGTGGGTGAGGGGCCGGTCGGAGCAGAATTCCTCGCTTCGGTCGTACCCTCATCCGCCCTTTGGGCACCTTCTCCCAAGGGGAGAAGGGAGTGGTGCTCGTAGATCTCCACGTCGTCGCCGATGTTGGCCGCGGGCCACAGGCCGATCACGGCGCGGGCGGTCAACCACTTTTCGGCGATGATCCTGTCCAGCATCGCCTGGGCATCGCGGAACAGTTCGCTGGCCTGGGGGCCGACCACGTCGTCGGTGAGGATGGCGGGGTAGTGACCGGCCAGTTCCCATGCCTGGAAGAACGGGGTCCAGTCGATGTACTGGCGGATCACCGAGAGGTCGTAGTCGTCGAATACCGTGACGCCAGGCTGTTTTGGCTGCGGCGGCTCGTAGCTGGCCCAGTCGCAGCGGTAGCGCTGGGCGCGGGCTTTTTCCAGCGACACCAGTTTCTTGCCGGGGCCGCGGTTGCGATGGCGTTCGCGCACGTCGACGTAGTCGGCGCGCACCTTGGCCAGGAAGTCGTCGACCAGCTCCTTGCTGACCAGCGACTGCGCCACGCCGACCGCGCGCGAGGCATCCTTCACCCACACGGTACCGGCCTTGTAGTGCGGCTCGATCTTCAGTGCGGTGTGCGCGCGCGAGGTGGTGGCGCCGCCGATCAGCAGCGGGATGTGGAAGTCGCGTCGCTGCATTTCCTTGGCGACGTTGGCCATTTCTTCCAGCGACGGGGTGATCAGGCCGGACAGGCCGATCATGTCGGCGTTCTCGGCAATCGCGGTGTCGAGGATCTTTTGCGCCGGCACCATCACGCCCAGGTCGGTCACGTCGAAGTTGTTGCAGCGGAGCACCACGCCGACGATGTTCTTGCCGATGTCGTGCACGTCGCCCTTGACTGTGGCCATCACGATCTTGCCGTTGCTCTTGCCGGTGTCGCCGGTGCGCAGCTTTTCCGCCTCGATGTAGGGCAGCAGGTAGGCTACGGCCTTCTTCATCACGCGCGCGGATTTGACCACCTGCGGCAGGAACATCTTGCCGGCGCCGAACAGGTCGCCGACCACGTTCATGCCGTCCATCAGCGGTCCCTCGATCACGTCGAGCGGACGCGTCGAGAGCTGGCGGGCCTCTTCGGTATCCTCGACCACGTATTGGTCGATGCCGTGCACCAGGGCGTGGCTGAGGCGTGCGCGCACATCTTTCTCGCGCCAGGCCAGCGTCTCGACGACGACTTCGCCTTTCTTCTTCTTGTAGTTGTCGGCGATGTCGAGCAGGCGCTCGGTGGCGTCGTCGCGGCGGTTGAGCACCACGTCCTCGACGCGTTCGCGCAGTTCGGCGTCGAGTTCGTCGTAGATCGCCAGCGCGCCGGCGTTGACGATGCCCATGTCCATGCCGGCCTGGATAGCGTGGTACAGGAACACCGAGTGGATTGCCTCGCGCACGGTATCGTTGCCGCGGAACGAGAACGACACGTTGGAGACGCCGCCGGAAATGTGACAGTGCGGAAAGCGCCGCTTCAACTCGCGGGTGGCCTCGATGAAATCCACCGCGTAGTTGTTGTGCTCCTCGATGCCGGTGGCGATGGCGAAGATGTTGGGGTCGAAGATGATGTCTTCGGGCAGGAAGTCCAGCTCGCCGGTGAGCAGTTCGTAGGCGCGCGCGCAGATGGATACCTTGCGCTCGCAGGTATCGGCCTGGCCTTGTTCGTCGAAGGCCATCACCACGGCGGCGGCGCCGTATTGCTGCACCTTGCGCGCGTGGTCCAGGAACTCCGCCTCGCCTTCCTTCATCGAGATGGAGTTGACGATACCCTTGCCCTGCAGGCAGCGCAGGCCGGCTTCGATCACCGTCCATTTCGACGAATCGACCATCACCGGCACGCGGGCGATATCGGGCTCCGCGGCGATCAGGTTGAGGAAGCGCACCATCGCCGCTTCGGAGTCGATCAGGCCTTCGTCCATGTTCACGTCGATGATCTGCGCACCGTTCTCCACCTGCTGGCGTGCCACCTCGACGGCTTCCTCGTAGCGATCCTCCTTGATCAGCTTCTTGAACTTGGCCGAACCGGTGACATTGGTGCGCTCGCCCACGTTGATGAACAGCAGGTCGGGCGTGAGGACCAGCGGCTCGAGACCGGACAGGCGGGTGTGACGGGTACTCATGAGGACATGCTTCTTGCGTTGGCCTCCTCTCCCCCGTGGGGAGAGGATTGAGGTGAGGGGCGGGTGCTCGCGTGAGAGGTGATTTGCACGCGCTTCGTTGTCGGGCCGAGCCACGGTTGGCCTCTCACCTCAACCCTCTCCCCGGCGGGGAGAGGGAGCAAGGCGCGGCGGGCGTGTCTCATGCGGCTTCCTGAGCTTCGGTGGGCAACGCTCGCGGCGCCACGCCACGCACCGCTTCCGCAATCGCCTTGATATGTGCCGGCGTGGTGCCGCAGCAGCCACCAACCAGGTTGAGCAGGCCTTCGCGGGCGAAGCTGCCGATAACGGCGGCCATCTGTTCCGGGGTCTCGTCGTATTCGCCGAAGGCATTCGGCAGGCCGGCGTTGGGGTGCGTGCTGATGTGGCACTCGGCAACCCCGGATATGGTCTGGATGTGCGGGCGCAGGTCTTCGGCACCGAGCGCGCAGTTGAAGCCGACCGACAACGGCCGCGCGTGGCGCACCGAGTAATAGAACGCTTCGGCGGTCTGGCCGGAAAGGGTGCGGCCGGAGCGGTCGGTGATGGTGCCGGAAATCATCAACGGCAACCGCGCGCCGCGCGCACGGAACAGTTCGGACAGCGCGAACAGCGCAGCCTTGGCGTTCAAGGTATCGAAGATGGTTTCCACCATCAGCACGTCGGCGCCGCCGTCGATCAGCCCGCTGGCGGATTCGGTGTAGTTCTCGGCCAGTTCCTCGAAGGTGACGTTGCGGAAGCCGGGGTCGTTGACATCCGGCGACAGCGAGGCGGTGCGGCTGGTGGGGCCGAGCACACCGATCACGAAGCGCGGTTGCTCCGGCGTCTTCGCGCTGAACAGATCGGCGGCGGCACGGGCCAGCCGCGCACCTTCGCGATTCAACTCGTACGCGATGTGCTGCAGGTGATAGTCGGCCTGGCTGATGCGGGTGGCGTTGAAGGTGTTGGTTTCGACCAGATCGGCGCCGGCCTCGAAGTAGGCTTCGTGCACGCCGCGGATGATCTCCGGCTGGGTCAGGGTGAGCAGGTCGTTGTCGCCCTTGAGATCGCAGCCGCCGTGGTGGTCATGGGCGTGGCCGTCATGGGCATGCGCACTGTCGTGACCGTGCTCGAAACGTTCGCCGCGGAAGCCGGATTCGTCCAGCTGATGGCCTTGCAGCATGGTGCCCATGCCGCCGTCGAGGATCAGGATGCGCTCGCGCAGCGCCGCTTCGAGCAGGGCGACGCGGTCCGGGTGAAGCCAGGGGAGGGCGCTCATCGAGGGATCCTTATTTCTTCTGTGCCAGCAGGCTGATGACTTCGAAATGCGGCGCCTTGCGCTCGCGGCTGAGCCGCGCGCAGCTGAGCACATCCAGGCCGGCGGCATTGGCGAAACCTTCCAGTTCGGCCTGGGCGAAACCGAGGTTGCGGTGGTCGAACGGTTCGACGACGGCGCGGTGGTCGTGCTTGCCCAGGGTCACCGCCAGCAGCCGGCCGCCGCGGCGCAGCAGGCGCGCGGCTTCGGCCACGGCGACGGCGGGCTGCTCGGCGTAGGTCAGCGCATGCAGCATCAGCACCAGGTCGAATCGTTGCGCGCCGAGGTCGAGGGCATGCATGTCGCCGTGGATGACCTTGACGTTGCCAAACGGCTTGAGTCGCTTGGCTGCCGCTTCGGCCACGCGCTCGCTGGAATCCACGCAGACGATGGAGCGCGCATGCGGCGCCAGCAGTTCGGCGGTGATGCCGTCGCCGGAGGCGATGTCGAGCACGTCGCCAGTTTCCAGCAGCTGCAACAGGGAACGGGCCAGCGTTTCCCAGGTGCGGCCGGGCGAGTAGTGGCGCTCCATGTCGCCGGCAACGGTGTCGGCCCAACCCTCTTCGCGGGCGCGGTTGGCCAGCACGCTGGGCAGGCGGGCGGCATCTTCGCGCAGCAAGGCATCGTCGATGCTTTCGCGCAGCGAGTGCAGCAGGGTGTGATGGTGGTTGTCGCCGTCGTTGTTGGCGCGGTAGTAGGCGGAGACGCCGGCGCGGCGATCGCGCACGAGTTCGGCTTCCTTGAGCTTGGCCAGATGGGTGGATACGCGCGGCTGGGCCAGGTGCAATACCGAGGCTAGCTCGGCCACGGTCAGCTCCTCGCGTTCGAGCAGGGCCAGCAGGCGCACGCGCGTGGGGTCGGCCAGCAGGCGCAGCACGCTGGAGGCGGTGGCCAGATCCATGTGTTATCCATCTATCGCGATAAAGAGATTTACAAGGCTAGGCGCCATCCCGCGCTGCGTCAAGAGCCGGGAGTGAGTGAAGAGGAGTGAGGAGCGAGAGAGAGCCTTGAGCTACATACCCTTCACTCACTTCTCGCCCTCTGCTGCATGCGCACAAGGGTTCGAGCGGGGCTGCCGTTAGAATGGGCGGCTTTCCCTTCCCCATTTGACGTTGCCGGAGTCTCCCATGGATTTCAGCTTTACCGAAGACCAGTTGTCGATCCAGTCGATTGCCCGTGACTTCGCCCAGAAGCGCATCGCGCCGGTGGCGGCCGAGCTGGATGCCAAGGGCGAGTTCCCGCTGGACAACATCCGCGAGATGGGCCAGCTCGGCTTGATGGGCATCGAGGTGCCGCACGAGTACGGCGGCGCGGGCATGGACCCGGTGGCCTACGTGCTGGCGATGATCGAGATCGCCGCGGCCGACGCGGCCACGGCCACTGTGATGAGCGTGAACAATTCGCTGTTCTGCAACGGCATCCTCAAACACGGCAGCGAGGAGCAGAAGCAGAAATACGTGCGTGCGATCGCGCAGGGCGAGGCGATTGGCGCCTACGCGCTGACCGAGCCGCAGTCCGGCTCCGACGCCTCGGCCATGCATACCCGTGCCACGAAGAATGCCGATGGCGACTACGTCATCAACGGCAAGAAAAGCTGGATTACTTCCGGTCCGGTGTGCCGCTACATCGTGTTGTTCGCGATCTCGACGCCGGGCATCGGCGCCAAGGGTGTATCGGCTTTCATCATCGACACGCAAAAGCCGGGCTTCCACGCCGGCAAGACCGAGCCGAAGCTGGGCATCCGCGCCTCGGCCACCTGCGAGATCGAGTTCAACGACTACGTGTGCTCGAAGGACGATCTGCTGGGCGCCGAGGGCAAGGGCTTCTCGATCGCGATGGGTGTGCTCGATGCCGGTCGCATCGGGATTGCCTCGCAGGCTGTCGGCATCGCTCGTGCCGCCTACGAGGCGACGCTGGAATGGTCGCGCGAGCGCAAGGCTTTCGGTGCACCGATCGGCACGTTCCAGATGACCCAGTCCAAGATCGCCGACATGAAGTGCAAGCTCGATGCCGCGACCTTGCTGACCTTGCGCGCGGCCTGGACCAAGGGCGAGGCGGAAAAGAACGGTGGCCGCTTCGGCACCGAGGCCGCCGTGGCCAAGCTCACCGCGTCCGAAGCGGCGATG
Organism: Rhodanobacter sp. FW021-MT20; assembly: GCF_041107475.1. Classification (NCBI taxonomy): domain Bacteria; kingdom Pseudomonadati; phylum Pseudomonadota; class Gammaproteobacteria; order Lysobacterales; family Rhodanobacteraceae; genus Rhodanobacter; species Rhodanobacter sp. FW021-MT20. The sequence continues at coordinate 130,064 of NZ_JBGBPX010000009.1, read as the reverse complement.
TGGATCAGCCACCAGGCCGTGCAGATCCATGGCGGCATGGGCTATTCCAGGGAACTGCCGCTGGAACGCTACTTCCGTGACGCCAAGATCACCGAGATCTACGAAGGCACCAGCGAAATCCAGCGCATCGTGATTGCACGCAACGAGACGGGGTTGCGCTGAAGAGCGAGGAGTGAGTGGAGGGGAGTGAGGAGTGAGAGAAAGCTCGCACTTTCTCGCTTGTGCTGCAGCATGACACGGTTGCAAAAGGCCCCAGTGTGAACCGGGGCCTTTTGCTTGGCTCTGTAGGAGTGGCTTCAGCCGCGATGCTTTGGCGTGGCGTCCAGCATCTTGGAGAGCATTGCGGCTGAAGCCGCTCGTGCCGGTTTGCATGCAAGCATGCGGATACAAAAAGGCCCCGGCTTGCGCCGGGGCCTTTTTGTTGGTGTCTTGCGGTGGAGGGAAGTGAGGCGAGCTTTTCTCTCACTCCTCACTCCTCTCCACTCACTCCTGCCTTCAATGCTCGCGTCGCGGGTCGGAGTCGAACGACTGCATGCCCGTGCCGGAAGCCGTCTGCGGGGTGTCATCGCCGTCGAGCTTGTCGCCCAGCAGGCGGCGGACCACGATGTAGAACACCGGGATCAGCAGCACGCCGAGGAAGGTGGCGAACAGCATGCCGCCGATCACGCCGGTACCGATGGCGTGGCGAGCGTTGGCGCCCGCGCCGGTGGAGATGAACAACGGGAACACACCGAGGATGAACGCCAGCGAGGTCATCAGGATCGGGCGCAGTCGCAACCGGGCCGCGTCGACGGTGGCTTCGCGCAAGGTACGCCCGGACTTCTGTTCGGCCACCGCGAATTCGACGATCAGGATCGCGTTCTTCGCAGCCAGGCCGATCACCGTGATCAGGCCAATCTTGAAGTAGATGTCATCGGGCAGGCCGCGCAGCAGGGTGAACACCACCACGCCGAGCAGGCCCAGTGGCACCACCAGCAGCACCGCTACCGGGATCGACCAGCTCTCGTACAGTGCAGCCAGTGCCAGGAACACGATGAAGATCGACAGCACCATCAGCAGCGTGGCGGCATTGCCGGACAGGATTTCCTGATACGACTGACCGGTCCAGTCATAGCCGTAGCCACGCGGCAGGTCGTTGTTGACGATCTTCTCCATCTCGCTCATGGCCTCGCCCGAGGCATGCCCTGGCGCTGGCGAGCCGACGATTTCCACGGCCGGATAGCCGTTGTAACGCGTCAGCGATGGCGAGGACACTTCCCACTGCGAATGCACCACGTTGGCCAGCGGAATCATCGCCGGCGTACCGTCGGCGTTGGTCTGCGTGCTGCTGGGCGTGAAGATGTGCTGCAACGCGTCCGGTCCCATGCGGTAGGGCGCGTCGGCCTGCATGATGACGCGCTTGACACGCCCGCCGTAGGTGAAGTCGTTCACGTACACCGGTGCCAGCATCAGACTGATCGCGTTGTAGATGTCACCCACCGACAGGCCCATCGACTGCGCCTGCAGGCGATCCACGTCCAGGTGCAACTGGGGTGAATCCTCCAGTGCGTTGGGGCGTACGCCGGTCAGTACCGGGTCCTTGCTGGCCTTGCCCAGCAGAATGTTGCGGGCTTGGGTCAGGGCGTCACGGCCAGCGCCGCCGCGATCCTGCAGGTACATGTCGAAGCCGCCGAACTGGCCCAGACCCTGCACGGTGGGAATGTTCACCACGAAGATGCGGGCATCGCTGATGCTGTGCAGCTGCATGTTGGCGCGCTGGATGAATTGCATCGCGGTGACGTCACGCTTGGCCCAGTCCTTCAGCTTGATGAAGGCCATGCCCGCGTTTTCGCCGGAACCGATGAAGCTGAAGCCGGTCACCTGCAGCACACCTTCCACGGCGGGATCCTTCTTCAGGATCGCGCGCATCTGCGCCATCACCTCGCTGGTGCGCTGCTTGGTGGCACCTGGCGGCAGCTGGATCACCGACAGGGCGTAGCCCTGGTCTTCCTCGGGCAGGAAGCTGCCGGGCAGGCGCGTGTACAGGAAGCCGCCCAGCACCGCGATGATCACGAACACCAGCATCCAGCGTGGCGCGTGTTTCACCGCGCTGCCGATATGGCCGGTGTAGGTGTGCGTGGTCCAGTCGAAGAACTCGTTGAACTTGCGGAAAACGACGTTCTTCTTCTTGTGGTGCTCCGGCTGCAGGAAGCTGGCGCACAGTGCCGGGGTGAACGACAGCGCAAGGAACGCCGAGAAACCCATCGACATCGCGATGGTCAGCGCGAACTGCTTGTAGATGATGCCCGAGGCACCCGGCTGCAGCGACGACGGAATGAATACCGCCGCCAGCACCACGGTGATCGCCACCACCGCGCCGGTGATCTGGCCCATCGCCTTGCGCGTGGCGTCCTTCGGCGAGAGGTTTTCCTCGGTCATGATGCGTTCGACGTTCTCGATCACCACGATCGCGTCGTCCACCACGATGCCGATGGCCAGCACCATGCCGAACAGGGTCAGCTGGTTGATGGTGAAGCCGAGCACCAGCATGCCGAGGAAGGTGCCCAGCAACGCGACCGGGATCACCAGGGTCGGAATGATGGTGGCGCGGATGTTCTGCAGGAACAGCAGCATCACCAGGAACACCAGGATGATCGCCTCGACCAGCGTGTGCACCACCTCGTTGATGGAGATGGTGACGAAGGCAGTGCTGTCGTACGGGCTGAACCAGGTGACGCCTTGCGGGAAGCTGGGTGCCAGCTCGGCCATCTTGGCGCGCACGGCGGTGGCCACGTTGAGCGCATTGGCACCGGGCAGCAACTGGATCGCGAAGGCGCCGATCGGCTTGCCGTCCCACTGGGTGTCGAAGCCGTAATTGTTCGGACCGAACTCGACCCGTGCGACGTCGCCCAGGGTTACCGCGGTGCCGTCGCTGTTCTCGCGCAGGATGATGCTCTTGAACTGCTCGGGCGTGGTGAAGCGGCCCTCGGTGGAGACCGTGGCGGTAAAGCCCTGGCCCGGGATGGCCGGGTCCGAACCGAGCGAGCCGGCGGCGAACTGCACGTTCTGCGCCTTCACCGCGGCAAGCACCTGCGTGGCCGACAGGCCATAGCCCTGCAGCTTGTCCGGGTTCAGCCAGATGCGCATGGCGTATTCGGAACCGAACTGCTGGGTGCTGCCGACGCCCGGAACGCGGGCAATCTAGTCCAGCACCCGCGAACCGACGATGTCGTTCAGGCGGTCACGGTCGATGCTCGGATTGTCCGACTTCAGCGCGATCACCATCAGGAAGCCGGCGTTGGCCTTGGCCACCACCACGCCCTGTTGGGTCACCTCGGACGGTAGGCGCGGGGTGGCCAGCGCCACCTTGTTCTGCACCTGCACCTGGGCGATGTCGGGGTCGGTGCCGCTTTCGAAGGTCAGCGTGATCTGCGCGCGGCCGGTGGCGCTGGACGACGAGCTGAAGTACAGCAGGTGGTCGATGCCGGTGAGCTGCTGCTCGATGACCTGGGTCACCGTCTTTTCGGTGGTGTCGGCACTGGCACCCGGATAGGTGGCCGTGACCGTCACCGACGGTGGCGCGATATCGGGATACGACTCCACGCCCAGATTGAGGATGGAGAGGATGCCGCCCAGCGAAATGAGGATGGCCACCACCCAGGCGAAAATCGGGCGGTCGATGAAAAAACTCGGCATGTCGTATGCGCTCCGTTACTTGCCGTGCGCCGCGCCGGCCGGAGCCTTGGCGGTGGCGGCAGGGGCTGCACCGCTGGGGGCGGCGCCGGCGGGCGCGCCCTTCGATGCTGCCTTGGGGGCTTGCCATGGCGTGGTCTTGACGGCGATGCCTTCATGCACGTTCTGGATCCCGGACACGATGATTTTCTCGCCGGCGGCAAGGCCGCTGTTGACGATCCAGTCGCTGCCACTCATGGATACGGCGTTGATGTCGTGGCGCACGACCTTGTCCTGATCACCGACCGCCAGCACGTAGGCGCCCACCGTGTCGCGCAGCACCGCGGCCTGCGGAATCACGAACACATTGTGGTGCTCGCCCAGCTTGGCCTTCAGCGTGACGTACATACCCGGCAACAGGCGATGCTGCGGATTGGGTACCAGGGCGCGCAGGTTCACCGCGCCGGTGGACGGGTTCACCGCGGTGTCGGAGAAATCGAGCGTGGCGGGCTCGCTGTACGGCGTGCCGTCGGGCAGGGTGATCTGCGCGCTGGCCTTGTCGGTCTGGCTCAGGCTAACGTTGCCCTTGCTCTGCGCCTGATGCATCTGGTCCAGCTCGGACACGCTCAGGCTGAAGTTGACGTACAGCGGGTCGAGCTGGTCGACCGTGGTAAGCAGGGTGGCCGTGCCGTTGCCGACGAGGGCACCCTCGGTCACCTGTTGCTGGCCGGCGCGGCCATCAATGGGCGAGGTGACGTTGGCATAGCCGAGATTGATGCGTGCAGTTTCCACGTCGGCGCGTGCGGCCTGCACGGAAGCGGCGGCCGTACGCTCGGTGGCCAGCGCATTGTCCAGGTCGGCCTTGGAGATGTAGCCCTTGGGCGCCAGCTCACGCGAACGCTGTGCGTTGACGTGGGCGTTGGTGTAGGTGGCCTGGGCCTGGGCCAGCGATGCCTGTGCGGCACGCAGGGTGGCCTTCAGCGGGGCCGGGTCGATCTGGAACAGCAACTGACCCTTCTTCACCTCGCTGCCTTCGGTATACACGCGCTTGAGCAGCACGCCGGCAACGCGGGCGCGCACATCGGCGCTGCGATAGGAGGACAGGCGACCGACCAGGTCCTTGGTCAGCGGTGCGTTCTGGGGCTGCACAGTGATCACGCCGACTTGCGGCGGCGGCATCTGCGGCGCTCCCTGCTGCTTGCCCTTGCTGCAGGCTGCCAACGCCAGCAGGCCGAGGCAGAGCGCGGGTGTGCGCAATGACGAAGACTTCATGTGAGCTCCAATTGAGGCTTCTTTAACGGGTGGGGGTACGTCTGCGCACGCTGTGTCCGACGCATGACGTTCGCCATCTTCGTCGCGCGGGAATCGCGCGTCACGTGTCGTTCGTCGTGCTTCGTCGAATACAGTCTGAACCACGCTCGTCAGGCGTGGTGATGCAGCAGACTATACCGACCAGTTTACAATTTGTCGCGCGCATGAATCCAGTCCCATGTGCGTTGCGCAAAGCCTCACGGCGCGGGTAGCGGCATGCGATACGAAACTGCAGGTGAACGACGGGCGCCACGATGCGTGCGGGTGGGGGGGGCGTCGCCTCGTGGTGACAGCGCAAGTCAAGTCGCGTGGGTGCAACGTCGACGTGTCCGGATGTCGTCGCGATGGATCTTCGGGAACGCGTTTGCCATGCGCCCACGCATGGCTCGTCTTATGGATAAGCGGAATGTCGAGGCGTATCCTTTAACGGATTTTTGCTCTCACCCATTCCGTTTCCACTGACAGTTGAGTGCCATGAATGCGATCCGTGCGGCTAGCGACGTTCCCCTGCCATCCGAAGTTTTCCAGGAACTGAAAAAAAGCGGTTTCCCGACCCAGCGCCTTGATGAGGCGCAATTTTTTATCAGCGCCTTTTTCGCGCGGGTGTCCGCCAATGATTGCGCGCTGCACGCGCCGGCGACCTGGGCCACGTTGATCGCCGGCCTGCTCGATTTCGTGCAGCAGCGCGAGCCGGGTCGGGCCTCCGTGCGGGTGGTATCCGCCGATGTCGGTGGCCGTCACCTGTTGCAGGTGGTGACCGACGACATGCCGTTCCTGGTCGACACGGTAAGCATGGTGGTTTCGGCCAGCACGTCGATCCACGTGGTGATCCATCCCGTACTCAAGGCAGTGCGTGATGCTGCGGGGCGCCTGCAGCGCTTTGACGATGCGGCCGGCCATGCCGAGTCGGTGATGTACTTCGAGATCGACCCGTTGGCCGACCAGGCTGCGCAGGAACAACTGCGCGCCGGCGTGGAAGCGGCGCTGGACGATGTGCGGCTGGCCGTGGACGACTGGGCCGCGATGCGCAGCAAGATGCTGGCGATCGCCGGGGAACTGCCGCAGCGCAAGCCGGCGCTGGACCCGGAAGAAGCGCACGAGGCGTCGGAATTCCTGCGTTGGCTGGCCGACGACAACTTCACTTTCCTCGGTTACCGCGAATATGAAGTGACCGAAGCGGAAGGCGACCGCGTGCTGCGCGCGCGCGATGCGTCGGGCATGGGCATCCTGCGCGGTCGCGAGCGCTCGGTGGCACCGCGTTCGCTGCGCACCCTGGCGGCGAGCGAGCTGCCGCATTCCGGCGCCACCGACGCGATCATCCTGACCAAGACCAACGCGCGCTCGCATGTGCATCGCGCCGGTCACATGGATTACATCGGCGTGCTGCAGTTCGACGCCGCTGGCAAGCCGGTCTCGGAGCAACGCTTCCTCGGCCTGTTCTCCTCCAATGCCTACATGGCGCGCCCGCAGGACGTGCCGCTGGTGCGTCACAAGGTGGAAGCGGTGCTGTCGCGTTCCGGCCTGAAGCGCGATGCCTATTCGGGCAAGTCGCTGCGCCACATCGTGGAGACGTTGCCGCACGACGAACTGTTCCAGGGCAGCGAGGATGAATTGCTGGCCGTTTCCACCGGCATCCTCGAACTGCGCCAGCGTGCGCAGACCCGCTTGTTCGTGCGTCGCGACCGTTATGGTCGCTTCTTCACCTGCCTGGTGTTCGTGCCGCGCGAGCGCTTCAGCACCACGGTGCGCGAGCGCATCGAGGCGATGCTGCGCGAAACCTTCCATGGCGAAAGCCTGGATTCCAACGTGCTGATGGGCGAATCCGCGCTGGCACGGCTGCATGTCACCGTGCGTCCGCACCCGGGCGACCAGCCGGTGTTCGATGTGCACGAGCTGGAAAACCGCTTGCTGCAGATCGTGCGCAACTGGCACGACAGCTTGCGCGAAAACCTCGTGCGTGATCTCGGCGAGGCGCAGGGCGTGGCCTTGCTCAACCGTTTCGGCAAGGTGTTGCCGGCCGGCTACATCGAGGAAGTGTCGCCCGAAGCGGCCGCTTCCGATGTGCGTGCCATGGCTACGCTGAAGGCCGACGATGCACTGCACGTGCAGTTGTACCAGGACGCGCGCGACCAGAGCCTGCGCTTCAAGGTGATCCACTTCGGCGCGCCGATTCCGCTGTCCGAAGCCTTGCCGATGCTGGAGAACATGGGCGTGCGCATGCTGGCCGAGCATGTCTACACGCTGGAGAGTGATGAGCGTCCGCTGACCATCCATGATTTCGAGCTGAAGCCGAAAGCGCCGATGGCGTTCGAGCTGGCGCATGTGGCCGAGCGCTTCGAGCGCGGTTTCGAGGCCTTGTGGCGTGGCCAGGCCGAGAGCGACGGTTTCAACAACCTGGTGCTGTCGGCGCAGGCCGACTGGCGCCAGGTGGCGGTGCTGCGCGGTTACTGCAAGTACCTGCAGCAGGTGGGCATCGCGTTCTCGCAGACCTACATGGAAGAAACGCTCAACCGCTATCCGGCCATCGCCGGCGTGCTGATCGAGCTGTTCAACGCCAAGTTCGACCCGCAGCGCGAGCAGCTCGACGCCGCGACCCGCGAGCAGGCTGGCGAAGCGCTGCGTCGCGAGATGAAGGCGCTGATCCCGGAAGCCACGCAGAAGGCGAAGCCCGAGCTGATCGACGGCATGGTCGCCGTGTTGGCCAAGCCGCGCGCGCAGCAGGTCGAGGTGCTGTGGGATGCCCTGAAGTCGTTGCTGGACAACGTGGCCAGCCTCGACGACGAGCGCATCATCAAGAGCTACATGGACGTGATCCATGCCACGCTGCGTACCAGCTACTTCCAGCTGTGGAATGGCGCCGCGCGTCACTACATCAGCTTCAAGTTCGATTCGCACCAGGTCCCGGACGCGCCCAAGCCGGTGCCGTTCCGCGAGATCTGGGTGTACTCGCCGCGGGTTGAGGGTATCCACCTGCGCTTCGGCGCCGTGGCGCGCGGTGGCCTGCGCTGGTCCGACCGCCGCGAGGATTTCCGAACCGAGGTGCTGGGCCTGGTCAAGGCGCAGATGGTGAAGAACACCGTGATCGTGCCGGTGGGCTCCAAGGGTGGCTTCTTCGTCAAGAAGCCGCCGGTGGGCGGCGACCGCGACGCGCAGCAGGCCGAGGGCATCGCCTGCTACAAGCTGTTCATCAACGGCCTGCTGGATATCACCGACAACCTGGTCGAAGGCAAGCTGGTGCCGCCGCACGACGTGGTGCGCCACGACGAGGATGACCCGTATCTGGTGGTGGCCGCCGACAAGGGCACAGCCACGTTCTCCGATATCGCCAACGCCATCTCCACCGAGCACGGCTACTGGCTGGATGACGCGTTCGCTTCCGGCGGTTCGCACGGTTACGACCACAAGGGCATGGGCATCACCGCCAAGGGTGCGTGGGAGTCGGTCAAGCGCCACTTCCGTGCACTGGGCCGCGACAGCCAGAGCGAGGACTTCACCTGCGTGGGCATCGGCGACATGTCCGGCGACGTGTTCGGCAACGGCATGCTGCTGTCCGAGCACATCCGCCTGCTGGCCGCGTTCGACTATCGCCACATCTTCCTCGACCCGAACCCCGATGCGGCGAAGTCCTTCGTCGAGCGCCAGCGCATGTTCAAGGTGCCGCGCTCGAGCTGGGAGGATTACGACAAGTCGCTGATCTCCGCCGGTGGCGGCATCTATCCGCGCAGCGTGAAATCGATTCCGATTTCACCGGAAGTGCGTACGGTGCTGGGTCTGAAGGCCGATGTCGAACACCTGTCGCCGAACGAATTGCTCAGCGCCATTCTCAAGGCGCCGGTCGACCTGCTGTGGAACGGCGGCATCGGTACTTACGTGAAATCGTCGGTCGAAACGCAGGCTGACGTGGGCGATCGCGCCAACAACGCCATCCGCATCAACGGCGGGGAGCTGCGTTGCAAGATCGTGGGCGAAGGCGGCAACCTGGGCTTCACCCAGAAGGGGCGCATCGAAGCGGCACACCAGGGCGTGCTGCTCAACACCGACTTCATCGACAACTCCGCCGGCGTGGACACCTCCGACCACGAGGTGAACATCAAGATCCTGCTCAACGATGCCGTGCAGCGCGGCGAGTTGAGCTTCGACGGTCGCAATACCCAGCTGGCGTCGATGACCGACGAGGTCGGCCAGCTGGTGCTGTGGGACAACTATCGCCAGAACCAGGCGATCACCCTGATGGAGCACCAGTCGGCGCACCGCATCGGTTCGCTGGCCCACTTCATCCGCACGCTGGAAGCCGAGGGCACGCTGGATCGCCAGGTCGAGAACCTGCCCGGCGAAGCCGAACTGACCGAGCGCAAGGCGCGCGGGCAGGGCATGACCCGGCCGGAGCTGTCGGTACTGCTGTCCTACGACAAGATCCGCCTGTTCCAGCAGCTGCTCGCCTCGGACGTGCCGGAAGACCCGTACCTCTCCAAGGAGCTGGTGCGCTACTTCCCCGCGCCGCTGCACGAGAAGTACGCCGCGCACATGCAGCGCCATCGCCTGAAGCGCGAGATCATCGCCACCGCGGTGACCAACTCGACGATCAACCGCATGGGCGCCACCTTCATGATGCGCATGCAGGAAGACACCGGGCAGGGTCCGGCGGCGATCGCCAAGGCGTATACCGCCGCGCGCGAGATCCTCGAGGCACGCGAGCTGTGGGCGCAGATCGAGGCGCAGGACAGCAAGGTAGCCGAGAGCACGCAGATCGACGCGATCATGCAGATCTGGTCGTTGTTGCGCCACCTGACGCGCTGGTTGCTCAACCGTCCCGGCGGCACGCTGGACATCGCCGCCAACGTGGAGCGCTACAACACCGGCGTGTCCGCGTTGCGCATGGCATTGCCGGGTGCGCTCACGCTCACCGGCAAGGGCGATTTCGAGTCCAGCCAGGAAAAGTGGGAAGGCCTGGGCCTGCCGGCCGAGCTGGCCCTGCGCCTGGCCCGCATCACCGAACTGCGTGCCGCGCTGGACATGGTCGAAGTGGCGCAGCAGAGCGGTCAGCCAGTGGAGAAGGTGGCCGGCGTGTTCTACGAGCTGGGCGAGGCGCTCGATCTCGAGTGGCTGCGCGACCAGATCGAGGCGCTGCCGGTGGAAGGCCACTGGCACGCCCAGGCGCGCGGTTCGCTGCTGGACGAGCTGAACCACCAGCATCGTGCGCTGGCGTCGCAGGTGTTGGCCCTGGCTGGTGAAAGCAAGGGTGTTTCGCCGGTACAGGCCTGGCTGCAACGCGACGACGCCACGCTGCAGTACACCCGCAGCATGCTGGCGGAAATCCTCACCCAGAACGCGGACTACCCGATCGCCTCGGTCGCGGTCCGCCGTCTGGCGCAGCTGGCCCAGGTGCCGGTGGGCTGAGGAACCTTCCATCGTCGTGCAGTAAAGAACGCCCGGTGCCCGCAAGGTCATCGGGCGTTTCTTTTGGCCCCGCTCCCACGTGACATTACTTGTAGAAGCCCGCACGCGGGCGATGCTTTTGGCATGGCATCCGCGAGGTGAAAAGCATCGCCCGCGAGCGGGCTCCTGCAGGCAAGTGTTGGGAGGACCCGGGCTCGTGAATATCGCCCGTGAAGGGGCTCCTACGGTAAGCTGGTTGGACCGTCGCCACATGCCGATTCCCATGCGCTTCGCCTTTGTTGCCAGTGACACCAGCGTCGCCCAGCAGGCGCGCCGCAAGCTCGTCGAACGTTACGGCGACGTGCCTGCCATCGACGCGGAGGTGATCGTGGCGCTGGGCGGCGACGGTTTCATGCTGCGCACCCTGCATGCGCATCGTGCGCTCGAGATTCCGGTATACGGCATGAAGCTCGGCCGCGTCGGTTTCCTGATGAACAAGCACCGGCTCGATGGCCTGCCCGAGCGCATCGATCGCGCACACACCGCGGTGCTGTATCCGCTGGACATGCGTGCCACGGACGCCAAGGGCAACGTGCACCAGGCGCTGGCTTTCAATGAAGTCTCGCTGCTGCGGCAGAGCAACCAGGCCGCGCACCTGGAGGTGAAGCTCAACGAGACGGTGAAGTTGCCCAACCTGACCTGCGATGGCGTGATGGTGGCCACGCCGGCGGGTTCGACGGCCTACAACCTGTCCGCGCACGGGCCGATCCTGCCGCTGGACGCCAACGTGCTGGCGCTCACCCCGATCAGCCCGTTCCGGCCGCGCCGCTGGCGTGGCGCGATCTTGCCGCATCGCACCCGGGTCAGCCTGCGCGTGCTTGATCCGGGCAAGCGCCCGGTCAGTGCCACCGCCGACTTCCTGGAGGTGCGCGACGTGCGCACGGTGGACGTGGTGCAAGCCGAAGGGCAGGGCGTGCGCCTGTTGTTCGACCCGGAGCACAATCTGGAACAGCGCATACTCGACGAACAATTCGCTTCCGAATGAAAAGGCAGAAGTGAGGATCGTGAAGTGAGCAGTGAGAGACAGCGGGCTACGCTTTTCTCTCACTTCTCACTCCTCTCCACTCACTCCTCGCTCCTTGCGCTAGATTGATGCCATGAATCCACCGACCGCCCATGATCCTGCCGCCGCGACCGACAAACGCCTCGTCGTGGCGATTTCCTCGCGCGCCTTGTTCGACCTGGGCGACAGCCACGCGCTGTTCGAGCGCGATGGACTGGATGCGTATCGTGCGTTCCAGATCGAGCACGAAAACGACATCCTCAAGCCGGGCGTGGCTTTTCCGCTGGTGCAGAAGCTGCTCGGCCTCAATCGGCTGGCTGGCGATGTGCCGCCGGTCGAGGTGATCCTGCTGTCGCGCAATTCCGGTGACACCGGCCTGCGCATTTTCAATGCGATCCAGCATTACGGATTGGAGATCAGTCGCGCCGCTTTCACCAGCGGCGCACCGACCTCCGATTACATCGCGCCGTTCAAGGCCGATCTGTTCCTGTCCGCCAACGCCGAGGACGTAGGCCGCGCACTGGCCGCCGGCGTGGCGGCGGCGACGATTCTGCCCAGCACTGCGCCACCGCGGGCCAGCGAGCAGCTGCGCATTGCCTTCGATGGCGATGCGGTGATCTTCGGCGACGAAGGCGAGCGCGTGTCGCGCGAGGAAGGTCTGGAAGCCTTTCATCGCAGCGAGACCGAGCATGCCACCGAGCCGCTCTCGGTCGGCCCGTTCCGCGGTTTCCTCACCGCCATGCATCACCTGCAGGCGGCGTTCCCGGCCGAGAACTCACCGATCCGCACTGCGCTGGTCACCGCGCGCTCCGCGCCCGCGCACAAGCGCGTCATCCTCACCTTGCGCAAATGGGGCGTGCGCATCGACGAGGCGCTGTTCCTCGGCGGCCGCGACAAGGGCCCGTTCCTCGATGCCTTCGGTGCCGACATCTTCTTCGACGATTCGCCGGCCAACGTGGAATCTGCGCGCCGGCACGTGGCGACGGGGCACGTGCCGCACGGGGTAAGCAACCGCTGAGGCACCCGTTCGAGGTGACGCCTGTCACTGGCTTGCGCCGGGTTGGCGCCCTATCGTGGCGGCAACTTCAGGGAGGCAAGGGACATGACCGACGACGATGCCGACAAACTGCCACGCAGTGGCCACGAACGACTGATTCCCGCGCTGGCCGTGATCGCGGTGGGCGTGTTCTTCCTTCTTGGCAACCTGGGCATCGACTGGCCCTTCTTCGACTGGAATCGCTGGTGGGCCTGGTTCATCCTGCTGGCTGCCGCCTGGCCGCTGGGTGACGCTTGGGCGCGCTACCGCCGGTTGGGTCACGCCGACGCCCTGGTCTGGCAGGAGCTGCTCAGCGCATCCGCCATCGTGCTGGTGGCGCTGATGTTCATCGTGCCGCTGTCGTGGGCGCGTTGGTGGCCGCTGTTCGTTATCTACGGTGGCGTGTGCATGCTGGTGCGTGGCCCGCGTCGGCAGCGTTCACGCAGCCGCTGGTGATCCATGGCGGCGCCGGCTGCGATGCCGTGGCAAACGTCACGCCTTAGAGGACCCGCGTGCGCCGCCACCAGCTGGTCTTCTTTTCCTCGCGCACCAGCGTGAACAGGCCGGCGCCCAGGATCATTACGATGCCGACCAGCATCGGCCAGTCGAGCTTGTCGCCGAACAGCCAGTAGCCGAACACGATGGCCCACAGCATCTGGCTGTACTGGGTGGGGGCGACGCGATTGGCGGGGGCGATCAGGGTGGCGTACATCAGCAGCACGCCGGCCAGCGCGGCGAGCAGGCCGTAGCCGGCGAGCAGAAAGGATTGGTGCAGGTCAGGCCAGATGAAGTGCGGCAGCATCAGCAGGCCGCCGACCACCAGCGGGCCGATCACGCCGGCGCCGTACAGGCATACGCGCTTTTCTTCCGTTCCAGCCATGCGCAGGGCGACCACCGAGATGGCCGCGCACAGGCCGCACAGGATGGAGGCCAGGTCGCCCAGCCCCAACACGCGAAAGCCGGGACGCAATACCACCAGCACGCCGGCGAAACCGATCAGCACGGCAGTCCAGCGTCGCCAGCCCACGTGTTCTTTCAGCAGAAACACCGAGAGGATGGTCACGAAGATCGGCATCAGGAAGATCATCGAGAACACCTCGGCCATCGGCAGCAGGGTGAACGCGGTGACCGAGCAGATATTGCCGAGCGCGCCAGCCAGCGCGCGGATCCACCAGAGCTTCGGGCGACGGGCGGAAAACACGTCGCTCCAGCGATCCCCCTTGCCCATGATGAAGGGCAGCGCAGCCAGCCCCAGCAAGCCGCCGAAGAACACGGCTTCGTAAGGCGGCAGCGTACCGTGCAGCGACTTCACGAAGGCATCGCTCATCGCGTAGGCCGCGAAGCAGGCGAAGCCCAGCAGTATGCCTTTGACCATGGGTGTTCGATGGAAGTGGGGACGAGCTTGCGTGCCGCGACCGCATGCACGCATGGCAAGATCGCCATGTTCGCACGATTCGTGTTGCGTCGCATCATTCGATGATGCCCATTGGGAAAGGGGGCGTGGAACGGAACCACCTCTGTCATGCCGCATACCGCCATGACCTGATGGGAACGGGCCAGCTACAATCGGAAGATTCCCTTTCACCACGGAGTCTTTGCATGGCTGCCCCGCGCCTGAACCCGCTTGATCTGTACGACGTCCGTTCGCTGCTCACCGACGAGGAGCGCATGGTGCAGGACACCGTGGGCCGTTTCGTCGACGAGAAGGTGTTGCCGATCATCGGCGACTGCTTCGATCAGGCGCGCTTCCCGACCGAGCTGATCCCCGAGATCGCCAGTCTCGGCCTGCTCGGCGCCACCATCCCGGAGAAGTACGGTTGCGCCGGCATGAGCGGGGTCAGCTACGGCCTGATCTGCCAGGAGCTGGAACGCGGCGACTCGGGCCTGCGCAGCTTCGCCTCGGTGCAGAGCTCGCTGGTGATGTACCCGATCTACGCCTACGGCAGCGAGGAACAGAAACAGGCCTACCTGCCGAAGATGGCGGCGGGCGAGATCATCGGCTGCTTTGGCCTGACCGAACCGCACGGTGGTTCCGATCCGGCCAACATGAAGACGAATGCCAAGAAGGACGGCGGCGACTGGGTCATCAATGGCGCCAAGATGTGGATCACCAACGGCAACCTCGCCCACGTCGCCATTGTCTGGGCACAGACCGAGGACGGCATTCAGGGCTTCATCGTGCCGACCGATACCAAGGGCTTCACCGCGCAGCAGATCCACAAGAAGATGAGCCTGCGCGCCTCGGTCACCTCCGCGCTGTTCTTCGACAACGTGCGCGTGCCCGATGCGAATCGCCTGCCCAACGTGAAGGGCCTGAAGGGGCCGCTGGGCTGCCTGACCCAGGCCCGTTACGGCATCACCTGGGGTCCGATCGGCGCCGCCCAGGCCTGCCTCAAGGAAGTGCTGGACTACACCGCCGAACGCATCCTGTTCGACCGCCCGCTGGCCGCCAACCAGGCGGTCCAGCTCAAACTGGCCGACATGGCGCGCCGCATCACCACCGCGCAGCTGCTGTCGCTGCAGCTCGGCCGCCTGAAGGACGCCGGCACCATGGCGCCCACCCAGGTGTCGCTGGCCAAGTGGAACAACTGCCGCATGGCCATCGACATCGCGCGCCAGTGCCGCGACATCCTCGGGGGCGCCGGCATCACCACCGAGCACGGCGCGATCCGCCACGCGTTGAACCTGGAATCGGTGATCACCTACGAAGGCACGGAAACCGTGCACGAGCTGGTCGTGGGCCGCGAGCTGACTGGTATCAACGCGTTCTGATTCGTCTCCCTCTCTCCGTTGGGGAGAGAGCCGGGGTGAGGGGCCAATCTTGCGAAGACCCGACATCGAAGCGTGCTTCGGTCATGGAGATATCGCAAGCCTTCCTCGTCTCGACCCTCTCTCCTGCGCGGAGTGGGGACGACGGTCGGTGAACAAAGGCTTTCGGACATGCCGGTCAGCGACACGCCATCGCCACTGCGCGGAACACTCGTTGCGGGTGTTCCGCACTGGCACCGCCCTGGCGCTGTCCCGCATGCCGCGGCCGGCAGGATTGCTCTTGCGCTGGCGGCGCCAGGTTCCCCGGATCGATAATCCCTTTTTGTCGTGCCCTGGCACGCCCAGCTACGGAAGATCTTGCACCATGTCCACCACGCCTATCGCCGCACGTCACAAGGGTTTCAATCGCGCCGAAATCGTCGATCAGAACTTCAGCGAGTTCGTGCAGCAATGGCAGGGTGAGACACATGCGGCGCCGCGTGACGACGAACCGGTGTTGCCGGGCAGTGCGCTTGATGCCAAGGGTTTTCGCGAGCTGTTCGAGTCGCAGCTGGTCTCGCGCCATCTCGATCTGATGGCGCGCGTGCTGCGCGTGCAGAACAAGGTGTTCTACACCATCGGTTCGTCCGGTCACGAAGGCAATGCGATGGTGGCGCGACTGACCCGGCATACCGATCCGGCTTTCCTGCATTACCGTTCCGGCGGTTTCATGGCCGAGCGCTTCCGCAAGTTGCCGGGGATGGACCCGGTGATGGATTCGGCGTTGTCGTTCGCCGCCAGCAAGGACGATCCCGCCTCCGGTGGTCGCCACAAGGTGTGGGGCAGCAAGCCGTTGTGGGTGTTGCCGCAGACCTCGACGATCGCCTCGCACCTGCCCAAGGCGCTGGGCACGGCGGTGGCCATCGACCACGCACGGCGTATCGGCCACGTGCTGCCGGTGCCGGACGATTCCATTGCGATCTGTTCGTTCGGCGATGCGTCGAGCAACCACGCCACCGCGCAGACCGCGTTCAACGCGGCTGGCTGGACCGCCTACCAGAAGCTGCCTGCGCCGGTGTTGTTCGTGTGCGAGGACAACGGCATCGGCATCTCGGTGAAGACGCCGAACGACTGGGTGGCGAGCAATTTCCGTCAGCGCTCGAACCTCGATTATTTCTTCGCCGATGGCCTCGACCTGGCTGAAGGCTATGCGCAGGTGCAGCGCGCGGTGGAACATTGCCGCCACACGCGCCGCCCGACTTTCCTGCATCTGAAGACCACCCGCATCATGGGCCACGCCGGTACCGATTTCGAGATCGAGTGGCGCTCGATCGAGGAACTGGTAGCGCTGGAGGCGACCGATCCGCTGCTGCGTTCGGCCGCGATTGCGCTGGAATCGGGCGTGTACGACAAGGACGAATTGCTGGCCATGTACGAAGCCATGCGCAAGCGCTGCTTCGCCGCGGCCGAGGAAGCCGACCGTCGTCCGCGGCTGGAACGGCTGGATGACGTGATGGCGCCATTGGCGCCGTACACGCCAGCCAAAGTGAAGGCCGAGGCCGAGCGTGGCGATTACGCCGAGGCGCGGCTGAAGGCGTTCGGCGGCGAGGCGAAGCTGCCGGAGAACCAGCCGCCGCGGCACCTGGCGATCCAGATCGGCCAGGCGCTGCACGACATCATGGCGAAGTACCCCGAGTCGCTGCTGTTCGGCGAGGACGTGGCGCAGAAGGGCGGCGTGTACACGGTTACCAAAGGCCTGCACAAGGCGTTCAAGAACAGTCGCGTGTTCAATACGCTGCTCGACGAGACGACCATTCTCGGCCTGGCCCAGGGCTACGCCAACATGGGCATGCTGCCGATTCCCGAGATCCAGTACCTGGCGTATTTCCACAATGCGGGCGACCAGATCCGCGGCGAGGCCGCATCGCTGCAGTTCTTCTCCAACAACCAGTACCGCAACCCGCTGGTGATGCGCGTGGCATCGCTGGGTTACCAGCGCGGCTTCGGCGGCCACTTCCACAACGACAACTCGATTGCCGCGCTGCGCGACATTCCCGGTCTGGTCGTCGGTTGCCCGTCGCGTGGCGACGATGCCGCCACCATGCTGCGCACGCTGACCGCGCTGGCCAAGGTGGATGGCCGCGTCTGCGCTTTCCTCGAACCCATCGCGCTGTACATGGCCAAGGATCTGTACGAAGCCGGCGACGGCGCGTGGCAATTCGCCTATCCCGCGCCGGGCGAGGCGATGACCCTGGGCGAAGGGCGCGTCTACGACGCGGATGCGGACGACCTGGTGGTGTTCACTTTCGGCAACGGCGTACCGATGGCGTTGCGCGCCGCGCGCACCATCGAAAAAGAACAGGGCTGGAAGGTGCGCGTGGTCGACCTGCGCTGGCTGGCGCCGCTCAACGACGACTTCATCGCCGCGCAGGCGAAAAGTGCCAAACGCATCATCGTGCTGGACGAAGGGCGCAAGAGCGCCGGCGTGGGCGAGGGCGTAATCACCGCCATCGTCGAGGCCGGCTTCGGCAGCACGCCGCTGCAGCGCGTGGTGGGCGCCGACACGTTCACGCCACTGGCCGGTGCGGCCTTCCTGGTGTTGCCGGGTGACGCAGACGTGGTGGCCGCGGCGCGCAAACTGGCCTGAGCGCAGATGGGGCTGTAGATCCAGCCCCGCCATGATCCTGCTCGTCATTCCGGCCTGCGCCGGAATGGCGAGTGTTGGAATAGACGAGGTGGATGCACGCCCCCCGCTCAGGCCAAGCTTATTCCACGACCTTCAACGGTTGCCGCGAGCGCACGGCCTTGGGGCGGGTGCCGCTTACCTGGACCCGGTTGCGGCCGTCCAGCTTGGCCATATACATGGCCTGGTCGGCGCGTTCGATCCAGCTGTCCATGGTTTCGTCCGGATGGTGCATGGCCAGGCCAATGCTGACGCTGAGGCGGCCGCCTTCGTTGTCCAGCGGGATCTCCAGCCGGTGCACGCGGCGGCACAGGCGGATGGCCACCTGCGTGGCTGGTTCTTGTGGTGTGCCGTGCAGCAGTGCCACGAATTCCTCGCCGCCGTAGCGACCGAGCCGATCCAGCGGACGCAGCTCGTGGCGCAGGGCGTCGGCCACGGCGACCAGTGCGCGATCACCCGCCGCGTGGCCCTGGTGATCGTTGAGGATCTTGAAATGGTCGAGGTCGAGGAACAGCAGTGTCATCGGCTGTCCGACATGGGCGCGCAAGGTTTCCTCGACGGCCTCGCGCCAGGCGCGCCGATTGAGCACATTGGTCAGCGCATCATGGTCGGCCAGCACCTGCACCGAGGCATGCGCGCGGCGCATGCTGAGAGCGTGGTCGGCCAGGCCGAACGACAGCACCAGCGCTTCCAGTGCGCCGGCGGCAAGGCTGGCGTTGCCCAGCCAGCGGGCGCCGGCCAGGGTGCCGCTGATTTCGGCACTCCACAGCGCTGTCAACGCCAGCAAGGGCATCCAGCCGAACAGGAAAAACCATGCGTGGCGCGAACCGCGGATCGCGGCGACCAGCGAGGCCACGCCTAGCAGCACCGAGCCGAGGATCAGCAGCGGGTCGATCAGCAACTGGCCGATGTTCTGCAGTGGCTGGAAGCCGCAGGTGCGCATCACGGTCACCAGCAGCGTGCCCACCGCCAGCGCCATCGCCGGCGCGCGAAGCAGCGGGGCAAAGCGGCGCAACTCGCAAAAGCGCACCGCGAACAGTGCGGCAAAGGCCATCGACAAACCGATCGCGACCGAGGTGGCCACGGGCGAGAGGCCGGCCAGCCATGCCATCTCCAATGGATGGAACAGGAAACCGCTGCGTGTGCCCTGGATGAACGCGTAGCAGAGCAGGAAACCGGCATACCAGGCGAACGTGGCATCGCGCAGCATTGGCGCAATGCACAGCGCCATCAGCGCCATGGCCAGCATCACCGCAAAGCAGGCACTGGCGAAAACCAGCCAGCGCGCGTCCAGGCGCAGGAATTCGCTGGCGCTGAGCAGGGCAAAGCTGGCAGGCGCCACCGCACCAGCCCCGGGTTCGAAGCGCAGCAGGACAAGGCCCGCGCCGTGCGGGTCATCGCCGAGCGACCAGGCCAGGCGTCCATGGGCGTGGCTGGGGGCGGTGAAGTCATCCAGCGCCAGCGTTACGGCGGTGCCGTAGGCATCGTAGAGCGCCACCTTGCCGGGTGGCGGCGGGTTGACCGTCAGCACGTGGCCGGCAAGGGCTCCGGGCGGCTGGGCCTGCAGGACCACCCACGCGCCCAATCCCTGCACCGGGAAATGCTGCAACTGGCCCGGATCGAAGCTGCGCAGGTCACCGTGGCGGTAGTCCTGCAGTACGCGTTGGGGCGTGTCGCCAGCCTGCACTTCGCGCCAGGCACCGTTGAGCGGCGTGGCGGCATGAACGGCAGGGCCCAGCAAAAGCAACGCCATGCCCAGCGCGGGCAGCCAACGCCACGCCGGACCGGATGGCCAGTGCCATTTCCCCATAGTCCACCCCCCGAGTACTGATCCTTGGTCGCCTGGGTGCGTGAAACGTCGCCGGGTCCGTTCATGGCGGAGCACCCTTCACACAGGCTACGCCGATATTGCGGCAGAGTGGATACTTCGAGTCCCGGTCGCGTGGCCGCATGCCGCCGGTGGCGATTTTCCGGCCCGTCAGGAGGCAGCATGGACACGATCAAAGTAGCGGTATTCATCGGCAGCCTGCGCAAGGCTTCGATCAACCGGCGGCTGGCGCGGGCCGTGGCGCAGCTGGCGCCGGACGATGTCGTGTTCGAGCCGGTGCGGATCGACGATCTGCCCCTGTATGACCAGGATTTCGACGGGGACTATCCAGCCCAGGGCAAGCGGCTGAAACAGGCTGTCGAATCGGCCGATGCGCTGCTGTTCGTCACCCCGGAATACAACCGCTCGATTCCCGGCGTGCTGAAGAACGCGCTTGACCTGGGCTCTCGGCCCTGGGGGACCAATTCCTTCGCCGGCAAGCCCGGCGGCGTGATCGGCGCCTCCATCGGCGCCACCGGCAGCGCGCTGGCCCAGCAACACCTGCGCAACGTGCTGGCCTACCTGGATGTGGTGCTGTTGGCGCAGCCGGAGGTGTACGTGCAGTTCAAGGACGACACGCTGATCGACGCCGAGGGACGCGTGTCCAACGAGGGCACGCAGAAATTCCTGCAAGGGTTCGTCGACCGCTACGTGGCGTGGGTGCGCAGTCACCTGCAGGCCTGAGGGCCCGGCTTGCCTGCACGACATCGGTACGACTGCTGCCGAATATCGAGCTGGTTGTCCGGCGAAAGGCGTGCTGGCCAGAGTAACTGCCGGATCGTCGGTTCTGCGGCAGCGAACCCGCGCGGCGGACTGTGGTCCATGAACCGGTATCAGCCGGTCCGGTTGCCGGATAACCCGTGTGCCGCGTACCCGTGTGACATGCCGTGGCATCCGAGTGACGCGGTGCAGGCCGCGGGTTAGGATGGGCCGCTACGGCTGGCGGTCGCAGCCATTTCATTGTCCCCAGGAGTCAACCACGATGCGTTCCGGCAATCCCGTCCTGCAGGAAAAAGCCTTCCGCGACTTGCCCGCCACCGGCGAGCGGATGACCATGAACGGCACCATTGCCCGCACCGGGTTGCTGCTGTTGCTGGCGGTGATCACCGGTGGGTGGACCTGGCACCACTTCGTCGAGGTGGCACGCAGCGGCGGCTTGCCGGCCGGGCTGGCGGCGATCTCGCCGTACATCTGGGGCGGGCTGATCGTGGGCCTGGTACTGGCGCTGGTGACCACGTTTGCCAGCCGCTGGGCAGGCCTGACCGCACCGTTCTACGCGATGGCCGAAGGCTGCGCGCTGGGCGGCATTTCGGTGATGCTGGAAATGCGTTATCCGGGTATCGTGCTGCAGGCGGTGATGCTCACGGCCGGCGTGCTGGCGGTGATGCTGCTGCTGTATCGCTCCGGCATCATCAAGGTGACCGACAAATTCCGCATGGGCGTGGTGGCCGCCACCGGCGCCATTGCACTGCTGTACCTGGTCGACATCGGCCTGCGTGCGTTCACCAGCATCCAGATTCCCTTCATCCACGAATCCGGCGCGCTGGGCATCGGCTTCAGCCTGCTGGTGGTGGGTCTGGCGGCACTGAACCTGGTGCTCGACTTCGACATGATCGAACGCGCCACCGCACAGGGCGCGCCGAAGTACATGGAATGGTACGGCGCGTTCGCGTTGATGGTGACGCTGGTGTGGCTGTACATGGAAATTCTGCGCCTGCTGTCGAAGGCGCGTCGCTGATCGGCATTTTCAATGCGGAGGGGCAGGGCATGATCGTGGTCACGACGGAAAATGTTCACGGCCGCCAGGTGCGTGAAGTGAAGGGCCAGGTGTTCGGCGTGGTGGTGCGCAGCCGTGGCATCGGCGGCAACCTGATGGCCGGTTTGCGTTCGATCGTGGGCGGCGAGATCCACGAATACACGCAGATGCTGGAAGAGGCGCGCCGGCATGCGCTGGACCGGTTGGTGAAGAATGCCACCGCGATGGGCGCCAACGCGGTGGTGATGATGCGCTTCGACTCGGCCGAAATCGGCCAGACGATGAGCGAGATCGTCGCCTATGGCACCGCCGTGGTGCTCGATCCGCCAGCCATCTGAGTCGCACCATGCTGCCTGTCGTGTTGTACGTCGTCGGCGGCGTGCTGCTGCTTGGCGCAGTGCTGGCGGCGATCACCGGCCTGTTCGCGATGTTGCTGCCGCAGCTCATCGTGGGCGGATTGCTGCTGGTGGTGGGACTGGCGATCGAGCGTTGGCGCTACAAGCCGTTGCAGGATGACCGCCCCGATCCGCGCTGGATCGATACCGGCGAGCGTTTCGTCGATCCGGAAACCGGCGCGCTGGTGGCGGTGTATCACGACCCCGCCGATGGCGGCCGGCATTACGTGAAGGCGAAAGTGGGGCGGGTGGCCTGAGCGGCTGTGCAAAGATCCGAAGTGATCGTGTAGGCCCGCTCGCGGGCGATGCTTTTCGAGATTCGGGAGAGCATCGCCCGCGAGCGGGCTCCTACGCGAGTTGCTCCTGCGCCGCGGCTGCGTGCCCGGCAGCACAAGCTTTGACCTTGAACTGGCCCGCATGACGCGGGCCGGCTTCATTGCCTTGGTGCTTAGTGTTTCGCCGGCTTCGGCCCCTGCACCACCTGCACCATGTTCGACGGGTGCAGGTAGGTCTTGAACGCCTGTTGCACTTGCTCGGCGGTGAGGCTCAGGTAATGCTTGGCGGCCACCATCGGCTCGTCCAGCGGCAGGCCTTGATAACCCCATTGCAGCAGTGAGCGGGCGATGCCGTTGACGCTGGATACGCCGAGCGGGATCGAACGGATCTCGAACTGGCGTGCGTTGACCAGCTCGTCGGCCTTCACCGGCGTGGTCTGCATCTCGACCAGATTCTTCTGGATCAGCCCGTCGACGGGCGCCACCTTGGCCGGGTCGCTGCCGTATTGCACGTAGAAGATCGAGCGCGAGCGGTCGAAGTCCATGCCGGAACTGGCGCCGTAGGCGTAGCCGTGGCGCACGCGCACATCCACCATCAGGCGCGAGGCGAAGCCGTTGCCGCCGAGCACGTCGTTGCCCAGTTTCAATGCATAGCGGTTCACGTCATGCAGGTTCACCGCGAGCTGTTGGCCGATCAGTACCTGGTCCTGCGAGGCATAGGCGTTGTTCACCACGGCATAGCTGGCGGGGTTGAGCGGCACCGGCTTCGGGATGACGTCGGGCTTCGGACCCTGCGCCTTCCAGCCGCCGAAGTATTTCTGCACCGTGGCCTTGGCCTGCGCCGGCGTCACGTTGCCCACCACGACCAGCGTGGTGAGGTCGGGGCGATACGTCTGCGCGAAGTACTGCTTCACGTCGGGCAGGGTGAGGGCGTTTACCGTGGTCGGCGTGGCTTCGCGCAGGCCGGGATCACCTGCCGGCAACAGCCCCGTGCGCAGCGCGCGGAACATCTTGTAGCGCGGCGACTGCATCTCGCCGGCCAGGCTGCGCGACAGCGCGTCGCGCTGCACCTCGAAACCCTTTTGCGGCAACGCCGGGTGCAGTTCGTTGTCGGCCAGCAGCTGCATGCCGCGGTCGAAATCGGCACTGGGCACCGCCAGGCGGAAATCGGAGCCACCGCTTTCGCTGGCGGCGATGGCGTCCAGCGCCTTGTGGAAGGCGCTACGGTCCAGGTCTGCGCTGCCGTAATCGAACAGCGAGCCCAGCAATTTGCCCACGCCTTCCTGACCCTTGGGTTCCTGCAGGCCGGCGTCGTGGTCGATGTGACCGACCACGGTGACGGTCTTGCTGATGTTTTCCGGCTGCACGATCAGGCGGATGCCGTTGTCCAGCGTCATCGAGACGGGTGCCAGCGTCCAGTGCGGCATCGACAGCGTGCCCAGCGGGCCCGCCGCCCACGTCGGTAGCGGTGCGTCGAGCTTGTCGTTGCTGGCAAAGGATTCGGTACCGCCGAAGCCATTGCTGTCCGGCGGCCGCTTGCCGTTCGGGTTGGGCGTGAGCACCACGGTAATGCGCGCGTCCGGCTTCAGGAATTCGCGCGCAACGCGGTCGACGTCGGCCACGGTCACTGCGCGGATCTGGTCCTCGGCCTGTGCGGGTGAATCCAGGCCTTGCCATGCCAATGCCTGCGACCACGAGCTGGCCAGGGTCACCGCACTGTTCTTGTTGAACTCGGCCTGGGCCAGTTCGGAGCGCTTGGCCGCTTCCACCAGGTCGGCGGAGACACCGTTCTTCAGCAGGTTGTTCAGCACCTCATCGAGATCGGCCTGGGCCTGCTTCGGATCGGCACCCTTGGCGAAGCCGACCTCGATCGTGCCGATGCCGCCGCGGGTGAATGGCTGTAGCCCGGCATCGGCGCTCAACACCTTGCCTTGTACTGCCAGTTCGGACAGCGAACTGCGCGCGTTGCCGAGCACGTCCAGCAGAATTTGCGTGGCGGCGAAATCCTTGGACTGCATGCCGGGCATGCGGTACATGAACTGCACCGAGCCGGTGCCCTGCGGCGTGGTGCTGGCAATGGTCTGCGACTTGAACGGTTGCAGCTTGAGTAGCGGGCGTGCCGGCGTGGCGTGTTCGGGGATGGCGCCGAACAACTGCTTCACCTTGGCCAGCGTGGCCTGTGGATCGACGTCGCCGACAATCACGAAAATCGCGTTGTTCGGCTCGTACCAGTCGTTGTAGAAATCGTGCAGGATTTTCGAGGTGGTCTTGTCGAACGAGGGCCGCGAACCCAGCGCATCCTCGGCGTAGCCGGTGCCGCCGTAGAGCAGGCGCTCGGCCTTCTGGAAGGCGATATAGCCGGGGTCGGAAATGTCGCGCGAGACTTCCTGCTCGATCGCGCCTTTCTCCAGGCTCCAGTCCTTCGCATCAAGCTTGGCGCCGCGCATGCGCGATGCCTCGATGTGCAGCAGGATGTCGAGATAGGCCGACGGCGCCACGAAGTAATACTGGGTGGCGTCGTTGGTGGTGAAGGCGTTGTTGTCGCCGCCCATCTTGCCGGTCATCTCGTTGAGCTGCGCGCCGGTGAGGCCGGTGCTGTCGCGGAACATCATGTGTTCCAGCGCGTGTGCGGTACCGGGGAAACCCTTGGGCGCTTCGTAGCTGCCGGCGAGATAGGTGATCTGCGTGGTCACCATCGGTGCCAGCGTGTCGCGCACGATCACCACGCGCAAGCCGTTGTCCAGGGTGGCGCGCAGCACGTTGGCGTCCTGGCCAGCGGTCGCCGGACTGGCGTCGGCATGGGCGAGCGCCGGACCGGCCAGCAGGCCCATGCCCAGCATGACGCCCCAGGCCAGGGGCTTGAGCTTGTTCAACTTCATTGTCGACGACTCCTTGTGTGATGAGGCGGGCGCGACAACGGATGCGTGGCGCCCGGACAGGCATATCCACACCATTTTGCGCTCATGTCGCGACCGGACCCCGTGCCACATGGCACGGGTACAGACTCAGCCGATCACCCGCGGTTCCGGCTCCAGCCGCACGCCGAATTTCGCCTGCACGCCCTCGATGACCTGTTGCGCAAAGGCCCACAGTTCGGCACCGCTGGCGTGTCCGTGGTTGACCAGCACCAGCGCGTGGCGATTGGAAATGCCGGCGTCGCCTTCGCGCCGGCCCTTGAAGCCGGCGGCCTCGATCAGCCACGCGGCGGACAGCTTGCGGCGACCATCCGGTTGCGGCCATGCGGTGAGTTCGGGGTGGTCGCGTTGCAGTGCTTCGGCCAGTGCGGCATCGACCACGGGATTCTTGAAGAAGCTGCCGGCGTTGCCGATCACCGCCGGATCGGGCAGCTTGCGCGTGCGCAAGTGGATCACCGCCTCGGCGACATGGAAGGGCGCGGGCTTGTCCACGCCCATGCGCCGCAGTTCTTCGCGGATGCCGGCGTAGTCCAGGCGCAGTTCGTGTTGTCGCGGCAAGCTGAAGCGTACGGCGGTGACGACGTAGCGATCCGGTTCGCACTTGAACACCGAGTCGCGATAGGCGAAGGCGCAGGCAGCGTTGTCCAGCGTGGCCACGCGTTGTTCGCGGGTATCCCAGGCTTCCACGCTCTCGATGAATTCGGCGACCTCGGTGCCGTAGGCGCCGATGTTCTGGATCGGTGCGGCGCCGACCGTGCCCGGGATGAGGATCAGGTTTTCCAGTCCGGCGAAGCCCTGGCCCAGCGTCCAGCGTACGAAGTCGTCCCAGCGTTCGCCGGCGGCCACGGCGATGCGGGCGCGCTCGCCATCGGCTTCCACCTGCACGCCTTGCGTGGCCATCGCCATCACGGTGCCGTCGAAGTCGCCGGCAAACAGCACGTTGCTGCCTTCACCCAGCACCAGCACCTTGCCGCTGCGCACGGCGGGGTAGGCCAGCAGCTCGGGCAGTTTGGCGGCGTCGCGGACTTCGGCCAGCAGCCTGGCTTGGGCCGCCACGCGCAAGGTGTTGCGGTGGGTCAGCGGGGCGTTGTCGCTCAGCGTGTAACCACCCATGTCGATTCGCTCAGATGGCATCGGCGTGCTCGCGCTGGCGGCGGATTTCGTCGACGCATTCGGCCACCAGTTTCGGACCGCGATAGACCAGCCCGGAATAAAGCTGCACCAAGGTGGCACCGGCATCGAGCTTCTCGGCGGCGTCGCCGCCATCGAGGATGCCACCGACGCCGACGATGGCGATGCGTTCACCCAGCCGCTTGCGCATGCCGCGCAACACGGCGGTGGAGTGTGCGAACAGCGGCTTGCCCGACAGCCCGCCGGCTTCACCGCCGTTGGGTTCGTTGACGACGGCGCTGTGGTCGACGGTGGTGTTGGTGCAGATCACGCCGTCGATGCCGCAGGCGAGCAGCACGTCGGCGATGGCGTCGAGTTCACTCTCGGAAAGGTCGGGGGCAATCTTCAGCAGCATCGGTTTGCGCGCGCCGGCCTGGGCGCCAAGTCGTTCCTGCGCCTCGCGCAGGGTGCCGATGAAGCGGCGCAATGTTTCTTCCTGCTGCAGGTCGCGCAGGCCCTGGGTATTGGGCGAGGAAATGTTCACCGTGATGTAGCTGGCGTGCGCATGCACGCGTTCCAGGCAGAACAGGTAATCGTCCACCGCATGCTCGTTCGCGGTGTCCTTGTTCTTGCCGATGTTGATGCCAAGCACGCCGCGGTAGTCGGACTTCTGCACGTTGCGCACCAGCGCATCCACGCCGGCGTTGTTGAAGCCCATCCGGTTGATGATGGCTTCGCGCTGTGGCAGGCGAAACATGCGCGGTTTCGGATTGCCGTCCTGTGGACGCGGCGTCACCGTGCCGACCTCGACGAAGCCGAAACCGAGCGCGCCCAGTTCGTCCAGATGCTCGGCATTCTTGTCGAGTCCGGCGGCCAGGCCCACCGGGTTGGGAAAGCGGATGCCGAACGCTTCCACCGGCAGGTCGTCTGCGGGCGTGGCCACGTATCTGGCGAGGTTGCTGCGGTGGGCTACGCCCAGGCCGAACAGGGTGAGGCGGTGCGCGGTCTCGGCGTCGAGCGCGAACAGCAGGGGGCGCAGGTAGTCGTACATGCTCAGCTCACTGTTCCGGTGAAAATGCGGGTGTCGTAGTCGAAGCTTATCCGGTCGTTCGTCTGGCAGCGGTCGAACAGGTCACGCAGCGCGGCGAGCATGGGCGCGTGCTGCGGGTGACCGGCCCGGGGGGCATAGGACGACGACATCAGGCGGCCGCGCAGGCTTTCGAAGTCCAACTGCTGGCTGTGGTCGAAGCGGGCACCGCCGCGCCAGCCGGCGCCGAACCATGCACGCATGCTGGCATCGTCGGCGTAGCGTTCGGCCACGCGGGTGTAGTCGGTGCCGTAGCGTTGCAGCAGGGCCTCGTAGCCTTCGAGAAACGGCGTGCCGGTGAGCCGGCGCGAGTTCCAGAAGATCGCCGCCAGCCTGCCCGGACGCAGGATGCGCTGGAACTCGCGTCGCGTGGTTTCCGGATCGAACCAGTGGAACGCCTGCGCCACCGTCACCAGATCGATGCTGGCAGCAGGCAGGCCGGTGGCATCGGCGCGGCCGTCGATGGCACGGAAGTTCGGATTCGCGCCCAGCCATGCAACGGCCGCTTCGCGCATGGCGGCGTTGGGTTCCACTGCGGTGACCGCATGGCCGGCGTCGAGGAACAGCCTGCTGGAAATACCGGTGCCGGCGCCGATGTCGGCGACCTGCCAGTCGGAGGTCACGCCCTGTTCGTGGTGCAGCCAGTCGCGCAGGGTGGCCGGATAATCGGGGCGATAGCGCACGTAGTCGGTGACGCGATCGCTGAAACGTTCGGTGGATTGCAACGTGTTCATGGCATCAACCCGACAGGCCCTGGCCGCCATCCACGCACAGCGTCTGGCCGGTGATCCAGCCGGCCCAGGGCGAAGCGAGAAAGAGTGCGGCGTGGGCGATCTCCTCTGGCGCGCCGTAGCGTCCGAACGGAATTTTCGCCAGGGTGGAGGCATACAGCGCGGGTTCCTCGCGCTTGCGCCGGTCCCACAGGCCGTCGGCGAATTCGATCGAGCCGGGGGCGATTGCATTGACGCGGATGCGGTCTTCGGCCAATGCCAGCGCCTGCGAAGTGGTGTACTGGCTGAGCGCTGCCTTGACCGCGGCATACGGCGCGCCGTTGCGGCGCGGGTGGAAGGCGGCGATGGAACTGGTGTGCACGATGCTGGCGTGCGGCGATTGCTTCAGATAAGGCAGCGCTTCGCGTGAAGCGCGCACGGCGGCCATCAAGTCGACATTGAAGCCGGCGAGCCAGCCATCGTCATCGTCGCTGAAGCCGTAGCCGCTGGCGTTGTTGACCAGCACGTCGATGCCGCCGAGTGCTTCGGCCGCCGCGTTGATGTAGCGGCGGATGGCGGCGGGGTCGGCCAGGTCGCAGCCTTGTGCATGGGTGACACCACCATGTGCGGCAATCTCGTGTGCCACGTCGTCCAGTGCGGCCTGTCCGCGGGCGCAGACGGAGACGGCTGCGCCTGCTTCGGCAAAGGCCAACGCGATGCTGCGGCCGATGCCCTTGCTGCCTCCGGCGATGACGACACGGTAGCCGGGCAGGCGAAAGGGCAAGGGAAGCGCGTTTGTCATGGGGCGTACCGTGTTCTGTTGTCCCGGGCGCGGAGCGCATCGGGACAGCGGTGTCGGCGACAGGCTTCCCGCGGAAAGCCTGCCGCCAGTCGTGCGCTTACAGGTCGAACTTGATGCCCTGCGCCAGCGGCAGTTCGCTCGAGTAGTTGATGGTGTTGGTCTGGCGGCGCATGTAGACCTTCCATGCGTCGGAGCCGGATTCGCGACCACCGCCGGTTTCCTTTTCACCGCCGAACGCGCCGCCGATTTCCGCACCGGAAGTGCCGATGTTGACGTTGGCGATGCCGCAGTCGGAGCCGGCCGCGGACAGGTACTGCTCGGCCACCTTCAGGTTCTGCGTGAAGATGGCGCTGGACAGGCCCTGAGGCACGTCGTTCTGCATGTCGATGGCTTCGTCGATGCTCTTGAACGGCATCACGTAGAGGATCGGCGCGAAGGTTTCGTGCTGCACCACTGCATCGGAATTCTTCAGGCCGGTGACGATGGTCGGCAGCACGAAGTTGCCCTTGCGATCGGTCAGTGCCTTGCCGCCGGTACGCACCGTGCCGCCCGCAGCCTTGGCCTTTTCCACCGTATCCAGGTAAGCCTGCACGGCGTCGGCGCTGTTCAGCGGACCCATCAGGGTCTTCGGGTCGGTCGGGTCGCCGATCTTGCCTTCGACCTGGCCATAGGCCTTGATCAGGGTGTCGACCACCTGGTCATGGATGGACTCGTGCACGAACAGGCGGCGCGTGCTGGTGCAGCGCTGGCCGGCGGTGCCGACCGAGCCGAACACGATGCCGGGAATGGCCAGCTTCAGGTCCGCGCTTTCGTCCAGGATGATGGCGTTGTTGCCGCCCAGCTCCAGCAGCGAACGACCCATGCGACGGGCCACGCGCTCGCCGACGATGCGGCCGATCTTTGTCGAGCCGGTGAAGCTGACCAGCGGAATGCGCTTGTCGTCGACGAAGGTTTCGGCCAGCTCGTTGCCGGCATCGTTGAACAGGAAGAACAGGTCGGGGAAACCGCCGTCCTTCAAGGCCTCGTTGGCGATCTTGATGGTGGCGATGGAGGTCAGCGAGGCCTTCGGCGACGGCTTCCAGATGCAGATGTCGCCGCAGGCGGCGGCCAGCATGGCGTTCCACGCCCACACCGCGACCGGGAAGTTGAATGCGCTGATGATGCCGACCAGGCCCAGCGGGTGGTACTGCTCGTACATGCGATGGCCGGGGCGCTCCGAATGCATGGTGTAGCCGTACAGCATGCGGCTCTGGCCCACGGCGAAGTCGGCGATGTCGATCATCTCCTGCACTTCACCGTCACCTTCGGGCTTGATCTTGCCCATCTCCAGCGAGACCAGCGAACCCAGCGCATCCTTGTGCTTGCGCAGGGCTTCGCCAACCAGGCGCACGGCTTCACCGCGACGCGGCGCCGGCGTGGTACGCCACACCTTGAAGGCTTCCTGCGCGCGCTTGACGATGGTCTCGTAATCGCCGGCGCTGGAGGCGTGCACGGTGGCGATCACTTCGCCCGTGGCCGGGTTCACCGGCTGCAGCGTGCCGGCGTCGGTGGTCTTCGACCATTCGCCGTTGCCAAGGTAGGTGCCGGAATTGGTTTCAGCCAGGCCGAGTGCGGTGAGAATGCTGTGGGACATGCGGACTCCTGTGCCGGACGCGCGAGAGCGTCCTGTTTCAAAACGCCGATTCTAGCAGGCGGGTCAAGTTGGCCGGATCGCGCAAAGCGTCGATCCATGCCAGAATTCGCGCCTTGCCCTCGTAGCTCAGTTGGATAGAGCGGCCCCCTCCTAAGGGGCAGGTCGGACGTTCGAATCGTCTCGAGGGCACCATTTGCAAGCGAAGGCCGGCACTGCCGGCCTTCGTCGTTTCCGGGGACAAGGCAACAAAAAAGCCGAATCTCGAAGATTCGGCTTTTTTGTTGATACGCGTGGTGGAGCGGATGGGGATCGAACCCACGACCTTCGCATTGCGAACGCGACGCTCTCCCAGCTGAGCTACCGCCCCACGCGAGCTGGGCATCTTAGCAGCGTGTCGGGGTGTCGCCAAGACCCTGTGTGGAAGCTTGGCGCGGCAAGGATTGCGCGGCATCGGCTGGTGGTTGCGCAAAGCTGCCGTTCAAAAATGGAGCGATACACACGGCCTGAGCTCGGCCGCCGGCAGCTTGCGTAATGGTTGACGGTCGATTGCGGCAAACGGTCAGGCCTCGGGCTCGTGGCAAACAACCTCGATGTTGTGCCCGTCCGGACCAATGACGAAGGCCGCATAGTATCGCCCCGTATAGTTGGGACGCAGCCCGGGCGCGCCATTGTCTGTGCCGCCAGCCTCCAGTGCCGCGTAATAGAAGGCTTGGACTTGTTCACGACTTTCGGCGACAAACGCCAGATGGAGATGTCCAGACTTTTCGCCGGCTCTTCGGATGCACAGGGAAGACTTGCCGTCTGCGCTGAGTTCGATTCCCGGTGCTCCTTCCGAGACTACGGCCATGCCAATGGGCGCGAGTGCCTTGAGAAAAAACGTTCGGCTCGCAGCGTAGTCGCTGACTCCGAATACGATATGGTCGAACATGGGTTCTCCAGATTCCTCGACTATGCATCGTTGAAATCGCGTGGTGGCGTGGCCTTCCTGAGCGGCCATGCGAACCACGCCCGTCAACCACGTGCATGGATCAGCTGGGCAACATGACCTGGGAATCCCCGGCCACACCTGTTTGCACTTTACACGCACTTCCGGAGGGAAATTGCCGGGTGGTGTTGTGCGGATCAGCCAGGCAACAGGGCGGACAGCTCGTCGTGCAATACGCTGCGGCGCCAGCCGTCGAGGAAGTCGGGCCATTCGGCAGTGACCACGTATTCCTCCAACACCTTGCGCGGGCATAGCAGGCCAGGCGGCAGGTCCAGTTCGGTCGCGCGCTGGTCGATCCGCTGCTTCATCGCGCCGAGTGCTTTTTTCGCCTCGCCTTGTGGTACGGCAGGAATGGATGCGGTGCTGGCCAGCTCCTCGTCGGACACCGGCGGCGCCAGCAGTTCGAACAATTCGGCGCGTTGCGGCGAACGCAGGGCGCGTTGGCCACGGCTGCGCTGGTCGAGTTCGGCGAGGCTGGCGGGCGGTTGCTGGGCAAGGCTCATCGCCAGCGCATCTTCCAGCAGCCAGGGACGCGGGCGGTCGAGCGTGCGGGCGCTGCGGTCACGCCACAGCAGGATGCGGCGCAACAGCGCTTGCTGCGTCCGCGGCCACTCGGCCGCGCCGCGGGAGCCGCGCTGCGGCTGCGGGTCGCCGTCGCGATGGCTGGCGCGTTGCTTCAGGCGTTCGCAATCTTCGGCGTGCCAGGCGGTACGGTCGCGCTGTTGCAGGCGTTCGGCGAGCTGGGCGTGGATGGTGTCCAGATACACCACGTCGAGCGTGGCGTAGCTGCACTGTGATTCGGTGAGCGGACGCTGCATCCAGTCCGAGCGGGTTTCGCCCTTGTCCAGCTCGACGCCGGCCAGTTCGGCTACCAGCGCGCGATAGCTCATGCCCAGGCCCATGCCGGCGAAGGCGGCGGCGATCTGGGTGTCGAACAGCGTGCCGGGGCCTTCGGGCAGGAACGGGGCGAGGGTTTCCAGATCCTCGCCGGCGCTGTGCATCACCACCACGGTGTTGGTCGCGCCGAGGCGTGGGCGCAAGGCGTCACCAATGTCGAACGCCAACGGGTCCACCAGTGCGTAACGGCCATCCCAACCCAGCTGCAGCAACGCCAACTGCGGGTGGAAGGTGTTGCGGCGCATGAACTCGGTGTCGAGTCCGGGCGACGCGGCGGACGGCAGTTCGGCCAGCCAGCGCTCGAGGGCGTGGCGCTGGTCGATCCATTCGGCGGCGGGGGCTGCGGGGGGCATGGGAATCCTCGGTAAAACGCTGGAGCGCACAGGTGTGCATTGCCCCATCATCGGCAGTGCCATAAGGTAGGCGCCGCACCATAGCAGGCCGCCCCCGGAACCCCCAACCATGCCGAGCAAGCAATCCGTCAATCGCCAGCGCACTCTCGGTGGCGGACTCGGCGTGCTGGTCCTCGCCTTTGCGCTGTCCTATCACTTTTTTCCGCAGTGGTTCCATATCAATCCGGAAGAAGAGGCAGCGCGGCACAGTCAGCAGGCGGCACGGATGGTGTTGCCATCCGCGCCGTCGGCCGCGACACCGGCCAATGCCGCGCAGCGCGAGCTCAATGCCGGCCCGCCGCTGACGCTGGCCCCGACCGAGGTGATCGCCGCGCGCCTGCGCAAACAGGATGCCGCGCTGCCCAAGCAGTTGAGTGCCGATACGCCGGCCGTGCGGGCCTTGCTGGCGCGGGCGGACAAGGCCTTCAAGGCGGGTGACCTGGCCGGTACCGACGACAGCGCCGGTGCGCTGTACGCACAGGCGCTGAAGCAGAAGCCGGACAGCCGTGCGGCCGCACAGGGGCTGGATCACGTGCGCTCCAGCCTGATTGCCGGGATTGGCCAGGATATTGCCGTGGGCGATGCCGACTCGGCGTCGACCCTGCTCGATGGCCTGAAAGCGTTGCCGGGCACGGCCGGCGATGTCACGGTGCTGGCCGCCAACCTGAAAACGCTGAAGACCGTGCGGCCGATGCTGGCCAGGGCCGCCGGACTGCTGGCCCAGGGCAAGGCGGATCAGCCCAGGGGCGCCAGCGCGCTGGATCTGTATCGACAGGTGCAGCAGCTTGATCCGGACAATGCAGTGGCGGCCCAGGGCGTGTTGCAGGTGCAGCGCGCCGTGCTCGATCGGGCCTTGGCGGCGGTGGCGCAGAACGATTTCGATGGTGCGGACAAGGCGCTGGCCGAGGCCCAGGTCATCGAGCCGGGCACGCCGCAATTGCAGAGCGTGCGCAAACGGGTCGACGGCATGCGCAAGCAGCGGGCCGATGGCGTGCTGGCGCAGGCACGTTCCGCACTCGACGCGGGCAATCTCTCGCTGGCGAAACAACTGGCGGCGCAGGCGGAAGCCATCGGTTCGGATCCGGCAGCGGTGAAAGCCTTCGAAGAACACCTGACCAATGCGCGGCTGTACGCCAGCCACAAGCCCGGGCAGGTGTTCTCCGATCGCTTCGTGGATATGCCGGGTCATTCACCGGCAATGGTCGTCATTCCCACCGGCAGCTTCACGATGGGGGCGCCGAACAACGAGAACGGCCGCAGCGATGCGGAGACGCCGCAACATCAGGTCACCATCAAGCAGGGCTTCGCGATGGCGCGCAGCGCGATCACGGTGGGGCAGTTCCGCCAATTCGTGAAGGCGAGCGGTTACCAGCCGGACTCGGTGCGACTGGGTGGTGCCAGCGTCTACGACGCGCGCAGCGGAGCCATGCGCGATGACACCAGCGCCACCTGGCAAGACGACTATGCCGGTCACCCGGCCGACGACGACCTGCCAGTGGTGAACGTTTCCTGGCGCGATGCCACGGCCTATGCCGCCTGGCTCAGCCAGCGCACCGGCAAGACCTATCGCCTGCCCAGCGAGGCCGAGTTCGAATATGCCCTGCGCGGAGGCACCACCACGCGTTACTGGTGGGGCGATGGCACGCCGGTGGAAAAGGTCGAGAACATCACCGGCGGCCTCGATCATTCGTCCAATGGCCGCCGCTGGAGCCACGCTTTCCGCGGTTACCGCGATGGCTACTGGGGGCCGGCACCGGTCATGAAATTCATGCCCAACCCGTTTGGCTTGTACGACATGGGCGGTAACGTGTCCGAGTGGGTCGCCGACTGCTGGCATGACAATTACATTCGCGCGCCATCCAATGGCAGTGCCTGGATCAACCCGGGCTGCAGCGTGCACGTGATCCGCGGCGGTTCATGGGGCAGCTCGCCCGAGCAGGTGCGCTCGGCTTTCCGCCAGGGCGCGGACGGCGATATCCGCAGCGGGCGCGTGGGTTTCCGGGTAGTGCGCGAGTTGTAAGGGGGCATATTGCGCGCATGAAAAACCCCGCGCGAGGCGGGGCTTTTCGGTTCCTGGTACCGGTGATAGGACTCGAACCTACACGACATCGCTGCCAGCGGATTTTGAGTCCGCCGCGTCTACCATTCCGCCACACCGGCATGGAAGGCGGTGCATTATGCCGTCTTCAGTGGACCGGGTCGAGCCCCAATTGGTTTTCCTTGCGCAGGTAGCCGTGCTCGCCGTGTTCGCCGGGCAGCGGCTGGAAGGTTGCGCAATGGGTCATGTTGCCCGAATAGATGTGCAGGCTGACCGCGATGCTGTCGTCGCTGGGGTTGCGGATGGTGTGGTACTCGTGCGGCGGGATCAGGCTGCCGGCGGAGCCGGGGCCGGCCTGGATCGAGCCGACCGGCTGGAAGCGGCAACGGCCGTCTTCGTCTTCGAGCCGCTCGTATTGCACCACGTCCAGGGTGCCTCGCCACACGCCTTCGACGCACCACATGCCGCAATGGTCATGGATCGGTGTGCCCTGGCCGGGGCCCCAGGTCATCGCGACCACGCAATAGCCGTGTTCTTCGCTGATATACAGCTCGCGCCGCGCGTAACGGCCTTCGGCAGTCTCGAGCACGCAGTCGGGCAGCTTCACCTCCTGATTGCGGATCAACTTGCACAGGCTGTTGCGCAGGCTGTCGGTAATGGCCGGGGTTGAACCCTTGACCACCGCCGCGTCGATGGCGTCGATCAGCGTGTGGCAACCGGGAAATTCCGTGGTCAACATGGCGTTCTCGTGGTGAAGCGGGATGCAGCTATCTTATCGCAGCGCGACGGGCGACTACAGGCGCGCCAGGAAACCGCCGATGGCACGACTGTAGCTTTCGATGTCGACCAGGAAGGCATCGTGGCCCTGCGGCGAATCCAGCGCCACGAACTCCACCGCGGCGCCCGCGGCCTGCAGGCCTTCGGCGATCTGTTCCTGCTGTTCCAGCGGAAACAGGATGTCGGTGCTGACGCCGATCACCAGCGCCTGTTCGATACGGATGCGCTTGAGGCCTTCCAGCACGCTGCCGTGGCCGTATTCGGCGATGTCGAACCAGTCGCTGGCGCGTGACAGATAGAGGTAGCTGTTCGGGTCGAAAGTGCGCACGAAACGGCGTGCATGGCCTTCGAGGTAGGACTCGACCTGGAATTCCAGGCCGAACGGATCGTCGTCGCGCTGTTCAGGGTCGAGCCGGATGCGGGCGAAGCGACCGTTCCACTCCATCGCCGAGCGGTAGGTGATCACGCCGAGCTTGCGCGCGATGCTCATGCCGATGTCGGGGTAGCGCGGGCTTTGGGACGCATCGCCCTGGTCAGCAATGTCGCCCGCAGCACTCATCCCTCCATGGATGTCGGCTGCTCCTGCGCTTCCTGCGCCCGCAGCACTTATCCCTCCATGGATGTCGTAATTGCCGTCGTTCCATTGGGGGTCGAGGCGGATCGCTTCGCGCTGCAGCGAGCGGATCGCGATGGCGAAGGGCTGTGCCTGCGGTGCCGTATCCACGCTGATGTGCGCACGCACGCTGCCTGGGTGCAGCAGCATGTAGGCCAGCGCGCTCATCCCGCCCATCGAACAGCCGATCAGGCAGGCCAGGCGGTCGATGCCGAGGCTGGCGACCACGGCGTGCGCGGCGTGCGCGACGTCTTCCAGCGCCAGCTCGGGAAAGTCCAGCCGGTACGGCTTGCCGCTGGCCGGATCGATCGAGGCGGGGCAGGTGGAACCCTTGTCGCTGCCCAGCGAGTTCACGCAGATCACGAACCAGCGATCGGTGTCGATGGCCTTGCCCGCACCCTGCATGCCTTCCCACCAGCCAGGCGACGGGTCCTCGGGACAGGAGGCGACGTGCGCACTCGGCGACAGGCCGGTGAGGATCAGTACGGCGTTGTCGCGCGCTTCGTTCAGCGAGCCCCAGGTTTCGTAGGCGACGCGCGCGCCGTGCAATGCGCGGCCGCGTTTCATCGGGAACGGCGAAGGAAGGTTGAAGTAACGGCGCGCGTCGTTGCTCATGCGGGAGTCTTCATGCGGAATGGATCACCCGTGGATTTTGTCGATGACGATGCTGACGGGTTTCTTGCTGTCCACCGGCACCACGCCGGCATTGCCTTCAAGGTCGCCGGATGCGGCGATGGCCTGGCCGCTGCGACTGATGCGGGCACCGACGAAAACGCGCTTGGCCGATGAGAGTTTCATCTGCGGCATCATGCCCATGGCATCGGTGAGCACCACGGTGGTCGGTAGCGAGCCCGCCTTCATCCGGGCCACGGCCAGCGGCATCGGTGGTCCTTTTTCGGCGCGTGCGTAGACAAACAGGGTGTCGCCCGCGGCGAGCCGGCTTTTCAGTGCCGGGGCCAGCGATACGTTCACCGTGATGGCGGGGCCCTGGGGCGCGGCAGCTGGTGCGGATCCGGCTTGCGCCGGCTTGCTGCCACCCGCCTGCTTGTCGGCCAGGGCGATCTGTTCGGCCACGGCCTGGGCCACCTTCGAACCGGGCTCAAGTTGCGGTTGCAACAGGCGCCAGGTGGAGGCGGCATCGGCGAATTCGCCGGCCTGGAACTGGCTGATGCCGAGCAGCCAAAGGCCGCGCTGGTTGTCCGGTTCCAGCTTGACCGCGCGCTCCAGCAGGTCGCGGGCGTGGCCCTGGATGCGGTGGTCGGTGCGCAGCATGGCGTCGGTTTCGGCCCAGCCGACCATGGCCGAGGTGTCGTTGGGCGAAATCTTCAACACCCGCGCGTAGGCCTCGCGCGCCTCGTCCGGCTGCTGCATGGCGGTGGCGGTTTGCGCCAGCAATATCCAGCCTTGGGCATCCTCGGGATGTGCCGCCAGATGCGCCCGCAGTTTGCCGATGGCCTGGTCGATGTTCATCGTGGCCTGGTCTTGCGAGGCCACGCCGTCGAGTGCGGCCGGCGTGCCGATGTACAGGTACAGGCCGGCGGCGGTCAGCGGCAGTGCGAAAGCGATCGACAGCGCCAGCGCGAACACGCGACGGGAGTGACCTTGTCGAC
The DNA here is from genome assembly GCF_041107475.1 of Rhodanobacter sp. FW021-MT20. Classification (NCBI taxonomy): domain Bacteria; kingdom Pseudomonadati; phylum Pseudomonadota; class Gammaproteobacteria; order Lysobacterales; family Rhodanobacteraceae; genus Rhodanobacter; species Rhodanobacter sp. FW021-MT20. The sequence goes on along the minus strand of NZ_JBGBPX010000009.1, from coordinate 92,334 downwards.
GACCGTGCCGCAGCAGCGGCAGCAACAGCAGGGCCAGCGCCACGATGATCATCACCGCGGCAGCCAAGTAGAAAGCGAGCTTCACCAGTCGTCCCCAATATTGTCCGGCCCAGTATGGTCAGGCCCGATATCCGCGCGCCCGTCGTCGGCCGCGCCGGCGGATTCCATTGCGGCGCGTGCATTGGCACGGCTGCGTTTGCGTACGTTGACCGCCACCACCGCGGCACCGGCAAGCAGGATCAGCAACGGCCCGAACCACAACAGCCATGTGCTGGGTTGCACCGGCGGGTCGTACAGCACGAAGTCGGAGTAGCGGTCGACCAGGTATTGCTTGATCTGCACGTCGGTCTTGCCTTGTTGCATCAGGCGAAACACTTCGTGGCGCATGTCGCGCGCCAGGCTGGCGTTGGAGTCGGCCAGGGTTTCGTTCTGGCAGACCATGCAACGCAACTGCGCGGTTAGGTGCTGGAAGCGCAGCTCCTGCGCGTGATCCTTGAACGGCAGCGGATCGATCGCCTGTGCCGTGGCACTGGCGGCGAACGCCAGCACCAGCACGATCAACAGCGCGCGCAGGAGTGCACCCTGTGCGCGATGGGTCTTGCGTGAACGTGCGGCAAAAGGGGTTCGTGCACAGGGTGCGCTCCTGCGCAGGGTGACGCGCCATGGAAACAGGTTCATGGCGCCTCCTTTTTCAGCGCCGCGATGGCCGGTTCCAGTTGCTGCTTGATGACTTCCGGCGTGAGCGGTCCGATCCGCTTGTAACGGATGATGCCCCTGGCGTCGATCAGGTAGGTTTCCGGTGCACCGTAGACGCCGAAGTTCAGCGCAGTGCGGCCGCTGCGATCGGCGATCACCATGCTGTAGGGATTGCCGTGCCGGGCCAGCCACGCCTTGGCATCGTCGGGCGCATCCTTGTAGTTGTAGCCGATCAGCGGCACGCCGAGCTGGTTGGCCTCGGCCATCAGCACGGGATGCTCCTCACCGCAGACGTAGCACCAGCTGGCGAACACGTTGACGAGATAGGGCTTGCCCAGCAGCGAGGCCTTGCTGACCGTCTTGGCCGGGTCGTCCAGTTCCGGCAGCACGAAATCCGGCGCGGGCTTGTTGATCAGCGGCGACGGCACCGTGCGCGGATCGTGGCCGGTATTCCACCAGATGCCGAAGCCGAGCAGGGCGGCCAGCAGCACGAAGCCGAGGAAAGGGACCAGACGACTCATGCCTGTGCCTCGCCGGCCAGGCGGGTATTCGGCGACGGCGCGGTTGTCACCGCAGTTTCCGTGGCGCTGCGCTTGACCCGGAAGCGGCGATCGCAGGCCGCCACGAAACCGCCCAGCATCATCAGCAGGCCGCCGCCCCAGATCCAGCGCACGAACGGCTTGTAGTACACGCGCAGCGCCCAGGCGCCGTGCAGGTTGCCTGCGTCCATCGGCTCGCCCAGCGCCACGTACAGGTCGCGGGTGATGCCGGCGTCCACCGCCGACTCGGTCTGCACCTGGTCATGCGGGTAGGTGCGCTTTTGCGGGTGCATCACGCTGAGCAGCTTGCCGTCGTGGGTGACCGTCACCGAGGCCTGCTCGGCATGCCAGTTCGGACCGGTGGTCTGCTTGATGCCGTCGAAGCGGAACTGATAGCTGCCGATGGTCTGCACGTCGCCCGGCGCCATGCGCACGTCACGCGACACGCTGAGCGATTCGGACAGCAGCACGCCAATCAGGAACACGGCCACGCCGAAGTGGGCGAACAGCATGCCGGCCATTTCGGCGGGATAGCGCCGGCCGCGCGGCATCTCGCGCCAGCGCTTGATGACGTACAGCAGCACACCGGCGCCGACCCAGACGGCGGCAGCCACGCCGACGATGGCCTTCAGGCTGCCGTCGACGAAGAAGGCCGCGACGATGGCGCACGCCACGGCCGCGATGGCGCAGCGGGTCAGCATGCCTTTCAGCAGGCCGCCATCGCCCTTGCCCCAGCGCAGATAGGGGCCCATCGGCAACAGCAGCACCACGGGCGTCATCAGCAGCGGGAACAGCAGGCCGAAGTAGGGTGGTCCGACCGAGATCTTGCCCAGGTGCAGCGCATCGCCGATCAGCGGGAACAACGTACCCAGCAACACCATGGCGGCGGCCACGGCGAACATCAGGTTGCCGATCAGCAAGGCGGTTTCGCGCGAGAACACGGCGAACGGTTTGCCGCCCATCACCTTGGGCGCGCGCAAGGCATACAACAGCAGCGAACCGCCGACCACGATGGCCAGGAAGACCAGGATGTAAACGCCGCGGCGTGGGTCGGAGGCGAACGCGTGCACCGAGGTCAGCACGCCCGAGCGCACCAGGAAGGTGCCCAGCAGCGATAGCGAAAAGGCGAAGATCGAAAGCAGGATGGTCCACGCGCGCAACGAGCCGCGCTTTTCGGTGATCGCCTGCGCATGGATCAGCGCCGCGCCCACCAGCCACGGCATGAAGCTGGCGTTTTCCACCGGGTCCCAGAACCACCAGCCGCCCCAGCCCAGTTCGGCGTAGGCCCACCAACTGCCGGCGACGATGCCGCAGGTGAGGAAGCCCCATGCCGCGTTGGTCCACGGGCGCGCTTGGCGCACCCAGGCCTGCTCCATCGAACCGCCCAGCAGCGCCGCAATGGAGAACGCGAAGGCCACCGAAAACCCCACGTAACCCATGTACAGCATCGGCGGGTGGAAGGTCATGCCCGGATCCTGCAGCACCGGGTTGAGGTCGGCGCCATTCATCGGCATCGGCAGCAGGCGGCCGAAGGGATCAGAAGTGAAAATGGTGAACGACAGGAAGCCGACCGAGATCAGCCCGAGTACGCCGAGCACGCGCGCGGCGAAAGCTTCGGGCAGGTTGCGGCTGAAGATCGCCAGCGCGATGGTCCACACGTTGAGGATCAGGATCCACAGCAGCAGCGAGCCCTCGTGCGCGCCCCATACCGCGGCGATGCGGTAGTACCACGGCAGCTCCAGGTTGGAGTTGTCCGCCACGTAACGCACCGAGAAATCGAAGTGCAGGAAGGCCCACACCAGGATCAGGAAGGCCAGCGCCACGAACACCGCCTGTCCGGCGGCAGCGGGGCGCGCGGTGGCCATCAGCGCGCGGTTGCCGCGCCATGCACCAACCAGCGGCAGCACGGCCTGCGCCATTGCCAGCAGCATGGCCAGGATGAGGGCGAGTTGGCCGAGTTCGGGTGTCATGGTGTTTTCTCCGGCATGGCGGATTCGTCGATGTGCTTGCCCGCATGGGCTTGCGCCATCGCGTCCTTCAGCTCCTTCGGCATGTAGGTCTCGTCATGCTTGGCGAGTACCTGGGTGGCCACGAAGTGGTTGCCGTCCATGTGGCCGGTAGTGATGACCGATTGATTTGCGCGAAACAGGTCGGGGAGGATGCCGGTGTACACCACGGGCATTGCGCCGGAGGCATCGACCACGGTGAACTGCACTTTCAGCGAGTCGTCGCTGCGCTTGATCGAGCCGGCCTTGACCATGCCGCCGAGGCGGAACGTGCTGTAGGCGTGGGCCTTGCCTGCTTCCACCTGGCTGGGGGTGAACAGGTAATTCATGTTCCGCTGCAACGCGAAGACCGTCAGCCCCACCGCCACGGCGGCAGCAGCGATGACCAGCAGGACAATGATGAGTCGGCGTTTGCGCGTGGGGTTCATGTCGATGTCGCAGAAAAGATTGCGCTAGGGCGCGGGTGGAAAAGGTGCGGCGCCATCCTTGCCGCGTTCGCGGGCACTTTGACGGGCCATGCGGCCGCGAAGTTCACGCAGGATGCGGCGCCGGCGGAAGGCGGGCGCCAGCCAGTCGGCAAGCAGCACCAGCAGGAACACCGCATAGGCCGGCCATACGTAGGCCGCGTAGCCGCCCATCGCGAGAAAGCTTTCGAACGAACCGCTCATCGGGATTTCTCCGCGGCAGCGATCTTGCGCACCCAGTCCTTGCCGCCTTCCAGCGCCAGCAGGTCGGTGCGCACGCGGCCGCACAGGCTGGCCACGTAATAGGCCTTGGTCGCCACCATCATGGTCAGCAGCGGCCACAACATGTCCGTCGCGATGTGCGACTTGCCGAACAGGTTCACCGTGCTGCCCTGGTGCAGCGTGTTCCACCATTGCACCGAGAAGTGCACGATCGGCACGTTGATGATGCCGATGATGGCCAGGAACGCGGCGGCGCGCGCGCCTTGGCGGCGGTCTTCGAACGAGTGGTACAGCCCGATCACGCCCAGGTACAGGAACAGCAGCACCAGTTCCGAGGTGAGTCGCGCGTCCCAGGTCCACCAGGTGCCCCACATGCGCTCACCCCACAACGAGCCGGTGACCAGGGTGATGAAGGTGAAGGCCGCGCCGATCGGCGCCGATTCCATCGCCACCACTTCGGCCAGCTTGATCCGCCAGACCAGCGCGATGAAGGCGGACACACCCATCACCGCGTAGATGAACAGGCTCATCCACGCGCTTGGCACATGGATGAAGATGATCCGGTAGTCATTGCCTTGCTGGTAATCCGGCGGCGCCAGCACCAGTCCGCCGTACAGCGCGATCACGCCGAGGATCAGCGCCAGCGCGATGGCCCACGGCCGCACCTTGCCGGCGAAGGCGTAGAACGTCGGCGGCGAGCTCAGCTTGTGCAACCAGAGGGGAATCCACTTACTCATGGCGTTACGAATCCAGCGCAATACGCAGGGCGGCGGCGCAGGCCAGCGGAGCCAGCACCAGTGCCAGCGCAAAGGCCGCGCCGAGCCAGGCGATGGGGGCGATCCACGGCAACCCCTGTTGGGCCGCCGCCAATGCGCCGGCGGCAAAGATCACCACCGGTACGCACAAGGGCAACAGCATCAAGGCAAGCAGCATACCAGAGCGCCGCGAGCCGGCCGTCAGCGCCACCAGGATGGCGCCGAGCAGGCTGATCAGCGGCGTGGCTAGCAGCAAGGCCAGCAGCAGCACGGGCATTACGGCCACGGGCAGGTGCAGCAAACTGGCCAGCAGCGGCGCGATCACGATCAGCGGCAGCGCGGTGGTCAGCCAGTGGGCGAGGATCTTCATGCCCAGCATCGGTGCCAGCGGCTGCGGCGAGAGCATCAGTTGTTCCAGCGAGCCGTCCTCGATGTCGCTGCGGAACATCGCATCCAGCGCCAGCAGCATGGCCAGCACGACGGTCACCAGCACCACGCCGCCGGCAATCCGTTGCAGCAAGGCCAGGTCCGGCCCCAGTGCGAACGGAAACAGCGTGCTGACGATCAGTGCATACAGCACCGGCAGGGCGATGTCGCCACGCTGGCGCCAGGCCAGGGTGAGGTCGCGTCGCAGCAGCGCGGCGCAGGCGGGCGCAAGCGGTGCGTGGTTCATGCGTGCATCCGGATACGCTGCGGTTCGCCGCCGTGGAAGCCCACCGCACCATGGCTGGTCACCAGCGCCGCGCCGCCGCGGGCAATGTGTTCGGTGAGCAGGCGGTTGACCAGCTCGATGCCGGTGCGGTCGAGGTTGGCGTAGGGCTCGTCCAGCAGCCACAGCGTCGCCGGAATCAACAACAGTCGCGCCAGTGCCGCACGTTTTTTCTGGCCGGCGGAGAGACGGCGCACGGGTTCGTCGCCGTAGCCTGCCAGTCCAACCTGGGCGAGCACGGCATCGATGTCGGTGTGCTGGCGATGGCCGTGCAGGCCGATGGCCACGCGCAGGTTCTCGCGCGGCGTCAATTCCGATTTCAGGCCAAGCTGGTGGCCGAGGAACACGATGTCGCCCACGCAGCGGTCGCGATGAAGCGGCTCGCCACGCCACAGCAACTCGCCTTCCTCGGCGTGCAGCAAACCGGTGAGGATGCGCATCAGCGTGGTCTTGCCGCTGCCGTTGTCGCCCTCGATCAGGGTGAGTTCGCCGGCGTCGAGACGGAAATCCAGCGGACCGAATACCGGCTCGTCCTGGCGATGGAAGCACAGGGCGCGGGCTTCGAGCAGTGGCGTGGCTGGAATGGCGGCGGTCATTACCGCCATTGTCCGCAATGCCTGATGACCTTGTCCATGCGGCGCGCTGCCGCTGGGTTCAACGCAGTTGTCGCAGTCGGGCCGGCTGGGCGCCTTCGCCGTGGACATAGGCATTTTGTTCGTATCGATGGGCCAGGATATCCATGTCGCCCAAGCCCGGGCCGATCACGAAAAAGCTGGGTTCGTGCCAGCCGTCGGTGCCGACCCCGCAGCCCGGACGCACGACGACTGTGGCCGCGAGCGCATGCAGGGCTTCGAGCAAGGTGCGTTGCGAACGGCGATTGATCGATCGGACGACGGGTTGCGAACCGGGGTTCCAGGCCGTGATGAATGCCCAGTGTTGCCGGCCGACGTGCGGAGCCAGCGCGTCGGGCAGCGCTTCATCGATGCGAATCGTGGCCCAGCCGCCACCGGTCAGCCGGACCCGATAGGTGCTGGCGCGATACGCCGCCAGCAGCGCGTCATCCATGCGCCAGCGGCGGCAGTGCGGACTTGAACAGCGCTTCGGCGGCGGCGAGGTCGACGGTCTTCGCGTCGCAGCTCTCGCCGAGCAGCCGGCGCAACAAGGCATCTTGTGCGCGGCCGCGTTCCAGTGCGTAGGCGTAGGGCAGGTGGGTGAACGTGACAAGTCGATAGCGCGCCATGTAGTGGCTGGGGATGCGTTCGGCCAGTGCGGCACCCAGTTCGCGTTTGGCGAGGTAGTGCGGGTCGGCCACCGAGTCGCGCATCTCCACGTAGTTTTCCAGCGCCATCTGTGCGATCGCATCGGCGTCGGGTTGGCGGATGCGCTGGAACTCGGCGAAGGCATCGGCGGTGTCGCGGCCGGATTCGGCCAGCAGGTCGGCCAGCGCCACGGTGTCCTCGAAACCGCAGTTCATGCCCTGGCCGTGGAATGGAACGATGGCGTGGGCGGCGTCGCCGATCAGCAGCGCGCGACCGTCCAGGTGCCAGCGGTCGAGATAGAGCGTGGAAAGTGTGCCGACCGGGTGGCTGTCGTAGTCCTCGGCGAAGCGCGGGATCAATGGCAGCAGGTCGGGGAAATCCTCGCGGAAAAAGGCGGCGGCATGTGCCGAGTCGGGCAGGCTGGCAAAGCTGGGGTGCGCGCCCTGCGCAGGCAGGAACAGCGTGACGGTGAAGCTGCCTTCGGTATTCGGCAGCGCGATGCACATGTAGCCGCCGCGCGGCCAGATATGCAGTGCGTTCGGTTCCAGGGTGAAGCGCGCACGGCCGTCGCCTTGCGCAGGCGGAATTTCCAGTTCCTTGTAGCCGTGGCCGAGAGCCTCCACGCGCAGGCCCAGCGGCGCGTGCGCGTCCATCGCCGCGCGCAGGGCCGAGCCGGCGCCGTCGGCTCCGATCAGCACGCCGGCCTCGACTTCGCGGTGGATACCGTGGTCATCGATTACCCGGATACGTCGTGCGTCGAAGTCCGCACTTGCCAGCGACTGGCCGAAGTGCAACTGCACGCCAGCGGCCTCGGCGGCGTCCAGCAGCAACACGTTCAACCCGCCGCGTGCGACCGACCAGATCACCTCGCTGTCGTCCACGCCGTAGCGTTGCAGTCCGGAGGCGCCCTCGCGCGGATGCACCATGCGGCCACGCATCATCACCGCGTGTTCAAGCACCTCGTCGGCCAGGTCGGCCTGGCGCAACGCATGCAGCCCGCGTTCGGCCAGGGCAAGGTTGATCGAGCGCCCACCGGCGAAGCCAGCCCGGCGCGGGTCCGTGCGTTTCTCGAACAGGTCGACCCGGTAGCCACGGCGTGCGAGCAGGGTGCCGAGCAGTGCGCCGACCAGGCCGCCGCCGATGAGGGTGATGGAGGGCTTCGTCATGCCGCGTTCCGTGGAGGGGATCGCGCCACTGTTCCGCAAGTCGTACGCGACCGCAATCCCCACGCCCTCGGCGGGCTCGTCTTTCCGAGGCAGGAGCGCGCCCTGTGTGCGAATGCTCTCGCGCCTGATCGAAGCCAAGAGCATTCGCGCACAGGGTGCGCTCCTACAGGAGGTTCTTGTGTTCAGAAACTCATGAAGTAGCCACCGTTCACCGGCAGGTTGGCACCCGTGATGTAACCGGCTTCGTCGGCGGCGAGGAAGACTACTGCTCGCGCGATGTCGGCGGGTGAGCCGAGGCGCCCGACCGGGATGCCGGCAATGATTTGTGCGCGGATGTCTTCCGCTACCGCCGCGACCATCGGCGTGTCGCAGTAGCCGGGCGAGACGGTGTTGACGGTGATGCCCTTGCGGGCGGTTTCCCGCGCCAGTGCCATGCCGAAGCCGTGCACGCCGGCCTTGGCGGCGGAGTAGTTGGTTTGCCCGAACTGTCCGGTCTGGCCGTTCACCGAACTGATGTTGACGATGCGCCCGAAGCTGCGCGCGCTCATGCCTTCGACCACGTGGCGGCACATGTTGAACACGCCGTCCAGGTTCACGCGCAACAGTTCGTGCCATTGCTGCGGCGTCATCTTGCGCAGACTGGCGTCGCGGGTGATGCCGGCGGCGTTGACCAGAATGTCGATGCCGCCGTGCTTGGCCTCGATGCGCTCGATGGTGGCGTGGCTGGCATCGAAGTCGGCCACGTCGCCCGGTTCGAAAGTGACGCTGTCGCCGAGATCGGCTAGTTCGCGCCGGAAGGTTTCGATACGTTCCGTGCGCGTGGCCAGGTCCAGCGCCACCACGCGGCGGCCGGCCCGAGCCAGGTGACGGCAAATTTCAGTGCCAAGCCCGCCAAGGCCGCCTGTGACGACGGCCAGACGGGCTTCGGATGCGGAAGAACTCATGATCTCGACTCGCGCTCATGGCGCACAGCAGCACGTATCGTGCTGCAGCGCGGGGATGGCGGGAAAGGCCCGTCAGCCGGATTTCTTGCCGCCGCGTCCGGCAGGCCCGGTAGTGGCGGACTGCACCTGCGTGGCGGCATCGATCAGGCCGCGCTGCATCGACTTCCACGCATCCATGTTGCGCTCGGTCAGGTCGTTGAGCATCGACCACGGGGTCTGGCCCATCAGGCTGTTGAGCTGGGTCCGGAATTGCTGCTGCTGGTCGAGGAAGACCTGCAGGCTGCGCTCCAGATACGGCCCCATGAAGCCCTGCAGCGAGTCGCCGTAGAAACGGATGATATGCCGCAGCAATTGTGGCGACAGCATCGGCTGCCCCTTCTCCTCGTGTTCGGAGATGATCTGCAGCAGCACGGCGCGGGTCAGGTCGTCGCCGCTCTTGGCGTCGCGCACTTCGAAATTTTCGCCGTCCAGGACCAATTGACGGACTTCTTCCAGCGTGATGTAGCTGGAGATCTCCGTGTCGTACAGCCGGCGATTCGGGTACTTTTTGATGATGCGGGTTGCTTGTGCCATGGCGGCAACCTAGCAGAACTTATTGCGCCGCACCAGTCGCCAGCGGCCAATCCATGCTGCACTGCATGGTGCAGCATGGGCGGCGTCAGTGACCCATGGCGCCACCGCTGCCGAACGGTGGGCGAGCAAACCACAACACCGGAATCAGCAGCAGGAACAGCACGGCGCAGGCCAGGAAGACGTCGTTTACCGCCAGCGTGAGCGATTCGCGCGTGACCAGGTTGTCGATCAGGCCGAGGCTTTGCGTGTGCGACAAACCGCTGTGCGACAGCCGCTCGATGAAGTGCGTGGCTGCCGGCTGGCCGGGGCTGACATATTCGGTGAGCGTGGCATGGTGCATTTCGCTGCGGTGCTGCCACAGCGTCACCGTGATCGCGGTGGACATGCTCGAACCGATCGTGCGGCAGAAGTTGGACAGGCCCGAGGCGCTGGCGATTTCGGTGGCGGGCAGGCCGGCCAGGTAGATCTGGTTCAGCGGAATGAAGAAGCAGGGAATCGCCAGGCCCATCACGAAGCGCGGCAGCGCCAGCGTGCCGAACGAGGCGGAGCTGTCGAAGCGCGAAAACCAGTACGAGGTGATCGCGAAGATCACGAACGCGAAGGTCACCACCCAGCGCAGTTCCAGCTTGTGCATGTTCTTGCCGAGGATCGGCGACATCAGGAACGCCAGCACGCCCACCGGTGCGGTGGCCAGGCCGGCCCAGGTGGCGGTGTAGCCAAGGTCCACCTGCAACCACAGCGGGAACACCACGTTGATGCCGAAGAACGCGAACATGCCCAGCGACAACGCCACCACGCCGACCGTGAAGTTGCGCTGCTTGAACAGCGACAGGTCCACCACCGGGTGCTTGGCGTGGATCTCCCACACCACCAGGAAGGTCAGGCTGACCAGCGCGATAATGCCCAGGGTCAGGATCAGCGGCGAGGCGAACCAGTCGTGGTCGTTGCCGTTGTCCAGCATGAATTGCAGGCAGCCCACGCCGGCCACCAGCAGCACCAGGCCGATCATGTCGATCGGTGCCTTGACGGTCTTCGTCTCGCGCTTGTGCAGCAAAGTCCAGGTGATGATGGCCGCCAGCAATCCCACCGGCAGGTTGATGAAGAAGATCCACGGCCACGAGAAGTTGTCGGTGAGCCAGCCACCCAGGATCGGGCCGAAGATCGGTGCCACCACCACGGTCATCGCCCACAAGGCCAGCGCGATGCCCTGTTTTTCCTTCGAGTAGCTGGACAGCAGCAGGGTCAGCGACAGTGCCACCATCGGGCCGGAACCGGCGCCCTGCAGCAGGCGGCACATCACCAGCATCGGCATGCTGGTGGCCATGCCGCACAGCATGGAAAACACCACGAACAACAACACCGAGACGGTGAACGTTCGTACTTCACCGAAGCGCCGTGCCAGCCAGCCGGTCAGCGGTTGCATGATCGCGCTGGCCAGCGCGTAGGAGCTGATCGTCCAGGTGCCTTCGTTGGGGCTTACGCCCAGGCTACCGGAAATGTGTGGCACGGCCACGTTGACGATGGTCATGTCCAGCACTTCCATGAACGTGCTGAACGCGACGGCGATGGTGAGCAGCACCAGCGGCATGCCCTGCAACGGCTTGGGCGCGGCGGCGGTCTCGGCGGGGAGGTCGGCCATGGGGATGTCGGGGAATCCGGGCGGTCAGTGCGACGCGGAACCGAGGTTGGCGCGAATGATCTTGTCGGCTTCCGCGTCGGCCTGGCTGGCGATCTGGTCGTAGACGCTGGTCGAGGCGGCCGGCAGCGCTTCGCCCGGGGCCAGCACGGGACCGTTGTCGTTCTTGATGTCGACGACGGCATCGGCGGAAAGGCCCACGCGCAACGGATGCTTGTCCAGCTCCTTGTCGTCCAGCGAGATGCGTACCGGTACGCGCTGCACCACCTTGATCCAGTTGCCGGTGGCGTTCTGCGCGGGCAGCAGCGAGAACACGCTGCCGGTGCCGGCCCCCATGCCGACCACCTTGCCGTGATAGGTCACGTCATCGCCGTACAGGTCGGTGGTGATCTTCACCGGCTGGCCGATACGGATGTGGCGCAGCTGGTTTTCCTTGAAGTTGGCGTCCACCCACAAATGGTGCAGCGGTACCACGGTCATCAATTGCTGGCCCGGCGCCACGCTGCTGCCGAGTTGCACGCTGCGCTGTGCCACGTAGCCGGAGACCGGCGCCACGATGGTGTTGCGCTCGGAGGCGACCCAGGCGGCGCGGAAATTGGCGCGGGCCTGTTCCACCGCCGGGTTCTGGGCGATATCGGTGCCGGCAATCGCCGCGTGCGCCGCCTTGGCCTGGGCTTCGGCAGTGGCCAGTGCGGCCTGCGCCTGCGCCACGCCATCGCGCAGGTGCTGCACGATCTCGGGCGATTCGGCATGGGCGGCCAGCAACGGCAGATGGCGCTTGAGATCGGATTGCGCCTGTGCCAGTTGCACCTTGCGCGCGGCGACGCCGGCGTCGGCGCCCCCGGCCGAATCGGTCTGCTGGCGCACCTGGCGCACGGCCATGGCCAGCGCACTGCGTGCCTGGCGCAGGCGCACGTCGGCATCGGTGCTGTCCAGTTTCACCAGCACCTGGCCGGCTTTCACATGTTCGGTGTCGTCGGCAAGAATCGCCACGACGGTGCCGGGAACCTGTGACGAAATGGTCACCTGGTTGCCGCCGACGTAAGCATTGTCCGTGGTCTCGCGGGTGGAGAACACGAACAGCCACAGCAGGAACCAGGCCAGCCCGATGAGGATGAAGATGCCGGCGACGATCAGCAGGACACGCCGGCGCTTGGCCGGGTCCTTGGCGGCCATGCCGCTGTCGTTGCTTTCGGGCGACGCGGTGGTTTCGTTCGCGCTCATGGGGTGTGGGCTCCGGAGGGGGATGTCGTCGGTGCGGACGTGGAATCGGCTGGCGCCGGCATGTGATAGCCGCCGCCGAGCGCCTTGATCAGGGCCAGATCGGTGGTCAGTGCCTGCGCGTGAAGATTGATCGCGGTGTCTTTCTGCTGCAGCCATTGCGCGGTGGCGGCGAGGCTGGCGCGGGCATCGCGCACGCCCTGGCGCACGCGGGCCTGTGCGCTGTCGACGAGCTGCTGTTCGGCCTGTACCTGGCGTGCCTGCTGCTTGCGACGGGCGGCGATCTGCTCGGCGCCCAGTGCCTGGGTGGCGACGTCACGCGCCGCATCGGTCACCACGGCGTTGTATTGGGCCACGGCGGCATCGAGTTGGGCGCGGCTGACGCCGTAGGCCGCCTTCAGCCGGCCGCCTTCGAAGATCGGCAGGTGGATGGCAGGAGCCAGGCTGAACACGCGGCTGCTCGGGCTGAAGACATTCATCAGGTTGCCACTGCTGCCACCGCCAAACATCGCCGGGGCGCCCTGGTTGGTGCTGGACAGGCCGGCCATTGCGCTGATGCTGATGTCGGGGAAGAACTGCGCGCGAGCCTGGTCGGTCTGTCGCAGTGCGGCTTCCACCTGCCAGCGACTGGCAGCGATGTCCGGGCGGCGGGCAATCAGGTCGAGGCGGGCATTGGCCGGCAGTGCGCCATTGATGGCGGGCAGGGCGCGCGGCTGCAAGTCGGGCAGGTCGGCTGGCGCCACGCCGAGCAGCGCGGCGAGCGCCACCTTGCGGATTTGCGCCGAGCTGTCGATGGCGACTTGCATCTGCTGCGCGGCGGCCAGGTTGGATGCCGACTGCTGGACGGTATCCGGCTCGTCCACGCCTTGCTTCACGCGCAGGCGGGCAATCTGCAGAAGTTGTTGCTGGGTGGCGACGGCCTTGCGCGCAAGCTCAAGTCGCGCCTGGTCGGCCAGCCAGCCGAAGTAGGTATCGGCGACGGCGTTCTCGATGGTCAGCGCGGCGGCGCTGTGCTGGGCCTCGGCAGCGTGTGCCTGGTCCAGCGCGGCATCGATGGCGGCGCGCTTCTTGCCCCACCAGTCGAAGTCGTACTGCAACTGCACGCCAAGGTCGGCCTGGTTGTACCAGGTGAAACCGAGGAACTGCGGCGGAATCATGCCGTGTTCGCTCAGCCGCTGGCGCGTGACCTGGGCGCTGCCGTTGATGCTGAGGCCGGCTTGCGCCGCGGCCAGGCGCACCGATTGTTCAGCCGTCTGCACGCGGGAATGCGCTTCGGTCAGGCTGGGTGACTGTTTCAGCGCCAGCGCCATCAGCGTGTCGAGCTGCGGGTCGTGGTAGGCACGCCACCAGTCGGCCGCCGGCCAGCCGGCGCGGGTAGGCACCTGCAGGCCGGCCAGCGGCACGTCGTCGCGCAATGCGGGGTGCTTTATTTTCGCTGGCGCGAGGGCGCAACCGGCAACGGCAATCGCCAGCGCGGCCGACAAGACGAGTCGCGCGGGCCGGGATGGGGAATGATTCATGGCGCGGGGTCCGCGTGCAGTTGATCGAGGTTGTGGGCGAGCTTGCGCAGCAGGTGACTGAAGTTGCGCTTGTCGGTGGTGCTGAAGCCATCGAACATCGTGTCGAGGCGGGGGAACAGCGGCGGCAGCACTTTCTGCACGAAGCGCCGGCCCGCCGCGGTGATGCGGATGGCCACGCGCCGGCGGTCCTCGGCACTGGCGCCACGGACGATCAGGCCGCGCTTGGAGAGCGCGTTGCCGATGCGGGTCATGTTGGTGGCCCCCTGGCTGGCGAATTCGCAAAGCTCGCCGGGTGTCGAGCTGCCATCCGGGCGGCTGTACAGGATCATCAGGGTGAGGAATTCGCTGTGGTTGAGCTTGTGCGGCTTGAGCTGGAACTCGAGATCCTCTTCCAGGCCAGTGCCGACCATGAGCAGCAGGCGACAAAGCTTGGCCTCGTCGCGAGGCAGTTGGGGGATGACCTGGTTCACCCGGTCGATTCCCTCGTCCATCATTTCGATGCAGTTGCCCAGTCCAATCATTTCAGCGCGACCACTTCACTGGATTATATTTCACTGATGAAGTGAAAAATTTAGCAGTCGATGCAGAGGGGTGCAAGTGCCGTGACGACACGGTGCGGCGCGAACCGGACAATCCGGATTACGTGTCTGCGCGTGCGTCCAGTCCGAACAGGCGGCGGGTATTGGCGAGGGTGGCCGCTGCGATCGCGTCTTCCGCTTCGTCGCGAAGTCGTGCAATGCAGCGCAGGGTTTCGGTGATGAAGGCAGGCTCGTTGCGCTGACCACGGTGTCCGGCGCCGGGTTGATCCGGTGCATCACTTTCCAGCAACAGGTGTTCGATCGGCATGTTCGCCACGATGCGCTGCAGGCGCTGCGCGCGCGCATGGGTTACCGGTCCGCCGATGCCCAGATGCATGCCGAGTTGCCATAGCTGGCGTGCCTGCTGCTCGCTGCCGGAAAAGCTGTGCACCACGCCGCGACGGATATCGAAGCGCCTCAGCGTGTGGATGACTTCGTCCAGCGCGCGGCGGGCGTGCACGATGACCGGCAGGTCGTGTTCGCGCGCCAGCCCGAGCTGACGATGGAAATACTGTCGCTGGGTCTCGGCATCGAGGCCTTCGGCATGGAAGTCCAGCCCGATTTCGCCCACGGCTACCGGGCGTTCACGGACCAGCCATTGCTTGAGTGTGTCGAGGTGGCAGGGTTGGTGGCGAGCCAGGAACATCGGGTGCAGGCCATACGCAACGTACACACCCGGTTCGGCATGATGCAGCGCGAGGAGCCTGGTCCAGCTGGCTGCATCGACCCCGGGGATGATCAAGGTGTTCAGGCCGGCGCGGCGGGCGCGTGCGAGTACGTCGCCACGATCGTCGTCAAAGCGCGGGTCATCGAGGTGTACGTGGCTGTCGGCAAGGATGGGCATGGAGTTTTCGTGAAGTGGATTCTTCCTTGTGCCATGGCTTGTGGCTAATCTGCGCGGGGCATGGGGGAGTTGTGAAGGATGTGTGACGAATTTGATCAAGTTCGGATTCAGTCTGCACGGGTTATCAATGTAATCAGGTGGAGCATGGCGTGACGGAAGACGTCAGACGTGACCATCAATTCAACATGGGAGATTCGCGATGAACAGGTTGGTAGTCAATGCGCTTTACATGGGGATCGCGGCCACGTTCGCGGTGAGCCTGGCG
Organism: Rhodanobacter sp. FW021-MT20; assembly: GCF_041107475.1. Taxonomy (NCBI): domain Bacteria; kingdom Pseudomonadati; phylum Pseudomonadota; class Gammaproteobacteria; order Lysobacterales; family Rhodanobacteraceae; genus Rhodanobacter; species Rhodanobacter sp. FW021-MT20. The sequence continues at coordinate 76,937 of NZ_JBGBPX010000009.1, read as the reverse complement.
GCCTGCAACCGCGATGCCAGCGCCGATGCAGGTGCGGCGGGCACGCCGGCGGCCCAACAGGCTGCCGCGAACAGTGGTCCGCAGTACGCCAAGGTGGTCAGCGTGACGCCGGTACGCAAGACCGTGAACAATCCGCATCAGGTCTGCAAGGATGTGGTGGTCAACCACACGGCGCCACCGAAGGATCAGCATCGCATTGCCGGTACCGCGATCGGCGCCGTGGCCGGTGGCCTGCTTGGCCACATGGTGGGCGGTGGCAAGGGCAAGACGCTGGCGACAGTGGCCGGTGCCGTGGGTGGTGGCTACGCGGGCAACCGCATTGAAGCAGCCCATCAGCATGGCACGGTGACGTCGACCACCGAGCGCGAGTGCAATACCGTCAGCAGCTCGTCCACCAAGATCGTCGGCTACGACGTCACGTACCAGTACAACGGTGTAACGCGTTCGACGCGGATGGATCACGATCCGGGTGATCGCGTGGAAGTGCAGCAGGGTGTAGTGGCCGTATCCGACGCACGCTGATTTCTTTCCAAAAGGAGACGAGCATGAGTATCCGTATCGGCAAGCCGATTCTTGTTGTCGCGCTGACTGCCGGCCTGGGGTTGGCCGGCTGTGCAACACAGCAACCCTATGGCGTTCGCAATGGCGGTTACGTCCAGCAAGGGCAGGGTTATGGCGGACGGGGTGCTCGTTGCCAGCAGTGTGGCGTGGTGCAGGACGTGCAGCAGGTCTACGTGCAGAAAAGCAGCAACGGCACCCTGGGTGCCGTGATCGGTGCAGTCGCCGGCGGCTTGCTGGGCAATACGGTCGGCAAGGGTGACGGTCGCAAGGCTGCGACCGTTGCCGGTGCCGTGGCGGGCGGTGTCGTGGGCGACCAGGTCGGCAAGCGCACGGGCGGTTCCGAGACGGCGTGGCAGGTTTCGGTGCGGCTGGACAATGGCCAGTATGTCACCGTGACCCAGCGCAATGATCCCGGTGTTCGTCGCGGCGACTATGTCGAGGTCAGCGGAAACCAGGTTTACGCACGCTGATCCTTGTTTTCATTTAGCCGTTTATACGTCCAAAAAAAGGCCCTCGAACGAGGGCCTTTTTTGTGGGCGATTGTCGCGTCAGTTGACGGCGTAGAACGTGTGCGCACCAATGGTGGTGCCGGTGCGATTGCGTTCCCACGTCGGTGATACCGCGGCAGTGGCGAAGTGGTCGGCATGGGGTACCACGAAGCGGCGCTCGTTGCGCGGCAGGTTCCAGTTGTTGATCGAGTCGCCGGCGATCTTCCATGCCTTCTGGAACGCGGCGAGATTGGTGATCTCGAATGATTTCGGCGTGGTGGCGGTGGCGAACTGGTGCGGCGCCGTGACGACATCGCACACCGTGTTGCCCCACCGGCCCTGGTCGCGGCGACGCATGGCCACCTCTGCAACCGCGAGCTGGCCGATGGTGGGCTGGCTGCGCGCTTCAAGGTAAACCGTCGTCGCCAGACAGGTCTGGTTGGCGAGGTGTTGGGGTAGCACGGACGCCAGCCACAACATCATTGCAAGTTTCATTCTGCCTCCAACGTGCTGTACGCGCGGGACGAATGGATGTCTCGCGCGCCGTTGCGATGGAGAGCGGGCAGGCCCTTCCACCTGGATTGATCACGCCGAACCGAAACTTGTGGTCGGGTGCTTTGCCACGGGATTGTGGCGTTCGACCGGCTGATCCGATGTCGGTCGAGGTGTGTGTTGTCTTGGCGCTGCAAGAGCCGTTTCGGCCCTGGTGCCTGCAACTGCTTTCGCCATTCGGCGTTCATTCCATCCGGCGTTGTTGCTGCCGGGTCGCGCTGAGATCCGGACCCCTCCGGTTCGTCGCGTACATCAGCGCCCAGTATTGGCGGCGCTTCCAAATGATCGGCGGAGACTAGTGGCGCTTTTCGTCGTGTGCAAGTGCCTTGAGGGAAATGTTCACATTCATTTCACGTTTGAATGAACGACAAGATCGTCTTGCAATGCGTCTGTATCAGTCGCTCCAGCCGGTTTCAAGGCGAAGGCTTGGACCTTCGTCGGAGGCGACCTCGGAGCCGTGTGGAAAGCGTTCCGCCAGTTCATCGGAGAGGACGGCGAGTGCTTCGGCGCCGTGTTCGTGCGGCAGCACCTGCAGCAACTGCACGGCGTCATCGTGTTCGACGTGCAGAACCGTGCCGTGAGATACGGCTTGCGACAACTTGACGCGGTGCAAGTGGCGCTTGTGGCGGCCGCGGTAATGCAGTCGTGCGACGATTTCCTGTCCGGGATAGCAGCCCTTGTCCAGTGCGACGGCGGGCAATCGGTACATCGACAGTGCGGGGGGCAGCAGCGTGTTGGTCGCGGCCTCCGGCAGCCACGCCCAACCGTCGAGCAATTGCAATCGGCGCCAGCTGTCGTCGCCGGAGAGGTGGTTGCCACACAGCAATGAATGATTGCCACAGCCCAGTTCGATGAGATCGCCATCGCAATTCACGTCGAAGATCGGTCGTGCCGGGCCGCACGCGAGCATCGATGAAGATGAGTGCGTCAGCCGGACCTTGGCGCGGAATACGAACTGCTGCAGCGATGAAGCCAGTTCATCGGGATGGTCGCCGCGCAGCAACAGCAGCAGGCGCTCGTCATCCAGCCGGAGCAGGTGGAACAGCGCGCGTACGCGCCCCTGCGCATCGAGCCATGCACTGAATTGCCACCGTCCGTTCGGCAGTGCGGCAATATTGTTGCTGAACTGCGATTGCGCGAAGGCGATGGCGTCCGGGCCTTCGATCAGCAGGGTATGGGCGGGAAGCGGAGTCGTCATCTGCAATGTCATGTAGGGGCTTGGGGCGGGTTGCACAAGGTGGATGCGTGCATGTCAATGGTTGTGCCGCACTGCCGCAAGTATTACGCTTTCTCGGCTAAAGAAAACCATGTCCAAGACGCCCTCTCAAACCGAAACCAAGCCCGAGTCCGCCGTGCCGGAACGCTCTGTCGTTCCTGCCTCCGACACGTCCGGCGAAGCAAAGGTCGAGCGGCCGGCGCCCGACCCGACGCGTTATGGCGATTGGGAAAAGAACGGGCGTTGCATCGACTTCTGATTCGCGCATGATCGGCGCGTGCGTCGATCGGCGAGGGAACGAGGCGAGGCGGCAAGGACATCCAGCGATTCCACCCCAGGATAGCCGCCATGGCAGACACGCGACGACCGCTCTCTCCGCATCTTCAGATCTACAAGTGGCAAGTGCAGATGGTGAGTTCCATCCTGCATCGCGCCACCGGCATTGCGCTGGCCGTAGGCACCTTGCTGGTGCTGTGGGGCCTGCTCGCGCTGGCCGCTGGAGAAAGTCATTTCGATCAGTTCAAGGCCTGCATCGGCAGTCCCGTCGGCATCATCCTGCTGATCGGCTGGAGCTGGTCCCTGTTCTACCACTTGTGCAACGGCATCCGCCATCTGGTGCAGGACACCGGCGCGGGTTACGCGATTCCGCAGTTCGTGCGCTCGAGCTGGCTGTCGCTGATCGCCAGCATCGTGCTGGTGGTGATTGTCTGGGCCTGGGTGCTGAGCACGGGAGGTGCCGCATGAGCGCGAACGCAAACGATCTGCGCAATCCCCTCAAGCGCGCCCGCGCGCTGGGTTCGGCACAATCCGGTGCGGGTCACTGGTGGACCCAGCGCGTCACTGCCGCGGCACTGGTCGTGCTCGGCCTGTGGTTCGTGATCACCGTGCTGTGCCTGCTGCACGCCGATTTCGCCACGGCCCGGGCCACCGTTGCCAAGCCGTGGAACGCGCTGCTGCTGATCCTGTTCGTGGTCACCGCGTTCTGGCATGCCGTGCTCGGCCTGCAAGTGGTGATCGAAGACTACGTGCATACCCGCTGGAAGGAAGTCGTCCTGCTGGTAGCGATCAAGTTCCTCGCGGTGCTCTGTGCACTCGCGGGTGTGCTGGCCGTACTGCGCATCGCACTGGGAGCCTGAGCTCGATGGAAGCCTACAAGATTCAGCAACACAAGTATGACGTGATCGTGGTCGGCGCCGGTGGCGCGGGCTTGCGTGCCACGTTCGGTCTGGCCGAGAAGGGCCTGAAGGCCGCCTGCATCACCAAGGTGTTCCCGACCCGCTCGCACACCGTGGCAGCGCAGGGTGGCATCGCCGCCGCGCTCGGCAACATGGGCGAGGACGACTGGCGCTTCCACTACTACGACACCATCAAGGGTGGCGACTGGCTGGGCGACCAGGATGCGATCGAATACATGTGCCGCGAGGCCATTCCCTCGATCCTCGAACTGGAGCATTACGGCGTACCGTTCTCGCGCACCGAGGACGGCAAGATCTACCAGCGCCCGTTCGGCGGCATGACCACGCATTACGGCAAGGGCACCGCGCAGCGCACCTGCGCCGCGGCCGACCGCACCGGTCATGCGATCCTGCACACGCTGTACCAGCAGGCGCTGGCGCATGATGCCACGTTCTTCGTCGAGTACTTCGCGATCGACCTGATCTTCGACGAGGAAGGCGTTTGCCGCGGCGTGCTCGCGCTGGACCTCAATGAAGGTACCTTGCACCTGTTCCGCGGCCAGTCCGTGGTGCTGGCCACCGGCGGCTACGGTCGCGCCTATTTCAGTGCGACTTCGGCCCATACCTGCACCGGCGACGGCGGCGGCATGGTGCTGCGCGCGGGCCTGGCGCTGCAGGATCTCGAGTTCGTGCAGTTCCATCCCACCGGTATCTATGGCGCAGGCTGCCTGATTACCGAGGGTGTGCGCGGCGAGGGCGGTTACCTCACCAACTCCAAGGGCGAGCGCTTCATGGAGCGCTACGCGCCGAGCGCCAAGGACCTGGCCTCGCGTGACGTGGTCAGCCGCGCCATCACCATCGAGATCCGCGAGGGTCGCGGTGTCGGCGAGCACAAGGACCACGCCTTCCTGAACCTGATGCACCTGGGCGCCGAAGTGATCCATGAACGCCTGCCGGGCATTGCCGAATCGGCACGCATCTTCGCGGGCGTGGACGTGACCAAGGAGCCGATTCCGATCCTGCCCACGGTCCACTACAACATGGGTGGCATCCCGACCAACTATCACGGCGAAGTGGTGCAGAAGCGCGGCGACGACGTCGATGCGGTGGTGCCGGGCCTGTTCGCCATTGGCGAAGCGGCCTGCGTGTCGGTGCATGGTGGCAACCGCCTCGGCTCCAACTCGCTGCTCGACCTGGTGGTGTTCGGTCGTGCGGTGTCGCATCGTTGTGCCGAGCTGGTCAAGCCGGGCGCAGCGCACAAGGATCTGCCGGCCAGCGCGCTGGACAAGGCACTGGCTCGTTTCGACGCCATGCGCCATGCCGATGGCGATACGCCGACGGCGAAGATTCGCCTCGACATGCAACGCACCATGCAGACCGATGCCGCGGTGTTCCGTACGGGCGAGACCCTGAAGGAAGGTTGCGACAAGATCGATGCCGTCCACGCATCCTTCAAGCATGTGCGCGTCACTGACCGTTCGATGGTCTGGAATTCCGACCTGATCGAAACGCTGGAACTGGCCAACCTGCTCGACCAGGCAGTGGGCACCATGCATTCGGCCGAACAACGCCCGGAAAGCCGCGGCGCCCATGCGCGAGAGGATTTCCCGGACCGCAACGATGCCGAGTGGATGAAGCACACCCTGGTGAAGGTGGACGAAAACGGCAAGACCAGTTTCGACTACCGCCCCGTGCACATGCACACGCTGACCGACGAGGTCGACGTGGTGCCCCCGAAAAAGCGCGTTTACTGATTACCGACTGGAGAGGCAATCGTGGCCGAGTTCACGCTACCCAAGAATTCCAAGATCCAGCCGGGCAAGCACTTTCCGGCGAAGGACGCGAAAAAACCGCGTACGTTCCGCATCTATCGCTGGTCGCCGGATGACGGCGAGAATCCGCGCATCGACACCTACGAGGTCGATCTGGCCGCGTGCGGTCCGATGGTTCTGGATGCACTGCTGAAGATCAAGAACGAGATCGACCCCACGCTCACGCTGCGCCGTTCCTGCCGCGAAGGCATCTGCGGCTCGTGCGCGATGAACATCGATGGCACCAACACGCTGGCGTGCATCTGCGCGATCGACGGCGTGGCCAAGGGCGACGTGAAGATCTATCCGCTGCCGCACATGCCGGTGGTGAAGGATCTGGTGCCCGATCTCACGCACTTCTACGCCCAGTTCGCCTCGATCAAACCGTGGATCCGTACGCAGAGTGCGGCGCCGGATCGCGAGCGCCTGCAGTCGCCGGAAGATCGCAAGAAGCTCGACGGCCTGTACGAGTGCATCCTGTGCGCCTGTTGCTCGACCAGCTGCCCGAGCTACTGGTGGAACGGCGACAAATACCTCGGTCCGGCCGTGCTGCTGCAGGCTTACCGCTGGATCGTTGACAGTCGCGATGAAGACACCGGTGCACGCCTGGACGACCTGGAAGACCCATTCAAGCTGTACCGTTGCCACACCATCATGAACTGCGCACGCACCTGCCCGAAGGGTCTCAACCCGGCCAAGGCAATCGCGGAGATCAAGAAGCTGATCGTGGAACGACGCTCCTAAGGAAACGTCGCCGCCCAGCGGCGACACCATGCTTCCTTCTCTCCTCCGGGGAGAAGAGCCTGCCCCGGACTCGATCCGGGGTGCCCGCAGGGCGGATGAGGGGAGGGTGCTCGCGAGAAGGCTGAAAAAGCTTTCCTTCGAATACTGCTCAGTCGCAAGATTGATCCTCTCACCTCAATCCTTTCTCCGAACGGGAGAGGGAGCAAAGGAGGCGCTTCGCGCGCTTTGATCTATGGACGAAGCCCACATCAAGCGCCTGCGCTGGCGCACCCGCCGCGGCACCCGCGAACTCGATGCCTTGTTCGGCGGTTGGCTGGACGAGGCGTTTCCGTCGGCCAGCGAAGCGCAGCGCCAAGCCTTCGACGAACTGCTCGATGTGCAGGACCCCGATCTGTGGGACTGGGTGATGGGGCACGCGCGAGCGCCCCGTGCGGACTGGCAGTCGATCATCGATGACATCCGCGCCCGCCATCGGCTTTGAGTACCAGCCGTCGCGGCTGCTTGCGCGTGCTTTGACCGCCGTACTGGTGTTGGCCGTGTTGGCCATTGCCTCGTGCGGCTTCGCGTGGTGGCTGAAGCCGGCTTTGGTCATCCTGGCGTTGGGTTTGTGGCTGCATGCCATGCGGCATCGCTCGGATGCGGATGTGACAGCGGCGGGCTGGGCCGCCGAAGGCGGTTGGAATCTGCATCGGGGCAATGGCGACGACGCGATGGCCACCCTGCTGTCGTTCCGCGTGCTGGGAAGCTTCGTGTTGCTGCGCCTGCGCGAGCAGGATCAACGCATCACGACCTTGCTGCTCGCGCCCGACAACAGCGACCCCGACATTCGCCGCCGCCTGCGCATGCGGTTGGCAGTGCGGGACGTAACCGCCGCCGATTCGTCATCCTGAACCCGGGCACTTTGCCTTGCCGGCACGGTCTCACCGAATACCTGATAATGGATGTCCGGGCGGCCTGCCCAGCGAACCCCACAAGCGACCTGCCCATGTTTCGACCGCTCGAGCTTTTCATCGGCCTGCGTTACACCCGCGCCAAACGACGCAACCAGTTCATCTCGTTCATTTCCAGCGTGTCCATCGTGTGCATCACGATCAGCGTGATGGCGCTGATCACCGTGATGTCGGTGATGAACGGCTTCGATTTCCAGCTGCGTTCACGCATTCTGGGCGCGGTTTCCGATGCCACGGTGTCCAGCATCGATGCGTCCGGCATGCAGAACTGGCAGCGCGCGCTTGAGATCACGCATGCCAATCCGCACGTGCGCGGCGCGGCGCCGTATGTCGACGTGCAGGCGTTCCTGCAAGGGCGTGGGTCCTCCGGCGCCATGGTGCGAGGCATCGAGCCGAAGCTGGAACCGAAGGTGTCGGACTTCAGCAAGCACATGGTCTCGGGCCAGTTCGATTCGCTCACGCCGAAAAGCTGGAACATCCTGCTGGGCAACGAGCTGGCCATGCAATTGGGCGTGTCGGTGGGCGACAAGATCATCGTGATCGTGCCGCAACTGCGCGCCACGCCGTTCGGTTCGGTGCCCTTGGTGCGCAGTTTCCACGTCACCGGCATCTATTCGCTGGGCATGCACGACTACGACGCGAACCTGGCGCTGATCAACATGCAGGATGCCGAGGCACTGCGCAGCCTGGCTGGCCCTACCGGCATTCGCCTGAAGCTGGACAATCTCTGGAATGCCGCTCCGGTGGCGCACGAGCTTTCCGACAAGTTGGGTGACATCTACTCGGTGCGGACCTGGATGCAGGACAACGCCAATTTCTTCTCCGCCATCTCGATGGAGAAGCTGGTGATGGGCATCATCCTGTCGCTGATCGTGCTGGTGGCGGTAATCAACCTGGTCTCGATGCTGATGATGCTGGTGACCGACAAGCAGGCCGAGATCGCGATCCTGCGGACCCTGGGCACCACGCCGCGCAGCATCATGGGCATGTTCATGGTGCAGGGCGTGCTGGTGGGATTGGTCGGCATCGGTTTCGGTGTGGGTCTTGGCTCGCTGCTGTCGTGGCAATTGCCGAACATCGTCGACTGGATCCAGGATGTGTTCCACGTGCAGTTCCTGTCGCCCGATGTCTATTACATCAGCCAGGTGCCAAGCCGGCTGGAGTGGCACGACGTGCTCTGGGTCACCGTGGTTACCTTCGCGTTCTCGCTGCTGGCTACCCTTTATCCCGCGTGGCGCGCCTCGCGCACGCAGCCGGCGCAGGCGCTGCGCTATGAATAAGTCGAATGCCATGAACAACGACACCGTGCTGCGCGTCAGCCATATCGCCAAGACCTATGCCGAAGACGGCCTGAAGACCGAGGTGCTGGTCGATGCCAGCTTCGAGCTGAAGCGCGGCGAGACGCTGGCCATCGTGGGCGCCTCCGGCTCGGGCAAGAGCACCTTGCTGCACATCATCGGCGGGCTCGACACGCTGACCCGTGGCGAAGTGGCGGTGGAAGGGCGCGTGCTGTCGACGCTGTCCGATGCCGAGCGCGGGCGCGTGCGCAATCGCTCGATGGGTTTCATCTATCAGTTCCATCACCTGCTGCCCGAATTCACCGCGCTGGAGAACGTATGCATGCCGCTGCTGATTCGCGGCACGCCGATTCCCGAAGCCGAGCAGCAGGCGATGACCTTGCTGGAACGCGTCGGCCTGGGTCAGCGCACGCATCACAAGCCGTCCGAGCTTTCCGGCGGCGAACGCCAGCGTTGCGCGGTGGCCCGGGCGCTGGTGACCCGGCCGGCCTGCGTGCTGGGTGACGAGCCCACCGGCAATCTCGACGAAGCCAATGCCGCCCAAGTCTATGAGCTGATGCTGGAGCTCAATCGCGAGATCGGCACCAGCTTCATCCTGGTCACCCACGATCAGCGTCTGGCAGCACGGATGGATCGCACGCTGGAGTTGCACAACGGCATGTTGCGCGAGCACGTGGCGGCGTAACTCGGCGCAGGCATTGCGGGCGCTGGTCGAGGCGCCCATGCGCCTCTGCCGCTGCGGGTAGCTACAGGCGATAACGGCGTTCGCCTACAGGCATCCGGCGTTCGGCGGGCTAGGCTTGCCCGGTCGGAGGGCGGCAAGGCGCAGGCATGGCGCGTGTGGCGGGACAGGGAACGATCGGCATCGGGCTGGCCTTGCTGGCCGGTGTACTGGTTGTGCAGTGGCTGCCGGTGCTGCCGCCGCGCTGGAGCATGTTGCTGTTGGCTGCTGGCACTTTGCCGTGTTGCTGGCGTTGGCCGCGCCTGCGTTGGGTGATGGTGTTGCTGCTCGGCCTTGCCTGGGCGGTCTGGCGCGGAAGCCTGGCGATGGAGGCGCGCTTGCCGCGCCATCTGGAAGGGCGCGATTTCAGCGTGACCGGGCAGGTCGCCGATCTGCCACAGGTGCGCGCGCACGCCACGGCTTTCCAGTTGCGCCTGGAGCGTGTCGTTCTGGATGGCCACCCGGTGCCGCTGCATGGGCTGGTGCGACTGGCCTGGTACGGCCAGCCACCCGCATTGCATCCCTGTTCGCGTTGGCATCTCACGCTGCGTCTGAAGCGTCCGCGCGGGATGATCGATCCCGGTGGTGCCGATAGCGAACGCAGTGCACTGGAACGCGGCATCGTGGCCGTGGGCTATGTGCGCGACGATCCTGCCAATGCGTCGCGAGCCTCGCCAGCGTTCTGCGTGAATCGCTTGCGTGGCTGGCTGGCCGACGAAATCATGCGCCGGGTGCCGAATGCCCACGACGCGGATCTGCTGCGCGCTTTCACGGTGGGCGATACGCGCGGACTGGACGAAAACGACTGGGAGGTGGCGCGTGCCAACGGTGTCTCGCACCTGATCGCCATCTCCGGTTTCCACGTGGGCGTGGCGGCCGTTTTCGGCGTCTGGCTGGCACGCTTGCTGTATGCGCTGTGTCCGATGTTGGCGTTGCGCTGGCCACGCCCATCGGCACAGGCTGCGGCGGCCTTGGCGACGGCACTCGTCTACGGCGCGCTGGCAGGGTTCGGCCTGCCCACGGTGCGCACGTTGTTGATGATCGCCGTGGTGGCGCTGGCGCGCTGCAGCCGCCGTCATGTCGGTGGTGCGCATGCGTTGGCGCTGGCGATGATCGCGATGCTGCTGTTCGATCCGTTGGCGGTGTTGTCGGCGGGATTCTGGTTGTCGTTCGTCGGGGTGGCGTTTCTGCTGCTGTGCCTGGTTGGGCGTGGGCGCGGTTGGCGAGCGTTCCTGCACGAATTGACGGCAGGGCAGCTGGTCATGATGGTGTCGCTGCTGCCGCTGGGTCTGTGGTTTTTCGGCCAGGCCTCGCTGGTCGGTGCCCTGTCGAACCTGGTCGCGGTGCCGTTCGTCAGTTTCGCGATCGTGCCGTGCGCCTTGTTCGGCCTGCTCATGCTGTTGCTGTGTCCGCCGCTGGCCACGCCGGTATGGCGCCTGGCGGGCTGGATGGCGCATGCGCAATGGTGGCTGCTGGAGCACATGGCGACATGGCCGGGCGCGCACTGGTATCTGCCGGCGGTGCAGCCGTGGGCGCTGTTGCTGGCCATGCTGGGCGCCCTTTGGTTGTTCATGCCGCGCGGGGTGCCGTTGCGATGGCTGGGCGTACTGCTGTTCCTGCCCTTGCTGTGGCCGCCGTTGTCACGCCCGGCGACTGGTGCCTTCCGGATGTGGGTGCTGGATGTGGGGCAGGGGTTGTCGGTGGTGGTGCGCACGCGACATCACGTGCTGGTCTACGACGCCGGCGCGCGTTATCCCTCCGGTTTCGACCTGGGGCAGGCGGTGGTGACGCCATCGCTGCACGCGCTGGGCATCGATCGGTTGGACATGCTGATGATCAGCCATGCCGACAACGATCATGCCGGTGGTGCAGTGGCGGTGGCGGGCGCGTTTCCGCATGCGCGCCGTTACGCCGGCGAAGTGGAGAAGATGGCCTTGCCGATGCAGCCGTGCCTCGCCGGCCAGGCGTGGACGTGGGACAAAGTGCGTTTTCGCGTGCTCAATCCGGTGTCCGCGGCGCCGAGTCGACGCGATAACGACCGTTCCTGCGTGTTGCTGGTGGAAGGGCCAGGCGGGCGTCTGCTGTTGCCGGGCGATATCAGCAAGCGGGTGGAACCGGCGGTGGCCGCGGCAGTGGAACCTGGCCCGGCACCCATCCTGCTGGTGCCGCATCACGGCAGTCTGACGTCATCCAGCGCCGGGTTCATTGCCGCGGTGCATCCACGGTTGGCGATCGTCTCGGCGGGCTGGCGCAACCGTTTCGGCCATCCGCGACCGCAGGTACTGCAGCGCTATGCCAAGGCCGGCGTGCCGGTGCTGAACACGGCGGTCCGTGGAGCCATCGAGGTGGATTTTCCGGTGACTGAGTCAGCCCATGTGGCTGCCACGTGGCGCCAGCGGCAACCACGCTATTGGCGTGAATGAAGGCCTGCGGGCACGCGGTTGCGCAACTGCCACCGGACGCACGGTAGCGGGCGGAGACGCTGCTATGATGCGCGTTTCCGCAGTTCGTGCAGATGGGGGTTGGTGTGCTGGACATTCTGATGGCGGGCGGTTGGGCCATGCTGCCCATCCTGATCTGTTCGGCGATCGCGCTGGCGATCGTGCTGGAGCGTTGCTGGACGCTGCGTCGCAGCTCCGTGCTGCCACCTGGCCTGGGCCAGGAAGTGCGCGAGTGGGCGCGTTCCGACAAGCTCGACCCGTCGCACCTGGAGCAATTGTCCGCAGGTTCGCCACTGGGTGAACTGCTGGCCTCGGCGCTGGCCGTGCGCCATCGTCCGCGCGACCAGATCAAGGAGCGGCTGGAGGATACCGGTCGCCACGTGGTGCATCGCATGGAGCGTTACCTGAATACGCTGGGCACGATTGCGCTGATCGGCCCGTTGCTGGGCCTGTTCGGTACCGTGATCGGCCTGATCCGCATGTTCATGGAAGTAATGGGCGGCGGCATGGCCGATCCGACGCGCATGGCCGGCGGCATCGGCGAGGCGCTGATCTGCACGGCCAGCGGCCTCACGGTGGCGATCCCGGCTTACGTGCTGCATCGTTACTTCCGCTCGAAAGTATCGGCTTATTGCGTGGAGATGGAGAAGCAGGCCATCGTGCTGCTGGATGACCTCACGCCGGTTTCGCCGGTGGCTCCGGCACGTGTGCGACGGACGCCGGCTGCTACCGGCCATGCAGCGGTCTGATCGCCCATGCGCATAGGCAACGATCGCCGCAGCGACGATTTCGAGATCAACGTGATCCCGTTGATCGACGTGCTGCTCACCCTGTTGATGTTCTTCGTGCTGACCACCACCTTTGTGCAGCACTCGCGCCTGCAGGTAAACCTGCCGCAGGCCAGTGCGCAGGACCGCGACATGCAGCCACCGGCGCTGACCGTGATGGTGGACCGCGCGGGGCATTTCTACGTGGGCAGTGACGAAGTGGCAGGAACCAGCGTGGACCAACTCAAGCAGGCGATCGCCCGCGTGGCGGGTGATGAACGCGACCGCCAAGTGACCATTCGCGCCGATGCGATGTCCTCGCACCAGAGCGTGGTCACCGCGATGGATGCGCTCGGCCAGCTCGGCTTCACCCACCTGGCCATCGCCACCACGCCGGATCATCCGGGCGGCAGCCAATGAACAGCGGCAAGACCGCCATCTGGGACGCGCAGAGCTGGCAGATATACAAGCGGCTGCTGGGTTACACGAAGCGCTACTGGGTTGTGGGCGTCATCGCCATGCTGGGCATGGTGTTGGATGGTGGGGGGTTGGTCGCGTTTACCAAGTTGCTCAAGCCGATGATCGATCGGCTGTTCGCGGAGAAGGACCCCTACCTGATTTTCTGGATGCCGATCTGGATCATCGGCATCTTTGCCGTGCGTGGTGTTGGTACCTTCGTGAGCAGCTATGGCATCTCCTATATAGGTCGCCATGTGGTACAGGGGATGCAGCGCGATGTATTTGCCGCCTATCTGCGTTTGCCGGCGGCCTTTTTCGGCGAGGAACCCTCGGGGCAGCAGATTTCGCGTATCACTTACACCAGCGAGCAGGTGGCTGCGGCCTCCACCGATGCGGTGAAGGTGGCGATTACCGAGGGCTTCACTGTAATCGGCATGTTGTACGTGATGTTGAGTACCAGCCCTTATCTGACGCTGGTGTTGCTGGTGATGGTGCCACCAGTTGCATTGATCGCCACTGTGGTCAGTCGCCGTTATCGGCAGATCAGCCGTCGTATCCAGGGCTCGATGGGATCGGTTACCGGCACCGTCGAGGAGTCGGTGAATGCCCATCGCGAGGTGCGCATCTACGGCGGCCAACCGCACGAGGCCGGGCGCTTCGACGCGGTGACCGACCGCACCCGTCGACTTAACCTGAAAATTGCCGCGACCAATGCGTCGTCGAGTACCGCGATCCAGAGCGTCTCGGCATTGGCGCTGGCTGCGCTGGTTTTCCTGGGCACGCGCCCGGGTGTGATCGACCATATTTCCTCTGGCGTGTTCGTTGCCGTGCTGACCGCGATGGGCGCCATGGTGCCTTCGCTGAAGCGCTTGACCAATGTGCAGGCGAACATTCAGCGTGGCGTATCTGCAGCGGAAGACTTGTTCGACGTGATGGATATGGCACCCGAGACCGATCATGGTCACCGGGTGCTGGAGCGCACACGTGGTGAATTGCGCTTCGAGGATGTGCGGTTCAGTTATCCGCGCAGTGACAATGCGGCCTTGTGCGGCATCAATCTGCATTGTCCGCAGGGCAGCGTCACCGCATTGGTGGGGCGTTCGGGCAGCGGCAAAAGCAGCCTGGTTGCACTGTTGCCCCGCTTCTACGAGCCCGACGCAGGGCGGATCGTGCTCGATGGCCAGAACTATGCCGATTACACGCTCGACTCGCTGCGCCGCCAGATTGCATGGGTGGGGCAGAGCGTGGTGCTGTTTGACGGTACGGTGGCGGAGAACATCGCCTATGGCGAGTTGGCGGGTGCCAGCGACGAGGACATCATGGCTGCGGCCGAGGCCGCCAATGCGATGGAGTTCATCGCACGCCTGCCGCAAGGGATCCACAGTCCGATTGGCGAGGGCGGTGGCATGCTTTCCGGTGGCCAGCGCCAGCGTATCGCGATTGCCCGTGCCATCCTCAAGAACGCGCCGATCCTGGTACTGGACGAGGCCACCAGCGCACTGGACACCGAGTCGGAACGGTTGATCCAGCAGGCGTTGCAGAAACTGATGCAGAACCGCACCACCCTGGTGATCGCCCATCGATTGTCTACCATCGAGCATGCCGACCAGATCGCCGTGATGGATCAGGGCTGTATCGTCGAACGTGGGACGCACGCCGAGTTGATGGACATGGATGGCTATTACGCCATGTTGCATCGCATGCAGTTCAACGAGCCGCTGCAGAGCGGCGCGGGCGACTGAGCACGCTCCCGATGGCTCTGGCCGACACGCTTGCGCTGGCCTGGTACGACAAGGGTCGAGTGCCCTGGTGGTGCTGGCCGCTGGCGGTGCTTTACGGCGGCGTGGTGCGGCTGCGGCGATGGGTTTACCGCCACGGCTGGCTGCGCAGTGAGACACTGCCGGTTCCGGTCATCGTGGTGGGCAATCTCACCGTTGGCGGTACCGGCAAAACCCCGCTGACGATTGCCTTGGTCGAGGCGTTGCGCGCACGTGGGCGCAAGCCCGGTGTGGTCAGCCGTGGTTACGGCGGTGACCAGCGTGAGCCGCTGCTGTTGAGCGATGCCCCCGATCCGGTGCAGGTAGGCGACGAGCCGTGCCTGATCCACGCCAGCGGCGTGCCGGTGGCGGTGGGGCGCGATCGCCCGGCGGCGGCGCGCTTGCTGATCGATGCCGGTTGCGACGTGATCGTGGCCGACGACGGCCTGCAGCATTACCGCCTCGCGCGTGATGTGGAGATCTGCGTGATCGATGGCGTGCGCCGCTTCGGCAATGGCCGATTGCTGCCGCTGGGGCCGCTGCGCGAGCCGATGTCCCGGTTGCATGCCGTGGATTTTCGCGTCTGCAACGGCGAAACCCGTGTGGCTGGCGAGTTCACCATGCGGCTCGAGGGCAGTGTCGTGCGCGGCATCCCGGACGGGCGGGAGCAGCCATTGGGCGCTTTTCGCGGGCTGCGCGTGCATGCAGTGGCCGGCATTGGCCACCCGCAACGCTTTTTCGACAGCTTGCGGGCGCAGGGCATCGACGTCATCGAGCACGCTTTCGCCGATCACCACGCCTTTGTGCTCTCCGATGTCGATTTCCACGACGACCTGCCGTTGCTGATGACGGCCAAGGACGCGGTGAAGTGCCGGAAATTCGCACGCGATGGCTGGTGGAGCGTGCCGGTGCGTGGCGTATTGCCTGAAGCCTTCTTCGATGAGGTGGTACGGCGCATCGGCGCTGCACGGTAATCGGTTCAGGCGTCGGGCCGTTTCGCCGCTATCATTGGCGCCACAGCCGGTGGTGCGCGCTGGCCTTGCCTCGTTTCCAAGTGGAGTTTTCATGAGCCTTATCCAGGTACCGGTGTCCCATGGCGAGCTGATCGACAAGATCACGATTCTTGAGATCAAGTCGCGGCGCATCGCCGATGCGGCCAAGCTGGCCAATGTGCGCAACGAGCTGGATCTGCTCAATGCCACCTGGTTGAACGACACCGCTTCGCAAACCGACATTACCGACGAACGCGCCCGCCTGTTGGCGGTGAACGAAGCGTTGTGGGATATCGAGGACCATATCCGCCTGAAGGAAAAAGCGCAGGCTTTCGACGCCGAATTCATCGAGCTGGCCCGTTTGGTGTACTTCCGCAACGACGAACGCGCCGCCGTGAAGCGCGAGATCAACGTGAAGCTCGGCTCGCAATTGGTCGAGGAAAAGTCGTATCAGGATTATCGACAGCAGAAGTGAGCAAGGAAAAAGGGAGTGAGGCGTGAGAGAAAAGCGGCAGCTCAGCGCTTTTCTCTCACTTCTCACTCCTCTCGACTCACTCCTGGCTTTTCGCGAAAGCCTCGAAGCGCTCGATCACCTCGTCCACCGCGATCAGATCCATCACGCCGGGATATTCGATCTTGGTGCCCCAAGGGATGTCGGTGGCGGGTTTGTGCAGATATTTGCGTGCCGCCTCGTCGTACTTGTCCACGCACCAGCGCCGGTCGGAGTAGGGGCCGGAGCGGTCGGGGTTGCTGGCGGCGTGAAGTCCCAGCACCTTGGTGCCTGCGGCGTTGGCCATGTGCATCGGCCCGGAGTCCGGCGTCAGCAGCAACTGGGCGCGGTCGAGCAGGGCCATCAGTTTCTTCAGCGTGTCCTTGCCGGTGAGATCGAGCGGCGCCAGCTTGCAAGCGGCGAGCACGGTGTCGGCCAAGGCGCGTTCGGCGGGCGAGGGGCCACCGACCAACGCCACGCGCCAGCCGCGCGTGGCGGCGTGATCCATGGCTGCGGCATAGCGTTCTGGCCGCCAATTGCGCAGTGCATGACTGGAGCCGGGGCTGACCAGCAGGGTGGGCGTGTCGCCAGGCAGTTGTTCGGCCGCCCAGGCACGGGCTTCGTCGGAAACCGGAATGTCCCAGCGCACCCCGGTCTGCTTCAGGCCCAAGGGTTCGCAGAAGCTGCCGATCGCGTCCAGCACGTGTTCGCCGCTGCGCGCGGGAATGCGCTCGTTGACGACTAGTCCGTGCAGGTCCTTGGCGCGGGCGCGGTCGTAGCCGATGCGCCGGTCGGCCCTGATGCCGACACTGAGCAGATTCGAGCGCATCGCCACCTGCATCTGCAGCAGCGCATCGAAACGTCGCCCCTGCAGCGTGCGCCATACCTCGCGCATGCCGGCCCAACCGGCACTCTTGTCAAAAGTGATGAACTCCACGCCAGGCAGGTCGCCCACCAGCTTGCGCTCCAGCTTGCCCACGATCCAGGTCAGCGTGGTTTGCGGCCACGCCTGCTGCAGCGTGCGTACCAGTGGCACCACATGGGTGACGTCGCCGATGGCGGAAGTACGCAGCAGGCAGATCGAAACGGGAGCGGACATGTAGAATCGCCGGGCAATGGACGTGAGACGGAGCCGCTGAAGCACCGATGCAAGAGCAACTGCGCGAAGAAGCCGATGGCGCGATTCTGTTCGACGCCGTGGTGTCGCCACAAGTCGATGGTGACTGGTTTGCGCCGGATTACTGGCGCGAACGGGGCAGTTTGCGCACGCAGGCCGGTGGACGTGGCGGCGTCGCCGTGATCGCCACGCCTGCCGGCGAGTGCGTACTGCGACATTATCGCAGAGGTGGGCTGGTGGCACGCCTGCTAGGGGATCGTTATCTCTGGCGCGGCGCGGATCGCACGCGGCCATTCACCGAATTCCGCCTGCTGGCCGAGATCGCCCGGCGCAACCTGCCGGGACCGGCGGTCGTGGCCGCCCGTTATGTCCGGCACGGCTTGTTCTACCGCGCCGATCTGATCACCCGACGCATTGCCGACGCCCGTACGCTGGCCGAATGCCTGTCCGCGGGGCAGCTTGATGCGGCGTTGGCGGAGGCGGTGGGTGAATTGGTTGCCCGTTTTCATCGCGAAGGCATCTGGCATGCCGACCTCAATGCGCACAATGTGCTGGTGACGGTGGAAGGTCTGTACCTGATCGATTTCGACCGCGGCGAATGGCGCCCAGTCGCCGCGGGCTGGCGGCAGTCCAACCTGCAGCGACTGCGTCGCTCATTGCTGAAGCTGGGCGCGGCGAAGCAGGGCGAGGCCGCGTTCGATGCCGAGCTGTGGACGCCCCTGATGCGTGGCTACGAGCGTACCCTGCAGGCATGAACTGGCATCTTCACTTCCTTGGAACCGGTGCTGCGCATGCGGTGGAGCTGGGCTCGTCGGCCGCAGTGCTGGAGCGCGATGGCGAGCCGTTGCTGCTGATCGACTGCGGTCCGGACACGCTCGACCGCTACCAGGCCGCCTACGGTCGCTTGCCGCAGGCGATTTACATCACCCACACGCATATGGACCACGTCGGCGGGATGGAACGGTTGTTCACCCGCGTATGGTTCGACGAAGCCTTGCGCGGCGGCATCCGCGTGTTCTGCCATGCCGCACTGGTGCCGTGGCTGCAGGCGCGGGTGGCGGATTATCCGGGCGTGCTGGCCGAGGGTGGCGTCAATTACTGGGAAGCGTTCCGGCTGGTGCCGTGCACGCGCGGCTTCTGGCTCGATGGCTTGTGGTTCGATGTATTTCCTTCGCGCCATCATCGTCCAGGGACCTCGTTCGGCCTTGCCCTGGCAGGCAGTTTTGCCTTTACCGGCGACACCCGGCCGATTCCCGAAGTGCTGCAGCACTGTGCCGGTGGCAGCGAGCTGATCGCCCACGATTGCGGCCTGCACGGCAACCCCTCGCATACCGGCATCGACGATATCGAACGGGAGTACGACGCGGCCACGCAGGCGCGCCTGCTGCTTTACCACTATGGCAGTGTGGCCGATGGCCAGGCGCTCGCGGCGCGTGGTTACCGGGTGGTGGGGGCAGGCCAGCGGGTTGCCTTGGACGCCCCTTCGGCCCCTCGCGTGGACGCTGGCTGAGTTCATCGATCCCTTGTCAGTTGCGCTGGCGGCCGCTATCCTTTCGCCTCTTCACCGGAGCGGTTTGTCCGGTGACGAGGGTTTTGCATGCGGAGAGGTGTCCGAGTGGTTGAAGGAGCACGCCTGGAAAGTGTGTATACGGTAAAACGTATCGCGGGTTCGAATCCCGCTCTCTCCGCCAGAATTTGAGTCATGCGACGGCCCTGCCAGGCTGGCGCAACAGCAAATCAATCAAGCGATATCGCTTGACGTCCATGGTGGCCCCGTCGGTCCCCCCGCGACGATAGTCCGCAAACTCCGCCAGGTCCGGAAGGAAGCAACGGTAGTGGATGATTCGGGTGCCGGGGTGTGGCTGGCGGGGCTGCCGCCATTTCCGGGATGGGTTTTACTGACTTAGCACGCCCGACTTGGCACAATCGACATTCGCCCCAAGGTGGTATGGAATGTCTTATCAAGTCCTCGCGCGCAAATGGCGCCCCCGCAAGTTCGCCGAGCTGGTGGGCCAGGAACACGTGGTGCGCGCGTTGACCAACGCGCTCGATACCGGACGCATGCACCATGCCTACCTGTTCACCGGCACGCGCGGCGTCGGCAAGACCACCATCGCGCGCATCTTCGCCAAGTCGCTGAACTGCGAGCGGGGCGAGTCGGCCGATCCGTGTGGCGAGTGTTCGGTCTGCACCGCGGTGGATGCCGGTCGCTTCGTGGACCTGCTGGAGATCGATGCGGCCAGCAACACCGGCGTGGATGATGTGCGCGAGGTGATCGAGAACGCGCAATACGCGCCGTCGCGCGGCCGCTTCAAGGTGTACCTGGTGGATGAGGTGCACATGTTGTCCAAGCCGGCCTTCAACGCGCTGTTGAAGACGCTGGAAGAGCCGCCGCCGCACGTGAAATTCCTGCTCGCCACCACCGACCCGCAGAAACTGCCGGTGACGGTGCTGTCGCGTTGCCTGAAGTTCAACCTGAAACGGCTGCTGCCCGAGCAGATCAGCGGGCAGATGCGGCACATTCTTGGGGCCGAGAACATCGAATACGAGGAAGCCGCGATCGGCGAGCTGGCGCATGCCGCCGATGGTTCGCTGCGTGACGGCTTGTCGCTGCTCGACCAGGCGATTGCCTATGGCGGCGGCGCGCTGAAGGCCGATGACGTGCGCGCCATGCTCGGCAGCGTGGAACGCGGTCAGGTGCTGGGCGTGCTGCAGGCCTTGGCCGATGGCGATGGCGCTCGGCTTTTGACCGAATGCGAGCGGATTGCCTCTTACTCGCCGGATTTCGCTGGCGTGCTGGACGACCTGGCGGCCGTGCTGCATCGCATCCAGCTGATCCAGCTGGTGCCGGGCTACCGCCCGGACGAGGGTGACGCGGCACTGACCGGGCTGGCCGAACAGCTGGCGCCGGAAGACGTGCAGCTGTATTACCAGATTGCCACCGGCGGGCGCCGCGACCTTGTGTTGGCGCCGGATGCGCGCACCGGTTTCGAAATGGCCTTGTTGCGCATGCTGGCGTTCCGCCCTGCGGACGACGGGGCAGGCGCACGGCCCGCGCGTACCAGTGGGGCAGCGGCCCCTGCAGCGCCGCCAGCGTCTCCGCGTGCTGCGGCACCCGTCCCTCAGCGCGCGCCGGTCGCGGCTGCGCCTGTCCCCGCAGCCCCGGTGGCCTCGCATCGTGCCGAGCCCGTGGCAGCTGCTGCAGCGGCTCCCGTGCCGGCCCCGGCTCCCGCTCCGGTCGCGCGCCGCGCCGACGGCCTGCCGGACTGGGAGGCGATGATCGAGCAGGCCGGTTTGCGCGGACCGCTGGGGCAGTTGGCGCAGAACGCGGCCCTGCGCGAACGTGATGGCAACACGCTGGTACTCGCCTTGCAGGCCGCCCACATGCATCTGGCGGTGGAGCCGATGGTCGGCCAGATGGCCGATCGCATCAGCCAGGCACTGGGCGAGCCGATCCGCCTGCGTTTCGTCAGCGACGAGAACGGCAATACCCAGACTCCCGCCGCCCGTGCGGCCAGCGCCCGCAGTGCGGCGCAGTCGGCGGCCGAGCAATCCATCGAGGAAGACCCGCTGGTACAGGCGCTCAAGCGCGATTTCGGCGCACGCGTGGTGCCCGGCTCGGTCAAGCCCATCGAACACTGAACACTTCGGAGTACATGAGATGAGAGGTCAAATCGGCCAGTTGATGCAGCAGGCGCAGCGCATGCAGGAAGACATGAAGCGCGCGCAGGACGAGATCGCCAAGCTGGAGGTTACCGGCAATGCCGGCGGCGGCCTGGTCAGCGTGCTGATGACCGGTGCGCACGAGGTTCGCCGCGTGACCATCGACCGCAAGCTGTTCGCCGACGATCCGGAGATGGCCGAGGATCTGGTCGCCGCCGCGGTCAATGACGCGGTGAACAAGGTGGCCGAGGCCAGCAAGAGCAAGCTCGGCGGCGTCACCTCCGGGATGAACCTGCCACCAGGCTTCAAGATGCCGTTCTGAGAAGACAGGAGTGAGTGGAGAGAAGTGAGGAGTGAGAGAGCATCAAGCGCAGCTCTTCGCTTTTCTCTCACTCCTCACTTCTCTCCACTCACTTCTCGAGTCAATCATGTCCTCCGGCTCCCCACTTCTCGCTGATCTCATTGAAGCCCTGCGCTGCCTGCCCGGCGTGGGCGGCAAGAGTGCGCAGCGGATGGCGTTCCACCTGCTTGAGCGCGAACGCGAGCGCGGCCTGAAACTGGCCGATACGTTGCACGAAGCGATGCAACGCATCGGCCATTGCACCCGCTGCCGCAATTTCAGCGAGGAGCCGATGTGCACGATTTGCAGCAATGCCAGTCGTGACCGTCACTTGCTGTGCGTGGTGGAGTCGCCGGTGGATCTGGCCGCGATCGAACAGGCCACCGGTTATCGCGGTCAGTATTTCGTGCTGATGGGGCGCCTGTCGCCGCTGGACGGATTGGGGCCGCAGGAGCTGGGCCTGGACTTGCTCAGTGAACGCCTGGGCGAAGGCGAGATCGAGGAAATGATTCTGGCCACCAACCCCACGGTTGAAGGGGAGGCCACCGCGCACTATCTGGCGCAACTGGCGCGCGCGGCCGGCATCAAGCCGACCCGGCTGGCGCATGGCGTGCCGCTGGGGGGCGAACTGGAATACGTGGATCGCGGCACGCTGGCGCATGCGTTCGGCAGCCGCCTGTCGGTGGATTGAACGAGGATGGCGCACGATCCGGTACTGACGCTCGAGATTCCGGCCCCGGCCGAATATCTCGCGTTGCGTGTCGCCGCCGGCCTGAGTGCGATGAGCGAGGAAGGCGCGACGGCCGGACTGCCGGCCAGTTGGTGCTCGGTGTGCGTGCGAGTCGATGGCGAACTGGTCGGCATGGGACGCGTGGTCGGTGACGGCGGCCTGTTTCTGTTCGTGGTCGACATCGCGGTCACCCCGGCCTGGCAAGGGCGTGGCTTGGGGCGGCGCATCATGGAGGCGCTGATGGCGCGTGTCCACGAAACGGCGCAACCGCGCACGATGGTGGGCTTGATTGCCGATGGCACGGCGTACCGGCTTTACGAGAAATTCGGCTTCAGGCAAGTCGCGCCGGCGGCACACGGTATGCTGCTGCGTCTGTAAGTGAAACAGGAGAAGGTGAGCATGGGCGACACGATTTTCGGCAAGATCATCCGGCGCGAGATTCCCGCGGACATCGTCTACGAGGATGACGAGATCATCGGTTTCCGCGACGTGAATCCGCAGGCGCCGGTGCACGTGCTGTTCATTCCCCGCAAACCGATCGCCACGCTCAACGATGCGACGGCGGACGACGCGATCCTGCTCGGCAAGCTGCTGCTGGCATGCGCCGGTTACGCCAAGCGGGAAGGGTTCGCCGATCAGGGTTACCGCACGGTGATCAATTGCAACGAGCACGGCGGCCAGACCGTTTATCACATCCACGTGCACCTGCTCGCGGGTCGGTCGCTGCACTGGCCACCGGGCTGATCCGCGCGCCGATCTCTTCGCGCGGATCGGTACCGTGGATGCGAAAACGCCGGCTGCATGGCCGGCGTTTTCGTGAGCGTTACTTGTGCGGCGGCGGTGGTGGGCGGCGCACCACGATGACGCGCGGAGCCGCCCAGTACGGATAACCGCCGTAGCCCCAGCCCGGACCCCAACCCGGGCCCCAGAACGGATCATAGAAACCCGGCGGGTAAGGATTGTTCACGTATATCGGGCGTTTTGGCCACAGGTAGACCACGTTGGCCTCGACGCGCGGATAGGCGTACTCGTACTCGCCCACCTTGTGCGACACCGTGCCGTGCAGGGTGCCCGTGACGGTCAGCTCACGCCCGCGGGTGAATACCTCGGGATCATAGAAGCCGGCGTGGCAGGCGACGAAGCGACCCTGGCTTTCACCCGAATTGCCCTGGGTCGGACGTGCCTGGCTGTCGAGCGGTCGCGCCAGGATGTAGAAGCAGGTTTCCTGCGGACCCGGCTCGGTCTTGATGATCTCGCCGCCCCAGCGCACCTGCTCACCACCGGCACCACCCTGTTGCGCGGCGGACGTGGGGACATTGGCGTAGTTGCCTTGCAGTGGCTGCGGCATGGTGGCGCAGGCGCCGAGGGCAGCGCTGGCTGCGGCCAGTATCAATATTCTGTAGCGGGGAGACATCACGGTTTCTCCAGTGGGGAGGACACATACGCGAGGTACGGCTGCGTGTACTCATTTGACCACGCGAATGACTCGAAAATTCCGTACGGCGCGACGAAAGCGCTGCAGGAATTCAGGTGGCGGCTCGACATGGGCGTAACGAAGCTCAAGATAGCAGTCCATCAACTGTTGCAGTTCAATCCGTCGTGCCGGCAAGGCGCGGGCGGCGCGACTGAGATAATGCCGCGGACCCTCGCCGTGTCGCCGCACGACACCGCAGCGTGCCAGCTTTCGTTCCAGCGCGCGCAGGGCTGCACGGGCCGGATCGGCTTCACCACGGCGCCACAAGGCCCATACCAGGCCCAGTGCGCCGGACAGCACGCAACTGATCGCCAGCAGCAGGCCCAGCAGCGCCGGATCGGCCTTGCGGATGCCGAAGGGCGTCAACAGGCCGCGCTGACGCAGTGTATCGAACCCTATAACGCCTTCGTTCCACCAGTGGTTGACGATGTCCCAGTGGTTGCGCAGGGATTGCAGCCAACCCGTCTGGGTCCATGGTAACTGGTCGCCGGCGGCCGCTGCAGCGCCAAGATCGACGCGTTGCGGGCGCACGGCAGCGGTGGGGTCGATGCGCACCCAGCCGCGCCCGGCCAGCCACACCTCGCTCCACGCATGCGCATCGGAGTTGCGCACCAGCAGATAGTGCCCGGCATCGCTCCAGTAGCCACCCTGATAGCCGGTGACCACTCGTGCAGGAATGCCGGCGGCGCGCATCAGCACGGTGAATGCGGACGAATAGTGCTCGCAGAAACCCTCGCGGGTGTCGAACAGGAAGTCATCCATGGCGTTGCGCCCCAGCGGTGCCGGCGCCAGCGTGTAGCGGAAGCCGCCGTCATGGAACAGTGACAGCGCCGCCTGCACGATGGCCGCGTCGTCGCTGCCGTAACGCTGGCGCCACGCCTGCCCCAGCGCCAGGGTGCGCGGGTTGAATCCATCGGGCAATTGCAGCCAGCGCTGGTGATGCGCCCCCAGTTGCGGCTCCAGGTGGTAACGCGTGGCCGAGGTGCCGCTGTAGCTCAAGGGGTCGTTCACCGGCTTGTCGGCCATGACCACGTGGTCGCGGCGCATATGGGCGCCCGCCGGTACGTCGACCGGCACGTCCAGCGTGGGCAGCACGCGCTGGTGGCTGGGTTCCAGGCTGATTCGGTAGTGGATGCTGCGTGCGACCTCGATCGTGGCGGGGTGCTGGTTGGCGACGTCGTGGTATTGCCAACTGGTGCCGTCGTAGTAAGCCATCACGTAGGCACGGAAGTAGCGCAGGTCCGGCGGTGGCGGCGGCCCGTCGAAGCTCACCCGCATCGCCGGACGGTCATCGGTCAGCAATTGGGTGAAGCCGGCTGGGGTCATCCGGTCGCTGAGGCCGGTGCGCTCTTCGTGCGCATTGGGGGCACCCCATAACGGTGAGCTCAGGCGGGGTACGAACACGAAGGCGAGCAGGGCCAGTGGCAGGGCAACGCCGAGCAGGCCCAGTCCGGGCAGCAGTTCGCGCGGCAGGCCGCGTGATCGCGGCTGTGCCGGCTCCAGTGCGCGCAAGGTGGCCAGCGCCGGCAGCAGGCCGAGCACGACGACGGCAGTGACGACCATGCCCTGGTCGAACAGCAGCGCCGTCATCAGGGCGAAACAGGCAAAGCCGACGCCGACGCGGGCATCACGCTGGCGCTCGCTCTCCAGCATCTTCAATACCAGCAGGCCGACCGCTAGCGCCGTACCAGGCGCACGTCCGAACAGGCTGCCGTAATACACGATGATGGCCAGCGCCAACGCGCCCAGCAGCGGCAGCTTGAGCCAGACCGGCACGCGTCCGGGGTGCTGATGCCGCTGCCACCAGCGCCACGCGAGTACCGGCGCCAGCACTGCGCTGAGCCACCACGGCAGGTGCGGTGCATGCAACGCGAGTACGACGGCGACGGTCAGGCAGAGCAGGCCGAAGGCGCGCGCATCGAGTGGTATTTCCGCGTGCTTGGCGACGCGACTCATGGCAAGCGTGCCAACGCGTTCATGCAGCGCTCGTAGTGCGACGGGCCGCTGCCGGTTTCGATGGGCTCGTCCGGCAGCCACAGGCTGTAGCGGCGTCCCTGGGCCTGTGCTTCGCCCAGCCAGCGGGCCAGCCGCGCAATGCGACGTTCGTGGTCCATGCGACCGAGCTGGCGCCAGTCCAGTTGCCAATCGCGACGCGTCTCCGGCTCCTCGAAATCTTTCACCAGCAAGTCGTGGTGTCGGGCACTGGCTTTCCAGGCGACATGGCGGATCGGGTCGCCACGGCGGTAGTCGCGCAAGCTGGCCGGGTCATCGCCGTGGTGCAGGCGCTGCCGCTGTTCGTCCTCGGTATGACCACCGGGTGGCGGCCCCTCGGCTTCCGGGCGTGGCCACACCAGCACGGCCTGTTCCGGGTGTAGCCAGCTCCATGCGCGGAACAGGCCCAGTGGCCAGGTCGTCCATACGCACAGGCGGGGCAGCGTTTGCCAGCCGCGATGTTCGGTGGTCAGTGACACGGTGACGTCGGTCTCGCCGCGGGTGGCATCCACGGCGAATGCGGCTCCCGTGTCGCCCGCATCCAATCGCACGGCGCAACGTGTTCGGTGCGAGGTGAAACCGAAGCTGACATCGATCGGCTGTCCGGCGACTGCGTGACCGGCGCGAATGTTTTGCAAGCGCAGGCCATCCAGTGTGCGGAACGCCACCAGCATACTGGCGGCACTGGCTGCGCCAAGCAGACAGGTCAGCAGCAGCGCGGCATTGTTCGAATAATTCAGCGCACCGACCAGCATCACCAGCAGCAGCACGGTGAAGCCGAGGCCGAAGGAGGTGGGCACGATATAGATGCGCCGTCGATGCAGTTCGATCGGCAGCGGTTCGGGTCGTCGGTAGCGGGTCAGCGCAGGCAGTCGGCGCTCGGCCCACTGCTGCACGCGGC
The DNA here is from genome assembly GCF_041107475.1 of Rhodanobacter sp. FW021-MT20. Lineage (NCBI taxonomy): Bacteria > Pseudomonadati > Pseudomonadota > Gammaproteobacteria > Lysobacterales > Rhodanobacteraceae > Rhodanobacter > Rhodanobacter sp. FW021-MT20. The sequence continues at coordinate 50,298 of NZ_JBGBPX010000009.1, read as the reverse complement.
GCAAGGTGGCGGGCATCAGTCGACGGCGACTTCGGTCAGCAGGGTGCGCGCGAGGGTATCGCCGCTGGCACCGCGGGCAGGTACCAGTCGATGCGCGGCCAGCGGGACGAACAGGGCCTGGATGTCTTCAGGCAACACATGCGAGCGGCCGCTGAGCAAGGCCCACGCCCGGGACGCCGCGAGCAGGGCGAGGCCGGCGCGAGGCGACAGGCCGGTGCGAATGTCCGCATGCCGACGACTGGCCGTGAGCAGCGCCTGCAAGTAGTCGAGCAGCGCGCTGCTCACGGTGATGCCTTGCGACTGACGGTTCAGCGCAATGAGCGCGGCATCGTCCAGCTGTGGCGTCATGCGGGAGAGCAGGTCGTGTCGATCATCGCCATTCAGCAGCGCGCGTTCGGCGGCCGCGTCCGGATAGTCCAGCGACAGGCGCAGCATGAAGCGGTCGAGTTGCGAGTCGGGCAGCGGGAAAGTGCCGGCAAGGTCCAGCGGGTTCTGCGTGGCGACCACGAAGAACGGCCGCGGCAACGTGTGGGTCTGGCCATCCACGGTCACCTGGTTTTCCGCCATCGCCTCGAACAATGCGCTCTGCGTCTTGGGCGTGGCGCGGTTGATCTCGTCGGCCAGCAACAGGCCGCTGAAGATCGGGCCGGGATGGAAGCGGAATTCGCCCGTCTCGCGCTCGTACACGCTGACCCCGATAATGTCCGAAGGCAGCAGGTCGCTGGTGAACTGCACGCGCTGGAATTCCAGCGCGAAGCTGGCCGCCAGCGCGCGGGCCAGGGTGGTCTTGCCCACGCCGGGCACGTCTTCCAGCAGCAGGTGGCCGCCGGCGATCAGGCCGGCAAAGGCCAGTTTCACCTGACGCGGCTTGCCCAGCAGCACCTGGTTGACCTGGGCCAGTGCGCTTTCCAGGCGTTGATGCAGGATTTCATCGCGAAGCGGAGTGATGGCGGACATGGTTTTTTCGATAGCGGTGCGAATGGCGCGGCCGGCGGCCCATGCCTGACCAAGCCAGTGTAACGGCGGCCCTTGCGCGCTGGCGAGCGACCTTCGTCACGGCATTCGTGGCGTTGCTGGCGATCAAGCTGGTGATTGCATGCACGCTCGCGCCCTTCGGCGACGAGGCGTTCTACTGGCAGGAAAGCCGGCATCTTGCGTGGGGCTACAGCGATCTGCCGCCGCTGACGGCATGGCTGATCCGGCTGGGTGAAGACGTGGCCGGGCATGGACTGTTCGGCATGCGCTGGCCGTTCCTGTTGATCGGCAGCAGCTTGCCGTGGCTGGTGGTGGCGTTCGCCCGGCGGTGCTTCGGCGCATCGGCAATGGCCTGGCAAGCTGGCCTGTGGTGCCTGGTGTTGCCATTGGCGGTAAGCCTGGGCGTGCTGGCGTTGCCGGATGTGCCGTTGACGGTGGCCATCATGCTGGCGTTGCTGGCGTTGGTGCGCGCGATGGACGAGAACCGGATGCGCGACTGGCTGCTGCTGGGCGTGGCACTGGCGCTGGCTTGGCTGACCCATTACCGCGCCGCGATGCCGATGCTGGCGGGCCTGTTGCTTTGCATATTCAGTCCGCGCGGGCGCAAGCAATGGCGACGCGGCGGTTTCTGGCTGGCGCTGGCGGTGGCGACCCTGGGCCTGCTGCCCTTGTTGATATCCAACTGGCAAGAGGATGGGGCCGGGTTGGCGTTTCAGCTGATCCAGCGCAACCCATGGCGTTTCCACGCCGATGCGCTGGTGCAGCCGCTGGAACAGGCGTTGGCCTGCACGCCACTGTTGTATGCCATGTTGCTGTGGACGGCATGGCGCTGCTGGTGTCGACGCGGCGAGGGCGGGCCGTGGGATGTGCTGGCGTGGACCTCGCTTACCTTCATCGTGGTGTATTTCGTCGCCGGCTTGTTCGCCGACGACCTGCACTTTCGCGCGCACTGGCCGCTGCCCGGCTACCTGCCGCTGCTGGCCGCGCTACCGGTGCTGTGGCGTCCGCTGGCCGTGCGGCGTGGTTGGCGGATCGTTGCCCGAGTGGCTTTCGCGCTAGCGGCGTTGGGTCAATTGACCGGGCTGGCCTATCTGGGCGTGGCCGCGTGGCCGGGGGCTGCGCGTATGTTGGCCGGGGTAAAGGCGTTTCCGTGGAACTTCGTGGGCTGGCGTGAAAGTGGCGCCGTGGCACGCGAACTGTTGCGCGCGCAACCGTCCGGCAGCGTGCTGGTAGCCGACAACTTCATGTTGGCCGCGGAGCTGGATTTCCAGCTCGATGGCCGTGTCCCGGTCTATGTGCTGGACAGCCCGCTCAACACCTTCCATGGCCGCGCACCGCAGTTGACCGTGTGGCATCGCGATGGAGCCGCTTTGCGGGCGGAGCATGCCGGTGCGCCGATGCTGCTGGCGGTGGGCGAGGATGCCTTGCGCGTGCACGACCGCACGGGTTGGCTGGGCGGGCTGTGTTCCCGGATCGATGATCCCAGGCCATTGCGACGGCTGGATCTTTACGACGGCCGCAAGCGCGTGGCGTTCTATGCGGGGCGGGTGCCATCGCATGCACCGGCGCCCGTGCCGGCAACACAGGCGCAACGCGATGCCTGTCCGATCTGGCTGCAGGCGCATGCAGCAATCACCAGCACGTTGTAGGCCGGGTCAGGGCAGGGCGAGGCCGGCTTCGCGCAGCAGGCGGGCCAATGCGATCAGCGGCAGGCCGATCAGGGCGGTGGGATCGTCGTTGTCGATGCGTTCGAACAGGCTGATGCCGAGACCTTCGCACTTGAAGCTGCCGGCGCAGTCCAGCGGTTGTTCGCGTTCGATGTAGCGGGTGATCGCGTCGGCCTCGAGCGGGCGGAAGCGCACGCGGGTGTGGTCGACATGGGTGCGCTTGCGGCCATCGCGGGTATCGAGCAGGCACACGGCGGTATGGAACTGCACGGTACGGCCGGAACAGGCGGTCAGCTGTGCATGGGCGCGTTCGGCGGAGCCGGGTTTGTCCAGCACCGTGCCATCGAACTCGGCCACTTGGTCGGAACCGATCACCAACGCACCGGGCAGGCCATTCGCCGCCGCTTCGGCCTTGGCGATGGCCAGGCGCAGCGCACGTTCGGCAGGAGTCTCCCCGGGCAGCGGGGTTTCATTGGTGCCGGGGGCACGCTGTTCGAAATCCGGCAGCAACCGGCGCAGCAGTTCGGCGCGGTAGCGCGAGGTGGACCCCAGGACAACCCGCGGGATGCTCATGCTTCCGGCTCGCGGCGAATATGCTCGCGCATGGCGCTATCCAGCTCGCGCTGGGCCTGGCCAAGGGCCTGCAGCAAGGGGCGCAGGCGCTCGCGGGCATCGCTCATCGAGCGCGCGGCCTCGTCCAGCTCGGCCTGGCTGGCGCGCGGGGCGCGGTCGCGTATCCACAGGCGCTGTTGCAGCAAGGAACGCAGGCCGGCCTCGATGGCATGGGCGGCTTCCTGTTCGCTGGCGGCGGGCAGGTCGGGGTTGAGCGACATCACGGCATGGGCCTGCTGCAGTTCGGCGCGGCAGGTCTTCAGGTCGCTTTCCAGGTGGTCGGCCAGTTCCAGCAGATAGCGCATGCTGGCGCTACGGCGAGACAGCCGGCGGCGCAACAGCAGGCTGGCCACCACGGCGATGGCCAGCAGTACGAACAGGGCGACCACGCCGATTGTCAGGTAGGCATCCACGAGAATCCGGGGGAAGTCGGCGGAAGAACAGTCTGACGCATGCCGCCATTTCAGGCAAAATGGAACGGTTCGCATGGTCCGAGCCCCTGTACTGGTTGACTTCGGACGGGGTCAAACATACTATTTCGCGATTATGTCCGTGACACTGCCAGAGTCCGTGGACGCTTGGCGCATGGTCTCGGCGCGGCGTTCGTTCGAAGGATCGTTGCCCGTTGGCGCCCTTGCCCGCTTGTGCGAGGTGTTGGCGTCGAGCGAGGGAACGGCGAGTTTCGAGCTGGATTTCGGCCGGGACGAGTTCGACACGGCTTACCTCGATGTGCGTGCCCAGGCACCGCTGACGCTGGTTTGCCAGCGTACGCTGGAGCCGTTCGTGCTGCCGGTGGTGGTGAATACCCGGCTCGGCCTGATTCGGCGCGAGTCGGAGGAAGCCGGCCTGCCGCCGGGTTGCGAGCCGCTGCTGGTTTCCGGCGATGGCAAGCTGAACCTGGCGGACGTGATCGAGGATGAAATGCTGTTGGCGTTGCCGCTGGTTCCGGTCAATCCGGACAGCACGCTACCCGACGAAGTAACCGGTTCCGCACACGACGATGCGTCGGCCGCGGAGCGTGACGACAACCCGTTCGCGGCATTGCGCGAACTCAAGAACCACTGATTTACCCGGAGAACTACCATGGCCGTTGCCAAGAGCCGCCGTACCCCGTCCACCCGCGGCATGCGCCGTGCCCACGACAAGCTGAAGACCGTGCAGCTGTCGACCGATCCGACCAGCGGCGAAGTGCATCTGCGCCACCACGTCACGGCTGACGGTTACTACCGTGGCAAGAAGGTGATCGAGACCGCCGTCGCGGTTGCCGACGAGGATTGATCGGCCGCGTGCCGGCATCCGTTCAGCGAGCGGCGCGGTAACGCGCCGCTTTGCGTTTGCGGGGCCTTTGCACGTAGCCTTTGGCGCCTCACGCGCGCACTTCGCTTTCGTCGGGCGTCCGTGCGCTGTTTCCGATTTCCGCTGATGGACAGGTGAATGGCCTCGATCTACTCCCGAATCATCGCTACCGGCAGTGCGCTGCCCGAGCGCGTGGTGACCAACGCCGATCTGGAAAAGATCGTGGACACCAGCGATGAATGGATTCGTTCACGCACCGGCATCGGCCAGCGTCATATCGCCGCTGATGGCGAGACCACCGGCGACCTGGCTTTCCTGGCCGCGCAGCGTGCACTGGAGGCGGCGGGGGTCAAGGCGTCCGAGCTCGATCTGATAGTGCTGGGCACCACCACGCCCGACATCATCTTTCCGTCCACTGCCTGCCTGGTGCAGCACCGCCTGGGCGCGAATGGCTGCGCAGCGTTTGACGTCAATGCCGCCTGTTCGGGTTTCGTCTACGCCCTGGGCGTGGCCGACAAGTTCATCAAGAGCGGACAGACCAAAAAAGCGCTGGTGATCGGTGCCGAGACGCTGACCCGCATGGTCGACTGGACCGAGCGCGAGACGTGCGTGCTGTTCGGCGATGGCGCGGGCGCCGTGGTGCTGGAAGCCTCCAGCGAGCCTGGCATCCACGCTACCTGCCTGCATGCCGACGGCGGCTTCAAGGAGCTGCTGTACAACCCGGTGGGCGTGTCCGTCGGTTTCAAGGACGAGCCCAATCACGGCGTGCGTATCCGCATGTCCGGCCGCGAAGTGTTCAAGGTGGCGGTGAAGACGCTCGACGCACTGGTCGACGAGACCCTGAAGGCCGCCGGCATGGACGAGTCGCAGCTGGACTGGTTGATCCCGCACCAGGCCAACCTGCGCATCATCGAGGCGACCGCCAAGCGGTTGCACATGTCGATGGACCAGGTGATCGTGACCGTCGACAAGCATGCCAATACCTCGTCCGGCTCGGTGCCGCTGGCGCTGGATTACGCGGTGCGTTCGGGCAAGGTGCAACGTGGCCAGAACCTGCTGCTGGAAGCGTTTGGCGGCGGTTTCACCTGGGCTTCGGCACTGCTGCGCTACTGAGTCGGTCGTCAGTCCGTATGCAGATGATGCCGCCCGCGAGGCGGCATCATGCGTTTCGTGATGCGAATACGGCTGCGCATGCACGCCGATGCTGGCACCATTGCGGTTTTAGTCGACGGTGATCTGCTGCCATGAGTCCAGTTTCTGCTTCGCTAGCTTTCGTGTTTCCGGGCCAGGGCTCGCAATCGGTCGGCATGCTGGCCGAACTGGCGAGCGCACATGGTGAGGTGAAGGCCGCGTTCGACGAGGCGTCGCAAGGTGCCGGTATCGACCTGTGGCAGATCAGTCAGCAGGGACCGGAAGCGCAGCTCAACAGCACTGAAAATACCCAGCCGGCCTTGCTGGCCGCCAGCGTGGCAGTGTGGCGCGTGTGGCAGAAGCAGGGCGGCGCCCAGCCGGCACGCCTGTCCGGCCACAGCCTGGGCGAATACAGTGCGCTGGTTTGCGCAGGCGCCTTGTCGCTGCATGAAGCGGCGGCGCTGGTGGCCGAGCGTGGCCGCTTGATGCAAGCGGCGGTGCCGGCCGGTGTTGGCGCGATGGCGGCCATCATCGGTGGCGACGACGCGCAGATCGCAGCGGTGTGCGAAGAGGTGGCGCAGGGCCAGGTGGTGGCGCCGGCCAATTACAATTCGCCGGGTCAGCTGGTGATCGCGGGCAATGCCGAAGCCGTGGATCGCGCACTGGCGAAACTGGCCGAGCTTGGCGTGAAGAAAGCGGTGAAGCTGGCCGTGTCGGTCCCTTCGCACTGCGCCTTGATGCGCGAGGCGGCGGACCGCCTGGGCGAGCGCATGGCTTCGATCGATTGGCAGTCGCCGGCGATTCCGGTGGTGCAGAACGCCGAGGCGAAGGCCTATGACAGCCTCGACGACATTCGTGGCGCCTTGCAGCGCCAGCTGTACCTGCCGGTACGCTGGACCGAGTGCGTGCAAGTGCTGGCTGCCGGTGGTGCCACGCAAGTGGCCGAGTGCGGCCCCGGCAAGGTGCTGAGTGGTTTGATCAAGCGCATCGACAAGAGCGTGCAGTCGCGCGCCATTGGTGCGCCTGCCGAGATGGATGCCGCGTTGGCCGAATGGCGTTGAGCGGGCACGCGTTACGCTTTTCGACAGCCGTTTCCTGACCCTTTTTCCAATTCATTCCCGCAAGGAATCCGATTGATGAGCAACACACTGCAAGGTGAAGTCGTCCTGGTCACCGGCGCCAGCCGCGGCATCGGCGCGGCGATTGCCGACACCCTGGCCACCCAGGGCGCGACCGTGATCGGCACGGCCACCAGTGACGCCGGCGCCGCCGCGATCGGCGAGCGCCTGGCTGCGCACGGCGGCCATGGCCGCGTGCTGAACGTGACCGACGGTGCCGCCGTCGAGGCGCTGATCGGCGATATCGCCAAGGAGTTCGGCGCGGTCTCGATCCTGGTCAACAATGCCGGCATTACCCGCGACCAACTGTTGATGCGCATGAAGGACGAGGACTGGCAGGCGATCATCGACACCAACCTCACCTCGGTCTACCGCACGTCCAAGGCGGTGATGCGCGGCATGATGAAGGCGAAGAAGGGGCGCATCATCTCGATCGCCTCGGTGATCGGCCTGACCGGCAATCCGGGGCAGGCCAATTACGCGGCGGCGAAGGCGGGCATCATCGCTTTCTCCAAGTCGCTGGCGCGCGAGATCGGCAGCCGCGGCATTACCGTCAACGTGGTGGCGCCCGGTTTCATCGATACCGACATGACCCGTGCGTTGCCGGAAGAGTCGAAGCAGGCGTTGCTGGGGCAAATCGCCCTGGGGCGGCTGGGCGAGGCCTCGGACATTGCGCAGGCGGTGGCGTTTCTTGCATCGCCCGCCGCGGCCTACATCACCGGCGAGACGTTGCACGTCAATGGCGGCATGTACATGCCCTGAGGCATTCACGTTTCCTGCACGAAGCGTGTCGATCAGGCTTCGTGAGCCAGTTCTAGGAGCGTGGGCGGCAGAAATCTTCCGGGCTGCAAAAGCGTCTGCGTGGTCCATATTCCCGTCGCTTCTTGGCCCATGGAACCACTATGGGCCGGCGAATCGCCGAAAATCTGTCCTCACGCAGCCACTTTTTCGCCTCGAAAGTTTCTACCGTCCACGCTCCTAGGTTCCGGTTCCATTCGGAAGCGTATTCAAACAGTTGTCGCCAGCGGCTTCGTTTTAGGCGACAATTGATCCTTCGCGTCGACCGTGGGGTCGGCGCCGTACCATTGCCGGCGGCAGGTACGTGGCGACTTCACGGTTTAGCCACTACAATCCGCCGGTCTTTGCCGGCCGAGGCCGGCGCTGAATCAAGCAAATTCCCCGTGGGAGGTTTGGCAACATGAGCACCATCGAAGAGCGTGTCAAGAAAATCGTCGTCGAGCAGTTGGGCGTGAAAGAGGATGAAGTCACGACGAATGCGTCGTTCGTGGATGATCTGGGCGCCGATTCGCTGGACACGGTCGAACTGGTGATGGCCCTCGAGGAAGAGTTCGAGACCGAGATTCCGGACGAGGAAGCCGAGAAGATCACCACCGTGCAGCAGGCCGTCGATTACATCAAGGCCCACACCAAGGACTGATCGACATGTGGCGGCCAACGGCGCAGGCCGTGCCGTCGCTCACGTGGCGATATCGGAAGCTGCGCCGAACGGGCGCAGTTTTCGTTTCTGCAATCTGCAACGTCCGATCCCGTATGGTGTGCTGGTTCGGCGGGCACCCGAGAATGAGGGAAAGCGACGGCGGGCCGTCCGAATCCCCGGAGCACGAAGGAACTTTCATCCATGAGCAAACGACGTGTGGTAGTGACCGGCATGGGCATCGTCTCGCCGGTCGGCAACGACATCGCCACCGCCTGGAAGAACGTCGTCGAGGGTCACAGCGGCATTGGCCCTGTCACCAACTTCGACGTCAGCGCCTATGCCACCCGCATTGCGGGCGAAGTCCGTGATTTCGATCCTGTCGACGCCTATTTCGTCGGCACCGATACGCCGGATGACGAGCGGCGCGCCATCGCGAAGGATTTCAAGCGGATGGATCCGTTCATTCACTACGGCATCGTTGCCGGCACGCATGCGTTCCGGCAGTCGGGGCTGGTGGTCACGGACGCGAATGCCGGCCGCATCGGCATCGCTGCAGGTGCCGGCATCGGCGGCCTGCACACCATCGAGTCCACGGCGCTGGAACTGGCCGAGAAGGGCCCGCGCAAGGTGTCGCCGTTCTACGTGCCCAGCTCGATCATCAACATGGTCGCCGGCAACCTGTCGATCTATCACGGGCTGAAGGGGCCGAACATCGCACTGGTCTCGGCTTGCACCACGGCTGCGCACAATATCGGCATGGCGATGCGCCTGATCCAGTACGGTGATGCCGACGCGATGATTGCCGGCGGCGCCGAGTTCGCCACCACGCCGACGGCGATGGCGGGCTTCTGCTCGGCCAAGGCGATGTCCACGCGCAATGATGATCCGACGCATGCCAGTCGTCCGTGGGATGCCGGTCGCGACGGCTTCCTGCTGTCGAACGGCGCAGGCATGCTGATGCTTGAGGAATACGAGTTCGCCAAGGCCCGTGGCGCCCACATCCTGGGCGAGCTGATCGGTTTCGGCATGAGCGGCGACGCGTATCACATCACCGCGCCCAGCGGCGATGGCGCCGAGCTGGCCATGCGCAACGCGCTGCACGATGCGCAACTGCAGCCGTCCGACGTGCAGTACGTCAATGCACACGGTACCTCCACGCCGGTGGGCGACCTGGGCGAAGCGAAGGCGATCCGCAATGTCTTCGGCGAGCACGCCACGAAGAAGGGGCAGTTCGCGGTCAGCTCCACCAAGTCGGTCACCGGGCACCTGCTTGGCGCGGCCGGCGGCGTGGAGGCGATCTTCTCGCTGATGGCGCTGCGCGATGGCGTGATGCCGCCGACGATGAATCTGGTCGACGTCGATCCGGAAGTCGCCGCACTCGGCATGGACCTGGTGCCAAACAAGGCGGAAAAGGCCGGCCTCAACGTCGTCATGTCGAACTCGTTCGGCTTCGGTGGCACCAACGGCACGCTCGTCTTCCGTCGCGTCTGAACCGCGTGGCCTCGGTCACGCGAATCCTGCCCGGCCGGCGCGATCTGCTCGCGCCGGCCGCGTCGTATCCGCAGCGCTATCCCGCGCTGCTGGCCAGCGCGGTCACCGGTACGCCGCAATCGCGCTTCGATATCCTCTTTGCTGCCGGTAGTGCATCGCTGGCGCTGGGTGCCGACGGCACCGTGCGCGACGGGCAGGGCATCGTCGTCCCCGGCGGTTTTCTCGATGCGCTGGATGCTATCTGGTCTGCACATCGCCGCGACCGGATCGAGGATGGCCTGCCGTTCCACGGTGGCTGGTTTGTCTATCTCGGCTATGAACTGGTTGGCCAGATCGAGCCCAGCCTGCGCCTTCCCGGTTCGACGGGCGCCATGCCGGTCGCATTCGCGTTGCGCATCCCGGCTGCGGCCATCGTCGATCATGTCGGTGATCGCACCGTGCTGGTCGCGGAAGAGGGGGGCGAACACTGGCTCGACACCCTGGCCGCCGATCTGAATACGCCGATGCCCGAGCTGCCGCTGGCCGCGCCACGGGGGATCGACGAGGACGATCCGCAGCACTTTCTGGCAGGCGTCCGGCGCATCCACGAGCATCTGTGCAACGGCGACGTGTTCCAGGTCAATCTTTCGCGTCGCTGGACCGCGCATTACGCCGAGCCACCTTCGCCGGCGAGCCTGATGCGATCGTTGCGCGCCGCCAATCCCGCGCCATTCGCGGGCTTGCTGCAACAGCCGGGATGGGCGGTGGTCAGTTCATCGCCCGAGCGCCTGGTGGAGTCGCGCGACGGCCTGCTGCAGACGCGCCCGATTGCCGGCACCCGGCCCCGCGTGGCGGGCGACGACGACGTCGAGCGCATCCGCGAACTCACCACGCATCCGAAGGAGCGTGCCGAGCACGTCATGCTGATCGACCTGGAGCGCAATGACCTGGGGCGCGTGTGCGTGCCGGGCAGCGTGCAGGTCGACGAGCTGATGGTGGTGGAAAGCTACGCGCACGTGCACCACATCGTTTCCAACGTGCGCGGCTGCGCGCGTGCGGGCATTACGCCGGGGCAGGTGATCGCCGCGACGTTCCCGGGTGGCACCATCACCGGTTGCCCCAAGGTGCGTTGCATGGACATCATCGGCGCGCTCGAACAGGAACCGCGCGGTGCCTACACCGGCGCGCTGGGTTATCTGGACGATAATGGCGACATGGACCTCAATATCCTGATTCGCACGCTTGCCGTCGAGGGCGCACAGGTTTCGCTGCGCGCCGGTGCTGGCATCGTCACCGACTCGGTACCGGAGAAGGAGCTGGACGAGACGCGGGCCAAGGCGCGTGGCCTGTTGCGCGCCTTGGGCATGGCGGGCGCATGAGGCTGGTCGACGGCGAGCCGGCCGACACGATCTCCGCGGACGACCGCGGGCTGGGTTATGGCGATGGCCTGTTCGAGACCATCCGCTTCGTCGCCGGTGGCGCCCCGCTGTGGCCACGCCACATGCAGCGGTTGGCCCATGGCTGCGAACGCCTGCGCCTGCCGTTACCCGATCCCGAATCGCTGGAGCGCGAGGCACGCCGGGTATGCGAAGGCATGGCTGGCGCGGTGGTGCGCATCACGCTGACCCGGGGTGTCGGCGAACGCGGTTACGCGATGCCGGCAAGTCCGCGTTGCACGCGTATCGTGGCGTCGTTTCCGATGCCGTCGATGGCATCGGCCCATGTCGATGGCATTCGCCTGCACTTGTGCAAGACGCACCTGGCGGAGCAGCCGACGCTGGCCGGCCTCAAGCACCTCAATCGACTGGAGCAGGTGCTGGCGCGGGCCGAATGGAACGATCCGGCGATTGCCGAGGGGCTGCTGTGCGACGTGCATGGCCGCGTGATCTCGGCCGTGTCGGCCAACCTGTTCGCGGTGATCGATGGCGTGGCGATGACACCGTCGCTGGAACGTTGCGGCGTGGCCGGCGTGGCGCGTGCCGAGGTGCTGGCTGCCCTGCCGCAGGCGCAGGTGCGTGATTTGCCGCTGGACGAATGCCTGCGTGCGTCTGAACTGTTCCTCACTTCCAGCGTGCGCGGCATCCTGCCGGTTCAGGCCGTGGGCGATAACGTGTATGGTCCCGGCCCAGTCACGCGCGCGATGCAGGCGCACTGGGCGGACCTTGGCTTTCCGATGGAGCAGGCATGAGTCGACGCAAGACAACACGGGGGGGCGCACTGGCGCGCGTGCTGGCACTGGTAGTCGTGCTGGCACTGGTCGCCGCATTGGCCTGGGGCTGGCGCGACTTCACGCGCTTCACCGCCGCGCCCATGCAGGTGACAGCGGCCGGGCAGAGCATCGATATCGGGCGCGGCACCAGCTTCAAGGAAATCGTGCGCGAACTTCGCCGGCGCGGTTTCACCCATGCCGCACCCTTCGCCTGGCGCCTGCTGGCCGAACGCATGCACGTGACCGGTCGCCTGCATGCCGGCGAGTACGCGCTGCCGGTCGGCATCACGCCGACCCGGTTGCTGGACAACATGGCCAAGGGCAAGGTGTTGCAGCGCGACTTCACCATCGTCGATGGCTGGACTTTCCACGAGATGCTGCAGGCCTTGCAGCAGGCGCCGAAACTGAAGCACGACAGCGTGGGGCTGGACGACGCGACGATCATGCAGCGCATCGGTGCGGCAGGCGAAGCACCCGAAGGACGCTTCCTGCCCGAGACCTACGCCTACGTGAAGGGCGACACCGACCTTGATGTACTCAAGCGCTCGCACGAGGCGATGGTCAAGATGCTGGCCCGGCTATGGCCGCAGCGTGCGGAGAATTTGCCGCTGGCCACGCCCTACGACGCGCTGATCCTTGCTTCCATCGTGGAAAAGGAAACCGGCCGCGCCGACGAGCGCGAAAAGATCGCCGGCGTATTCGTGCGGCGCTTGCAGAAGCACATGCTGCTGCAGACCGACCCCAGCGTGATCTACGGCATGGGCGCGAACTACCACGGCAACATCCGCAAGGTCGATCTCACCACCGACACGCCATACAACACGTACACGCGCCCGGGCCTGCCGCCGACGCCGATCGCGTTGCCGGGCAAACCGGCGATCGAGGCGGCGTTGCATCCGGCGGACGGCACCGCGTTGTATTTCGTCGCTCGCGGCGACGGCACCCACGTGTTCGCCGACACCTTGCAGGAGCAGAATCACAATGTGGCCTGCTATCAACTGAAGCGTTGCCCATGACTGCGTCGTCGATGACTGCTCCACGCGGCAAATTCATCAGCCTGGAAGGCGGCGAGGGCGCCGGCAAGAGCACCTTGCTGGCGGGTTTGCGTGAACGCTTCGCGGCACGCGGCATCGACCTGTTGCTGACCCGTGAGCCCGGTGGCACCGATCTGGGCGAGGCGGTGCGCAGCATCCTGCTCGATCCGGCGCGGCGCGGCATGAGTGCGGAAAGCGAGTTGTTGCTGATGTTCGCCTCGCGCGCGCAACTGGTACGCGAAGTGATCGAGCCGGCGTTGGCGGCGGGGCGCTGGGTGTTGTGCGATCGCTACGTGGATGCCAGTTACGCCTATCAGGGCGGTGGTCGCGGGCAACCGCGCGAACGCATCGCTGCGTTGGAAGCGTGGGCGTGTGCCGATCTGAAACCCGACCTGACCCTGTTGCTGGATCTGCCGGTGTCGACGGGTCGTGCGCGCGCCGCCGGTCGCGGCGAGGCCGATCGCATCGAGGTCGAGGCCGACGCCTTTTTCGAACGCGTGCGCGCGACGTACCGCGAGCTTGCCGTCGCCGAGCCGGAGCGGTTCCGCGTGATCGACGCCAGCCTGGCCCCCGCAGAAGTCCTGCAGGCTGCGCTGGACGCGTCCGCCCACGTTTTCGGAGCCACGCCATGAATACGCCTCCCTGGCATGCCGAGCCGTGGACGCGCTTGCAAGCGCGGCGCCAACGCGATGCCTTGCCGCACGCGCTGCTGCTGGCCGGGCCGGCCGGGCTGGGCAAGCGCGACTTCCTGCAGCGCTTCGTGCGCGGCCTGTTGTGCCAGCAGCCGGTGGATGGCGATGCGTGTGGTCGCTGCCGCAGCTGCCTGTTGCTCGATGCCGGTACGCATCCGGATCGGGTCACGTTGAGTTACGGCCTACGCAAGGATGGCGTGCAACGCAGCGAGATCGTGGTGGACCAGATTCGCGAATTGTCCGCGCGCCTGGCCACCTCCAGCCAGTTCGGCGGCTGGCAGGTGACCAGCATCGATCCGGCCGACGCCATGAATGCGGCTGCCGCCAACGCCTTGCTGAAAACGCTGGAGGAGCCGACACGGGAGACCATGCTGGTGCTGGTGGCCAACGCGCCCTGGCGCTTGCCGCAGACCATCCGCAGCCGCTGCCAGCGCATCGATTTCGCCTTGCCGCCGCGCGAGCAGGCCCTGGCGTGGCTGCAGGCCGAAGGCGTGGCCGATGCAGTGGCCGCGCTGGACGCGGCCGGTGGCAATCCGGGATTGGCGCGTGACTGGGCACGCGAAGGCGCACTCGATCGCCGCAAGGAGGTGCGCAAGGACCTGGCCGCGCTTGCGGCGGGTCGCGGCGAAGCCATGGAGGTGGTGCGGCGCTGGCTGGACAACGAACCGGCACAGCGACTGTGGTTTGCCGCCCAGGCTGTGGCCGACGAGGTGAAGGCCCGTTCCAGCGGGCAGGGCGGCCCACTGGCCAGTGCGCTGGATGTCGAATCGCTGGGGCACTGGTACGACCGCGTCAATCGCACCCGCGATGCCTTGCGCGGTCCGTTGCGTGGCGATCTGCTGCTGCTCAAGCTGTTTGGCGACTGGCGCTGAGGCCCGGGACCGGACGGTGTCGACCGTAGCCGTGCCCGAGCTGTCCGCGCAGACCCGCCTGCTGGTGGTGGCGCCACATCCCGATGACGAAACATTGGCCACGGGAGTGCTGATCCAGCAGGTGATGGCGGCCGGTGGCCAGGTGCGGATCGTGCTGCTTACCGACGGCGACGCGAACCCCTGGCCGCAGCGCTGGCTGGAACGGCGCTGGCGGATCGGTGCCGTTGACCGGCAGCGCTGGGGGCGTCGTCGACGTATCGAGGTTCATCGTGCGCTGGATCGCCTGGGTGTGCCGTCGACCGGACTGTTGCCGCTGGGCTGGCCCGACATGGGTCTGCTGGCGCGACTGCGGGACGACACGACCATCACATTGGATGCGCTGATGGCCGCCATCGACGCTTTTGCCCCCACCCTGGTGGCACTGCCGGCATTGGGTGACCGCCATCCGGATCATGGCGCGGCGCACGTGATGTGCCGATTGGCGTTGGCTCGTCGCGTGGATTCCGTCGCGTGGCTGGCCTATCCGGTCCATGGCGGCCATGAGGACGGGCTGGCCATGGCCGTGGAAGAGGGCTCGCCGGCACAGCGGCAGCGCAAGCTTTCCGCTTTGACCGAGCATGCGACCCAGATGGCGTTGAGCGGCAGGCGCATGCGCGGTCTTGCCGCCCGTCCGGAGCGTTATGTTCCCGCGGAAGGGCCGGAGGTTTCGGACGTGGGGCGGCTGCCGTGGCAGCCGCCGACGGTACTGCATCCTTTCCTGCGCCTGCTGGTGGCGGGGCCGGCTGGCGTCTCGGATCGGCCGTGGCGGCAATGGCCGATGACACGCGGAGCGGACGGCAGCTATCGGTTAGACATGAGTGCCGTTGCATCGAGTGGTCCGTGCTTCGCCAGGCTTCACCTGGACTGGCCTTCGCCGTGGATCTTCGACCATTGGGGCTGGTGCCGGCTGTGAGCGGCAGTTCGCACTGCGGTGAATGCGGCTTTGCGCGGCATGCCGGTGCTCGCTAGGATGCGGACACGCCATCCGGCGCAAGCACGACAGGAACAGGCATGAATCCGGCCGCGGCCCGCCAGGGCATCATCTCGCTGAAGTTCAAGGATACGGCCGCGCTGTACGGCTCCTACATGTCGTTCCTGAAACAGGGCGGTCTGTTCGCGCCCACCGCGCAGTCGTACACGCTGGGTGACGAAGTCGTGCTGCTGGTCAACCTGATCGACGCCGGCGAACGTTTGTCGGTGGCCGGTAAGGTGGTATGGATCACCCCATTGGGTGCGCAGGGCAATCGCACTGCAGGCATCGGCATCCAGTTCAACGAATCGCCCGATGGCGAGGCGGCGCGCAGCCGCATCGAGGCACTGCTGGCTGGCATTCTTGGCGCCGAACGCCCCACGCTCACCATGTAATTCGCGACACCCGGCATGATTCGTGCGTGATTGTCGCGTCTTGGTGGCAGTCAAGGCTTGTCGTGTTACCTATTCGCACTGGTACAATGGCGAGATTCCCGAGCTTGTATCGTGGAAATTCGGATGTCCACGCCACGTCATGTGGATGATTCTGGCCGCAAGGCCTGTCCCGAGGTTCCAGACCGTTTCCCCCGACGGTCACTGATGCGCCATGCGGCGCGGAGGTAAGTTTCATCGTGCTTGCCGAATATTGGCCTGTCCTGCTGTTCATCCTTGTCGCCATCGGCCTTGGTATCGCGCTGCTGGTGATCGGCATGCTTGCCGGTCCGCGTCGTCCCGAATCGGAAAAACTTGCGCCTTATGAATGCGGTTTCGAAGCATTCGAAGATGCGCGCATGCGTTTCGATGTGCGCTATTACCTGCTGGCGATCCTCTTCATTATCTTCGACCTGGAAATTGCATTCCTGTTTCCGTGGGCGGTGGTATTCAAGCAGATCGGCCTTGTCGCCCTGATCGAGATGGCACTGTTCCTGCTGCTGCTGGTGATCGGCTTCGCTTACGTGTGGAAGAAGGGAGCGCTCGAATGGGAGTGATGTCCTCCATCGACCGGGTGATGCACAACCCGCAGCCGTTGAACCTGGTGGACGACATCCTGCGTCCGGCCGGCGACAACCCCGTCGTCCAGCGCGGCTTCGTCACCACCAGCGTCGATGCGCTGATGAACTGGGCGCGTACCGGCTCGATGTGGCCGATGACGTTCGGTCTGGCCTGCTGCGCGGTGGAAATGATGCATGCCGGCGCCGCACGACTGGATCTGGATCGCTACGGCGTGATCTTCCGCCCCAGCCCGCGCCAGTCCGACGTGATGATCGTGGCCGGCACCCTGGTCAACAAGATGGCCCCGGCGTTGCGCAAGGTCTATGACCAGATGCCCGAGCCGAAGTGGGTGATCTCGATGGGTAGCTGCGCCAATGGTGGCGGTTATTACCATTATTCCTATTCGGTGGTGCGTGGTTGCGATCGCATCGTGCCGGTGGACATCTACGTGCCGGGCTGCCCGCCTACGGCCGAAGCATTGATCCACGGCATTCTGCAATTGCAGAAGAAGATTCGTCGCACCAGCACCATCGCCCGCTCCTGAAGGCGCCGTCATGACCGACCTGCAATCGTCCTCGCTGGCCGAGCGCCTTGCCGCGCGATTCGGCGATACGCTGAAAATCAGCACCGCCCGCAATGAAACCACCGCCGAACTGGCTGCCGCCGACCTGCTTGCGGTGGCCTCCGCGCTGCATGACGAACCCGGCTTCAGCTTCGGCGAGCTGGTGGATCTGTGCGGCGTCGACTACCTCGGCTACGGCCAGACCGAATGGGATACCCAGACCGTTACCGGTACGGGTTTCTCGCGCGGCGTGGAAGGCGAGGCCATGGGGCGCTTCCAGTGGAGCGATCGCCCGCGCAATGTCGACCAGCCGCGCCGTTTCGCCTCGGTGATCCACCTGCTTTCCGTCGAGCACAACCAGCGCCTGCGCCTGCGTGTGTTTTGCGAAGACGATTCGCTGCCGATGCTGCCGTCGGTGAGCGGCATCTGGCCTGGCGTCAACTGGTTCGAGCGCGAGGCGTTCGACCTGTACGGCATCATCTACGACGGTCATCCGGACTTGCGCCGCATCCTTACCGATTATGGTTTCGTCGGCCATCCGTTCCGCAAGGACTTCCCGTTGATCGGCAATGTCGAAGTGCGCTACGACCCCGATCAGAAGCGCGTGATCTACGAACCGGTGACCTCGGTGGAACCGCGCGTGCTGGTGCCGCGCACGATCCGCGATGACGCTGACCTTTTGCAGGCCAAGGCCGAAGCCGCCGATCACTGGCGGGAGAATTGAGATGGCCCAGGAAATTCGCAATTACACGATGAACTTCGGCCCGCAGCATCCTGCTGCGCACGGCGTGCTGCGCCTGATCATGGAGATGGACGGCGAAACCATCGTCCGCGCCGATCCGCACGTGGGCCTGCTCCATCGCGGTACGGAAAAGCTGGCCGAGTCCAAGCCGTTCAACCAGTCGATCGGCTACATGGATCGCCTCGACTACGTGTCGATGATGTGCAACGAGCACGCCTACGTGAAGGCGATCGAGAACCTGCTGGGGATCGAGGCGCCGGAACGCGCGCAGTACATCCGCACCATGTTCGACGAGATCACCCGCATCCTGAATCACCTGATGTGGCTGGGTTCGAACGCGCTCGACCTGGGCGCGATGGCGGTGTTCCTGTACGCCTTCCGCGAGCGTGAAGAGCTGATGGACTGCTACGAAGCGGTCTCCGGCGCGCGCATGCACGCCACTTACTATCGCCCCGGCGGCGTGTATCGCGACCTGCCGGCGCAGATGCCGCAGTATCGCGAGTCGCCCTGGCACAAGGGCAAGGATCTCAAGCGGCTGAACCAGTGGCGCGAAGGTTCCATGCTCGACTTCCTCGACGCCTTCACCGCGGATTTCCCGACCAAGGTGGACGAGTACGAGGAACTGCTCACCACCAATCGCATCTGGAAGCAGCGCACCGTGGGCATCGGCGTGGTCTCGCCCGAGCATGCTCAGGCATGGGGCATGACCGGCGCCATGTTGCGTGGCTCCGGCGTCGCCTGGGATCTGCGCAAGAAGCAGCCGTACGCGAAGTACGCCGAGATGGATTTCGACATCCCGGTCGGCGTCAACGGCGATTGCTATGACCGCTACCTGGTGCGCGTCGAAGAGATGCGCCAGTCCAACCGCATCATCAAGCAGTGCGTGCAATGGCTGCGTGCCAACCCCGGCCCGGTGATGGTGGAAAACTACAAGGTTGCGCCGCCCAAGCGCGAAGAGATGAAGGAGAGCATGGAGGCGCTCATCCATCATTTCAAACTGTTCACCGAAGGCTACGGCGTGCCTGCGGGCGAGACGTATGCCGCGGTCGAGGCGCCGAAGGGCGAGTTCGGCTGCTACCTCGTTTCGGACGGCGCCAACAAGCCATTCCGCGTGCATTTGCGCGCACCGGGCTTTGCCCATCTGTCGTCGATCGACACCATCGTGCGTGGCCACCTGCTGGCCGACGTGGTGGCCATGATCGGCACCTATGACCTCGTGTTCGGCGAAGTCGATCGCTGAGCCGGCACGACGGAGATATCCCATGAAAGCCACCGGGCATTACGACCAGGTCAAGAACGTCGATCCGCTCGTCGTCCTGACCGACCACACGCGGCAGCACATCGAGCACTGGCTGGGCAAGTTCCCACCGGATCGCAAGCGTTCGGCCTTGATCCAGGCATTGTTTGCCGCGCAGGAACAGAACGGCGGTTTCCTCACCGACGAACTGATCACCGCCGTGGCGAAGTACCTCGACCTGCCTTCGGTGTGGGCCTATGAGGTCGCCAGCTTCTACTCGATGCTGGAGACCAAGCCGGTCGGTCGCAACAACGTGGCGATCTGCACCAACATCTCGTGCTGGCTCAATGGCGCCGAGGACCTGGTGAAGCATTGCGAGAAGAAGCTGGGCATCAAGCTCGGCGAAAGCACCCCGGACGGCCGCATCTACCTCAAGCAGGAAGAAGAGTGCATCGCTGCGTGCGTGTACGCGCCGGCGATGACGGTCAACGGTCATTACCACGAGCGGCTCACCACCGAGAAGCTCGATGCGATCCTGGACGGGCTGGAGTAAGAACGATGGCGAGCACCACCGGTCCGGTCGGACCCGCACCCCAGGACCATCAGGTCGTCTACACCACGCTGCATTTCGACAAGCCGTGGGCGATGGACAGCTATGTCCAGATGGACGGCTACAAGGCGTGGAAGAAGATTCTCGCCGAGAAGCCCGATCCGGCGGGCCTGGTCGAGGAAATCAAGAAGTCCAGCCTGCGCGGCCGCGGCGGCGCAGGCTTTCCCACCGGTCTGAAGTGGTCGTTCATGCCCAAGGGCGACATGCAGAAGTACATCCTCTGCAACTCGGACGAATCGGAACCTGGCACCGCGAAAGATCGTGACATCCTGCGCTACAACCCGCATGCAGTGATCGAAGGCCTGGCCATCGCCTGCTATTGCACCGGCTCCACCGTGGCCTACAACTACCTACGCGGCGAGTTCCACCACGAGCCGTTCGAGCATTTCGAGGAAGCGCTGGCCGAGGCTTATGCGGCCGGCCTGCTGGGCAAGAACGTGCAGGGCAGCGGCATCGATGTCGACATCTACGGCGCACTGGGTGCCGGTGCCTACATCTGCGGTGAGGAAACCGCGCTGATGGAATCGCTGGAAGGCAAGAAGGGCCAGCCGCGCTTCAAGCCGCCGTTCCCGGCCAACTTCGGCCTGTACGGCAAGCCGACCACGATCAACAACACCGAGACCTATGCCTCGGTACCCGCGATCCTGCGCCACGGCGCCGACTGGTTTCTGAATCTCGGCAAGCCCAACAACGGTGGCCCGAAGATCTTCTCGGTCTCCGGCCACGTGGCCAAGCCGGGCAACTTCGAGATCCGTCTCGGCACGCCGTTCTCCGAGCTGCTGGAGATGGCCGGTGGCGTGCGCAACGGACACAAGCTGAAGGCAGTGATCCCGGGCGGTTCCTCGATGAAGGTGCTCAACGCCGAGGAAATGATGGCAGCCACCATGGACTACGACTGCCTGCAGAAGGCCGGTTCAGGTCTGGGTTCCGGCGCGGTGATCGTGATGGACGAGACCACCTGCATGGTGCGCGCCTGCCATCGCATCGCACGCTTCTACAAGGCCGAGTCCTGCGGTCAGTGCACGCCGTGCCGCGAAGGCACCGGCTGGATGTACCGGGTGCTCACGCGCATCGTCGAGGGCAAGGGCACCGAGGACGACCTGCATCGCCTGAAGGCCATCGCCGGCCAGATCGAAGGCCACACCATCTGCGCCTTCGGCGAAGCCGCGGCGTGGCCGGTGCAGGGTTTCCTGGCCAAGTTCTGGAACGAATTCGAATACTACGTGCGCAACGGTCGCTCGATGACCGACGACAAGTTTGCCACCGCCACCAGTGGAGTCGCTGCATGAGTGCGCAGCCCACCAGCAACGCCGCGCCCGACCTCGTCAACATCGAGATCGACGGCAAGCCCACGCAGATTCGCAAGGGCGCGATGATCATCGAGGCAGCCGACGCCGTCGGCATCGCCATCCCGCGTTTCTGCTACCACCGCAAGTTGCCGATCGCCGCCAACTGCCGCATGTGCCTGGTCGACGTGGAAATGGGCGGTCGTCCCATGCCCAAGCCGCAGCCGGCCTGCGCCACGCCGGTGGGCGAGGGCATGAAGGTCACCACGCGCTCGGACAAGGCGCTGAAGTTCCAGAAGGACGTGATGGAATTCCTTCTGATCAACCACCCGCTGGATTGCCCGATCTGCGATCAGGGCGGCGAGTGCGAACTGCAGGACGTGGCACTGGGCTATGGCCGCAGCGTGTCTCGCTACACCGAACGCAAGCGCACCATCGCCGATGAAAACATCGGGCCGCTGGTCGCCACCGAAATGACCCGCTGCATCCAGTGCACGCGTTGCATCCGCTTCACCAGCGAGATCGCCGGCACCTACGAACTGGGTGGCATGAATCGCGGCGAGAACCTGCAGATCGGCACCTACATCGGCAAGACGGTGGAGACCGAGCTGTCCGGCAACATCATCGATGTGTGCCCGGTCGGCGCGCTGACCAACAAACCGTTCCAGTTCAAGGCGCGCGCCTGGGAGCTGATCGCCAAGCCGTCGATCGCCTATCACGACGCATTGGGTTCCAACCTGTGGCTGCATGTGCGTCGCGGCGAAGTGCTGCGCACCGTGCCGCGCGACAACGAGCCGGTCAACGAATGCTGGCTGTCCGATCGTGACCGTTACAGCCACCAGGGCATGTACGCCGCCGATCGCCTGCATGCACCGGAAGTGAAGCGCAACGGCCAGTGGCAGGCCACGACGTGGGACGACGCTCTCGCGGTCGCTGCCGAAACATTGAAGAAGGCTCCGGGCAGCGATCTGGGCGTGCTGGTGCATCCGGCCACGACCAACGAGGAAGCGGACCTGCTGATGCGCCTGGCGCGCGGCCTGGGCAGTGCCCATGTCGACCACCGCCTGCGCCAGCTCGACTTCGCCGATAACGCCGTGGCCGCGCGCTTCGAGCTGCCGGTTGCCGAGGTGAGCCAGGTGAAGGCCGCGTTGCTGGTCGGCTCCGACCTGCGCCACGAGATGCCGCTGCTCAACCACCGCCTGCATCAGGCCACCAAGGTCGGCGCGAAGGTGTTTGCGGTCAATCCGGCCGATTTCGAATTCAACTACAAGCTCGCCGCGACCTCGATCGTGCCGCCGCAGGGCATGGCCGACGCGCTGCTGGCGCTGGCCAAGGCCGCCGTGGCGGCTGGCGCGAGTGCGCCTGCCGCACTGGCCACGGCCATCGGAGCCGCACAGAGTGATCAGGGTGATAGTGATGCAATTGCCGCGCTGAAGGCTGGCAAGGCGGTGGTGATCCTCGGCGAAGCCGCGGCCACGCATCCGCAGGCCTCCTGGCTGCGCGCCATCGCGCGTTTCATCGCCAGTGCCACCGGCGCCGGTTACAACGAGCTGCCGGTCGGTGCCAATGCACTGGGCCTGTCCCGGCTTGGCGTGGTGCCGGGCGCCGGCGGCCTCGATGCGCAGTCGATGCTGGCGCAGCCGCGCAAGGCTTACGTGTTGTACGGCGCGGAGCCTCCGCATGATTTCGCCGATGGCGCGTTGGCGCTCAAGGCATTGGGCGCGGCGCAGGTCGTGGCCTTCAGTGCTTTTGCCAGCCCGGCGTTGCGCGAAGTGGCGGATGTGATCCTGCCGATCGCGTTGCTGCCGGAAATGGACGGCACGCTGGTGAACGTGGATGGCCTGGAGCAGGGCGTGCAAGCCGGTGCGAAAGCGCCGGGCGAGGCGCGCCCGGGCTGGAAGGTGCTACGTGCGCTGGGCGGTTCGATGCAACTGGCCGGTTTCGAGTTCGATGACCTCGCGGGCCTGCGTGATGGCATCACCGCTCGTGCCGTGGCTGCGGTCGACGGTCTGGCCGAGCGCAAGCCGGCTGCCGGGCTGACACGCTTGGCCACTTGGCCGATCTACCGCAGCGACGCCGTGCTGCGTCGGGCCACGGCGCTCAATGCGCATCCGCTGAATCGCGCGCCCGCCGTGCGCCTCAACGCGGATGAAGCACAGCGGCAGGGGCTCGCCGAGGGCGTGCAGGTGCGCATTGCCGATTCGACGCTGCCGGTGGTCGTCGACCGCACGGTGCCTGATGGCGCCGTCTGGATCGAGGCCGCGCAGGACATCACCGCCACGCTGCCGCCTTACGGCGCAGCCATTACCTTGAGCAAGGTGTAAGGCACATGGGCGAACAGATCCTCAACCAGCTCATCTGGCCGGTCATCTACATCCTGTGCATCACCATTCCGGTGATTCTCGCGGTGGCGATGTTCGTCTACTGGGAGCGCAAGGTCATCGGCTGGATGCACGTGCGCATGGGGCCGAACAAGATCGGTCCGCTGGGCCTGCTGCAGGCCTTTGCCGACGTGGTCAAGCTGCTGATCAAGGAAGTGATTCTTCCGACCAATGCGAACAAGTTCCTGTACTACCTCGCGCCGATGCTGGCGCTGGTGCCGGCACTCGCCGCCTGGGCGGTGATTCCGTTCAACGACAAGCTGGTGCTCTCCAACGCCAATGCAGGCCTGTTGTACCTGCTGGCGATGACCTCGCTGGGCGTGTACGGCATCATCCTTGCCGGCTGGGCGTCGAACTCGCGTTATGCGCTGCTCGGTGCCATGCGTTCGGCGGCGCAGGTGATCTCCTACGAACTGGCCATGGGCTTGTGCTTGGTGTGCGTGCTGGTGCTGGCCGGTTCGCTGAACCTCACCGACATCGTGCATGCGCAGGCCGGTTCGAAGGGCATCCTCGACTGGTTCTGGCTGCCGCTGTTGCCGGTGTTCGTGGTCTATTTCATCTCCGGCGTGGCCGAGACGAACCGCGCCCCGTTCGACGTGGCGGAGGGTGAGTCGGAAATCGTCGCGGGCTTCCACGTGGAGTATTCCGGTTCGGCGTTCGCGATCTTCTTCCTGGCCGAATACGCCAACATGATCCTGGTGAGCTTTCTTGCCTCGATCCTGTTCCTCGGCGGCTGGCTGAGCCCGTTCCCGGTGACCTGGGGCTTCATTGGCCATGCCAGCTTCTTTTGGCTGTTCATCAAGGCCTTCATGTTCGCCTTCATGTTCCTGTGGTTCCGCGCCACGTTCCCCCGCTATCGCTATGACCAGATCATGCGGCTGGGCTGGAAGGTATTCATTCCCATCGCCATCGTCTGGGTGCTGGTGGCCGGCTGCATGAAGTTCTACGGCATCGCGGGGGCCTGAGAAATCCGATGAAACGCATATTCAACTATTTCAACAGCCTGCTGCTGGCCGAGCTGTTCAAGGGCATGGCGCTGACCATGCGCTACATGTTCAGCCCGAAGTACACGATGCGCTACCCGATGGAGCACATCCCCAAGTCGAACCGTTTCCGTGGCCTGCATGCGTTGCGCCGCTACGCGAATGGCGAGGAGCGCTGCATCGCGTGCAAGTTGTGCGAGGCGGTGTGCCCGGCGCTGGCGATCACCATCGACTCCGCGCCGCGCGAAAGCGATGGCCAGCGTCGTACCACGCGTTATGACATCGATCTGTTCAAGTGCATCTTCTGCGGCTTCTGCGAAGAAAGCTGCCCGGTGGATTCGATCGTCGAAACCAGCATCCACGAGTACCACTTCGAGCATCGTGGTGAGAACGTGGTGACCAAGCCGCAGTTGCTCGCCATTGGCGACCGCTTCGAGGCCGACATTGCTGCAGCCCGCGCTCAAGACGCGGCGTATCGCTGAGGCAGGGCATCATGATCAATCTTCAAGTATTCGAGCTGGTCTGTTTTTACGCCTTTGCCGTGATCACGGTGGGTGCCGCGTTGGCGGTGATCACGCTGCGCAACACGGTGCACGCCGTGCTTGCGCTGGTGCTCACTTTCTTCAGCACCGCCTGCATCTGGATGCTGGCCGAGGCGGAGTTCCTGGCCATCGCGCTGATCGTGGTCTACGTGGGCGCGGTGATGGTGCTGTTCCTGTTCGTGGTGATGATGCTGGACATCGACCAGGAAAAACTGCGCGAGGGCTTCGTGAAGTTCCTGCCGGTGGGCCTGATCGTGGCCGTGGTGATGCTGGTGGAAATGCTGGCGCTGATCGGCGTGCGTGCCATGCATGCGCAAGCGATGGGCGTGAATCCGGCCACGGCGGCGGGGCAGTCCAACACGGCCTGGCTGGGCACCGCGCTGTACACGAATTACCTGCTGCCGTTCGAGATCGCCGCATTGATCCTGACGGTGGGTGTGGTGGTCGCGGTCGCGTTGACCCTGCGCCAGCGTCACAGTGCCAAGTACCAGATGGCCAGCGAGCAGGTCAGCGTGAATCCGCGCGACCGCATCCGCATCGTGAAGATGGACGCCGTGCGTCCCGTCGAACCGGTGGTTGCTGCAGCCCCGGAACAGGAGTCCAAGCCATGATTACGCTTTCGCACTTCATCGTGCTCGGTGCGATTCTGTTCTGCATCGCCGTCGCGGGCCTGTTCATCAACCGCAAGAACGTGATCGTGCTGCTGATGGCGATCGAGCTGATGCTGCTGGCGGTGAACATCAACTTCGTCGCGTTCTCCCGCTTCAACCACGATGTGGCCGGGCAGGTGTTCGTGTTCTTCATTCTCACCGTGGCCGCGGCGGAATCCGCGATCGGCCTGGCGATCCTGGTGCTGCTGTTCCGCAACCGCAGCACGGTCAATGTCGCCGAAATCGACAGCATGAAGGGTTGATCCGATGCCTTTGTCTACATCCATCCTGCTGACGATCGCGCTCGCACCGCTGGTCGGCTGCCTGCTGGCCGGTTTCCTCGGCAAGCAGATCGGTCGGGCCGGCGCGCACTGCGTGACCATCCTCGGCCTGCTGATTTCCTGCGGCCTCTCGTTCTACGTGCTTTACCAGATCGGGTTTGCCGGCGCACCGGCCTACAACCACAACCTGTACACCTGGTTCGAGATCGGTCACCTGAATGCCAGCGTCGGCTTCATGATCGACCGGCTGACCGCGATGATGATGGTGGTGGTGACCTTCGTGTCGCTGCTGGTGCACATCTACACCATCGGTTACATGGCCGACGACGACGGTTACCAGCGCTTCTTCAGCTACATTTCGCTGTTCACCTTCTCGATGCTGATGCTGGTGATGTCGAACAACTTCCTGCAGCTGTTCTTCGGCTGGGAAGCGGTGGGCCTGGTGTCGTACCTGCTGATCGGCTTCTGGTACAAGAAGCCCACGGCGATCTTCGCCAACCTCAAGGCGTTCCTGGTCAACCGCGTGGGCGACTTCGGCTTCCTGCTGGGCATTGCTGCCGTGCTGTATTTCATGGGCACGCTGGACTACGCCACCGCGTTCGCCGCGGCACCGACGCTGGTCGGCAAGACGCTGGCAATTACCCAGGGCACGCATTGGGATGCGGCCACGGTGATCTGCATCCTGCTGTTCATCGGTGCCATGGGCAAGTCGGCACAGGTGCCGCTGCACGTGTGGCTGCCGGACTCGATGGAAGGCCCGACGCCGATTTCCGCGTTGATCCACGCGGCCACGATGGTGACCGCCGGCATCTTCATGGTCGCGCGCATGTCGCCGTTCTTCGAGCTGTCGACCACCGCGCTGAGCTTCGTGCTGGTGATCGGTGCCACCGGTGCGCTGTTCACCGGCATGATCGGCATCGTGCAGAACGACATCAAGCGCGTGATCGCGTATTCCACGCTGTCGCAGCTGGGTTACATGACCGTGGCGCTGGGCGTGTCGGTGTACGCCGGTGCGGTGTTCCACCTGATGACGCATGCGTTCTTCAAGGCGCTGCTGTTCCTCGGCGCGGGTTCGGTCATCATCGCCATGCACCATGAGCAGGATATGCGCTACATGGGCGGCCTGCGCAAGTACATGCCGATCACCTGGATCACCATGTGGGTGGGCTCGCTGGCGTTGTGCGCGGTGCCGTTCTTCTCCGGTTTCTATTCGAAGGACGCGATCATTGAGGCGGTGGGCGAATCGCACCGCTGGGGCGCGAGTTATGCCTACTTCTGCGTGGTCGCCGGTGCGTTCGTCACCGCGCTGTACACGTTCCGCCAGATGTACCTGACCTTCCACGGCAAGGAACGCTTCACCGTCGTCGAGCATCATGGACACGGTCACCACGACGACCACGGCCACCATGAGCCTGGCGTCCTTGCGCACGCGCCGAAAGAATCGCCGTGGGTGGTAACGCTGCCGCTGATCCTGCTGGCGATCCCGTCGGCGCTGGTCGGTTTCTTCACGGTCAAGCCGTTGCTGTTCGGTCACTGGTTCGGCAGCGCCATCCACGTGAATCCGGCCAACGACATCCTCGGCGAGATGGGCGAGCACTTCCACGGTGCGCTCGCCATGGCGCTGGACGGCTTCATCAGCCTGCCGTTCGGTCTGGTGGTGCTGGCCTTTGCCATCACCACGTACATCTATCTGTTCAATCCGGCGATGGCCGACAAGGTCAAGAGCCTGCTGAAGCCGTTGTGGACGGTGCTCGATCGCAAGTACTGGGTCGACAACGTGTACTACGCGCTGTTCGCCACGGGAAGCCAGAAACTTGGCCGCCTGTTCTGGAAGGCGGGCGATACCGCCGTGGTCGACGGCGTGATGGTCAATGGTTCGGCAGCGACGGTTCGACGTATCGCCGCCGGTACGCGCCGGTTGCAATCCGGTTACCTGTATCACTACGCCTTCGCGATGATTGTCGGCCTGATCCTGCTGCTAGGCGGGTACTGGCTGATCGGGCAATAAGGGAAGCGAGCACACATGTTCAATCACTTGCTCAGCCTGCTGATCTGGCTACCCATCATCGGCGCGGTGCCGGTGCTGCTGGCCGGTTCCGGCCGGCCCAACGCGGCGCGCTGGCTCGCTCTGCTGTTCATGGTGCTCACCTTCGTGGTGAGCCTGTTCCTGCTGCCGCAATACAACGCCACGGCGGGCGGCATGCAGCTGGTCGAAAGCCATGTCTGGATCGCCTCGCTCGGGGTGCACTACGGCTTGGCCGTGGACGGCATCTCGGTAGCGCTGATCGTGCTCACCACGATCGTCGGCATCCTGGTGGTGGTCGGCGCGTGGGAGGTCATCAAGGTCAACACGCACCAGTACATGGCCGCCATGCTGGTGCTCGAAGGCCTGATGATCGGCGTGTTCTGCGCCACCGACGCGTTGCTGTTCTACGTGTTCTTCGAGGCCATGCTGATCCCGATGTTCATCCTCATCGGTGTCTGGGGTGGCCCGCGGCGCGTCTATGCCACGCTGAAGTTCTTCATCTACACGTTCCTCGGCTCGGTCTTCATGCTGATCGCGCTGATGTATCTGTATGAGCGCTCGGGCACGTTCGACATGCACGTGTGGGCGTCGTTGCCGCTGACGATGAAGGAACAGACCTGGCTGTTCTTCGGCTTCCTGATCGCCTTCGCGATCAAGGTGCCGATGGTGCCGGTGCACACATGGTTGCCGGATGCTCACGTGGAGGCGCCAACCGGCGGCTCGGTGGTGCTGGCTGCAGTGATGCTGAAGGTCGGTACCTACGGCATGCTGCGCTTCATCCTGCCGATCGTGCCGGACGCGGGTGAGCATTTCACCTGGCTGATCGTCGTGCTCAGCCTGATCGCGATCATCTACATCGGTTACGTGGCGCTGGTGCAGGAGGACATGAAGAAACTCGTGGCCTACTCGTCGATCGCGCACATGGGCTTCGTCACGCTGGGCATCTTCATCGCCTTCATGCTGATTCGCCACGACGGCAACGTCGACGCGGCGCGCCTGGGCATGCAGGGTGCGATGGTGCAGATGATCTCGCACGGTTTCGTCTCCGGCGCCATGTTTACCTGCATCGGCGTAATGTACGACCGCCTGCATACGCGCCTGATCAAGGATTACGGTGGCCTGATCAACGTGATGCCCTGGTTCGGCTTCTTCTACGTGCTGTTCGCGATGGCCAACTGCGGCCTGCCGGGCACCAGCGGTTTCGTCGGCGAGTTCATGGTGATCCTGGCCAGCTTCAGTGCGAATCCGTGGATCGGCTTGTTCGCCGCCTTCACCCTGATCATCGGCGCGGGTTACACGCTGTGGCTGGTCAAGCGGGTGCTGTGGGGGCAGATCACCAACCCGCACGTGGCCGAAATGAAAGAGATCAATGGTCGCGAGACCTTCGTGCTGGCCGCCTTTGCCGCACTGGTGCTGTTCATCGGTATCTGGCCCGAGCCGCTGGTCCATCTGATGGACAGCTCGGTGACGCAACTGGTGCAGCAGCTCGCCGTCCACAAGATTTAAGCGGAAACACAGCCAATGCCGACTTTCAACGACATCCTTGTCCTGCTGCCGGAGTTCTATCTGGTAGCTGCGGCGTGCCTTCTGCTGCTGCTGGACGCCTTCATGAAGCCGGAGCAGCGCGGCGTGCTGCACTGGATCTCCATCGCCGTGTTGCTGGTGGCGATCTACCTGGTCATCGCCGGCCAGCCACCGGAAACGGTCACCGCGTTCGGCGGCATGTTCATCCGTGATCGCGCGGCCGAGATACTCAAGGTGTTCTCGCTGTTGAGCGTGGTGCTGGTATTCATCTACTCGCGCCCGTACCTGGTCGACCGCAAGCTGTTCCAGGGCGAGTTCTACACGGTGATGATCTTCGCGGTGATCGGCGTGATGCTGCTGGTCTCGGCCGGCAACCTGGTGATGATCTACCTGGGCCTGGAACTGCTGACGTTGTCCTCGTATGGACTGGTGGCGCTGAATCGCGATTCGCCGTTGTCGTCTGAAGCAGCAATGAAGTACTTCGTGCTGGGTGCGTTGTCCTCGGGCATGCTGCTGTACGGCATGTCGATGGTGTACGGCGCCGCCGGCACGCTCGACCTTGCCGCCTTGCACGGTGCCACCGCCCATGCCGGCATGCCGCACCTGATGCTGTTCGGCCTGATCTTCATGCTGGTGGGTATCGCCTTCAAGCTGGGTGCCGCACCGTTCCACATGTGGATTCCCGACGTCTACCAGGGCGCGTCGACTCCGGTCACCACGTTCATTGCCTCGGCTTCCAAGCTGGCCGCGTTCGGCATGGCATACCGCCTGCTCGAAGGCGGCATGGCTGACCTGGCGCATTACTGGCAACCGATGCTGGCCGTGATCGCGGTGCTGTCGATGGCGATCGGCAATTTGGTCGCCATCGTGCAGACCAACCTCAAGCGCATGCTGGCGTACTCGACCATCTCGCACATGGGTTACCTGATCATCGGCTTGGTCAATGCCGGCCCGGAGGGTTACTCCGCCGCGATGTTCTACGCGATCAGCTACGCGCTGATGGCCACCGCCGCCTTCGGTGTGATCCTGGCGCTGGCGCGTGCCGGTTTCGAGTGCGAGGAGATCGACGACTTCAAGGGCCTGAACCAGCGTTCGCCGTGGATGGCTTTCCTGATGATGCTGGCGATGTTCTCGCTGGCTGGCGTGCCGCCGCTGTACGGCTTCTTCGCGAAGTACCTGGTGCTGCAGGCTGCCATCGATGCGCACATGTTGTGGCTGGCCATCGTCGGTGTGGTGTTCGCCATCATCGGCCTGTACTACTACCTGCGCGTAGTGAAGGTGATGTACTTCGACAAGGCCGAAGAGGGCGTGCTGACGAAGTTGCAGCCGGATGCCACGTTGCGCGTCGTGCTGTCGCTGAATGCGCTGGTGCTGGTGGCGCTGGGCATCTACTGGGGACCGCTGCTGGGCTGGTGCAAGCAAGCGTTCGTCGGTTGAGTTTCACGCCGCGATGCGCGGCAAGCAGCAAGAAAGTTTGATGATAAGGCTTGCAAGAAACCGGCCATCTCGTTAGACTTTGCGGACTCTGATGCGGGGTGGAGCAGTCTGGCAGCTCGTCGGGCTCATAACCCGAAGGTCGCAGGTTCGAATCCTGCCCCCGCTACCAGGTCTTTCTTGGACAAGAAAGCCTCCTTAGTGAGGCTTTTTTGTTGGGCGCAAGGATGCGTCGTGTTGTTTGGCTGGCCCGCAGGGCGCCGCAACGCCGGAAAGATGCTGGAGGAGTCGGGACATCGGCGAGATAGGGAAATGGGCCGCTTGAGCCCATTTTTTGTTTCTGGCGACAGCTGACATACAGATCCCACGACGGGCAATACATGGATACACAAGCACTCGCGCAACGCTTTACCGACGTCCTGGGTGATCTGGGCCTGGAATGCATCGGTGTGGAGTTCACCCCGGCGCAAGGGCAGAGTACCCTGCGCGTTTATCTGGACGTGCTTGATCAGACCACGGAGGGCCGCGAGGTCACTCTGGACGATTGCGAAGCAGCCAGCCGCGAGTTGTCGGCGCTGCTCGACGTTGAAGATCCGGTTCCGGGGCATTACGTACTGGAAGTGTCTTCGCCGGGGCTTGATCGCCCGCTGTTCAGCGCGGGGCAGTTCGCGAAGGTGGTGGGGCAGGAAGTGAAGATTCTGCTGAAAGCGCCGATCGACGGGCGTCGCCGGCTTCGTGGCAAGGTGGTGTCGGTGGAAGGCGAGCAGATTGCGCTGGAGGCCGAAGGCAAAGCATTCGGCTTCGAGCATGCCGCGGTGGAAAGTGCACGCGTGGTGCCCGACTGGGCCGGTCTCGGCTACGTGCCGCAGCCCAAGCGTGGCGGCAGCACGCGAAGCAAGAAGAAAGCCGGCAAGTGAATTGAGGCAAGTGAATTGAATGGTGCGGCCATGGACAGGCCGCTTTTTGATCCCAAGCATTCATGGACGGATGCCAAAGTTAACGAGCGGGCGCCGGGTGGTGTCTACGGAGTTGCTGCAATGAGCAAAGAGCTTTTGCTGGTGGTTGACGCGGTTGCCAACGAAAAGGGCGTGCCGCGCGAAGTGATCTTCGAAGCGCTGGAAGCCGCATTGGCTTCTGCGGCGAAGAAGCGCTATCCGGAGGAAGATCCGGACATCCACGTCTCGATCGACCGCGACACCGGCGATTACGAGACCTTCCGTCGTTGGGAAATCATCGCCGACGATGGCGAGATGGAGTCCCCGTTCTACCAGCTGCGCCTGATGGATGCGCTGGACGAACGTGAGGGCGCCGAGGTCGGCGAATACATCGAGACGCAGATCGAGAACGCCGAGTTCGGCCGCATTGCCGCGCAGGCCGCCAAGCAGGTGATCGTGCAGCGCGTGCGCGAAGCCGAGCGCCAGCAGGTGGTCGATGCATACGTCGACCGCGTTGGCGAACTGATCACCGGTATCGTCAAGCGCGTCGAGCGCGGCAACGTGTACCTGGACCTGGGTTCTAATGCCGAGGCCTTCATCCCGCGCGACAAGACCATTCCGCGCGAGTCGGCCCGCGTCGGCGATCGCGTGCGCGGCTATCTTTTTGAAGTGCGTTCGGAAGTGCGCGGCCCGCAGTTGTTCGTCTCGCGCGCAGCCCCCGAATTCATGATGGAGCTGTTCAAGCTCGAAGTGCCGGAAGTCGGCCAGGGTTTGGTGGAGATCAAGGGCTGTGCCCGCGATCCGGGCGACCGCGCCAAGATCGCCGTGCTGGCCCACGACACCCGCACCGATCCCATCGGCGCGTGCATCGGCATGCGCGGTTCGCGCGTGCAGGCGGTGTCCAACGAGCTCAACGGCGAACGCGTCGACATCATCCTGTGGCACGAGAACCAGGCCCAGTTCGTCATCAATGCGATGGCGCCGGCCGAAGTGCAGTCCATCATCATGGACGAGGAAAAGCACTCGATGGACATCGCCGTGGCCGAGGACAAGCTCTCGCAGGCGATCGGTCGTGGCGGCCAGAACGTGCGCCTCGCCAGCAAGCTCACCGGCTGGCAGCTCAACGTGATGACGCAGGACCAGGTCACCGCCAAGAGCGAGGCCGAGCAGGACGCGGCACGCCAGCTGTTCATGGACAAGCTGGAAGTGGACCAGGAGATCGCCATCATCCTGGTGCAGGAAGGTTTCTCCAGCGTCGAGGAAATCGCCTACGTGCCCAGCGCCGAGCTGCTCGCCGTGGAAGGCTTCGACGAGGACATCGTCGAGGAGCTGCGTGCGCGTGCGCGTGATGCGCTGCTCACCGAGGCCCTGGCGGTGGAAGAGGATATCGACGAGCACCAGCCGAGCGAAGAGCTACTGGCCCTCGACGGCATGGATGAGACGACGGCCTTTGCCCTGGCCGCTCGCGGCGTGGTCACGATGGATGATCTGGCCGACCTTGCGGTCGACGACCTGATCGATATCGAGGGCATGGACGAGGAGCGGGCTGCGGCTCTGATCATGGCGGCGCGAGCCCCGATGATCGCTGAATTGGAGAAGGGCGGCTAACCGCGAAACGGCAGCACCCTGGATGGGTGCGCCGAGGGAAGCTCAGGCAGCTTCCCGCCATGGATGGAGGTGGACGTGCAGGCAAGGCCGCACGGACGATAAGCGCGGGAACGGCGGAGAAAGCACACGATGTCGGATGTCACGATCAAACAACTCGCCCAGGTACTGGGCATGCCGGTAGACAAGCTGCTTGGACAGCTTGGCGAGGCCGGCATGAAATTCTCCGATCCGGAGCAAGTCGTCAGCAGCACTGAAAAGGTGAAGCTGCTTGGTTTTCTGCGTCGCACGCACGGCAAGGGCGAAGCCGTGGCCGAGGTCGAGGACAGCTCGCCGCGCCAGATCACCCTGAAGCGACGCAAGGTCAGCGAACTCAAGGTTGCCACGCCAGGCGGCCGCGGCGCGGCCAGCAGCGCCAAGACGGTGAACGTGGAAGTGCGCGCCAAGCGCACCTACGTCAAGCGCAGCGTGATTGCCGAGGAAGCCAGCGCCGAGCCCGAGCGCGAAGAGGCCGTGCGCAAGCTGGCCGAATCGCAGCAGCAGCGCGAACAGGAAGAAAGCGCGCGTGCCGAGGCCGAACATCGCCGCGAGGAAGAAGCGCAGCAGCGCGCACTCGACGAGCAGCACAAGGCCGAGGAAGCGGCACGCATTGCCCGTGAGCAACAGGCTGCGGCACACGCCGAGTCCGCGGCAGAGCAGGCCGAGGCTGTGAAGCCCGCTGCCGAAGATGCACCCGCGAGCCCGGTGGCGGCCGAGCCCGAACCTGAAACGAAGGCCGAGCCCGCTGCCGAGCCGTCCGCTTCCGAATCGACAGCCGCAGGTTCTGGCGGCACCACCGATCACAGCAGCTTTGGCATGATCGTTCCGCGCATTCACGAGCCGCGCAAGCGCGAGAAGAAAGTGGTTGCTCCGGCGCCGGCCCCAGCTCCCGCACCGGCCCCGGCGGCTCCTGCCGCCGACGCCGCTCGTGGTGGCAAGGCGCGCCACGGGCGCGATCGCGACGACACCCCGGGCGGCAAGCGCTTCGCCAGTGGCGAGTTGCACCTGTCTGCCGCCGACCGCGCGCGTCGTTCCAGCCGCCGTGGCAAGCCCGGGCGGGGCGCGAGCCGCGATGCATCGCGTGGCAGCACGGCGTCCGGCCCGCACGGTTTCACCCGACCCACGGCTGCGGTCGTGCGCGAAGTGATGGTGGGCGACGCCAACGTGGTCGCCGAACTGGCGCAGAAGATGGCGGTCAAGGGTTCCGAGGTGGTCAAGGCCCTGTTCAAGATGGGCGTGATGGCCACCATCAACCAGACCATCGATCACGACACTGCGGTGCTGGTGATCGAAGAACTTGGCCATACGCCGGTTGATGCCAGCGCCAATGACGCCGAGGCTGCTCTGGCTGCCCATACCCAGAGTGTCGAACTGGATGGCGAGAAGAGCACCCGTCCGCCGGTGGTCACCATCATGGGCCACGTCGACCACGGCAAGACCTCGCTGCTCGATTACATCCGCCGTACCAAGGTGGCTTCGGGTGAGGCCGGTGGCATCACCCAGCACATCGGTGCCTATCACGTGGATACGCCCAAGGGCGTGATCACTTTCCTGGATACCCCGGGCCATGCCGCGTTCACCGCGATGCGTGCCCGTGGCGCGCAGTCCACCGACATCGTGGTGCTGGTTGTGGCTGCCGATGACGGCGTGATGCCGCAGACGGCCGAAGCCGTGAAGCATGCGCGGGCGGCGAAGGTGCCGCTGATCGTGGCGCTGAACAAGATGGACAAGGACGACGCCAACCCCGACCACGTCAAGCAGGGCCTGGCCAACCTGGAAGTGATCCCGGAAGACTGGGGTGGCGACACCATGTTCGTGCCGGTGTCGGCCAAGACCGGCATGGGCGTCGAGGATCTGCTCGAAGCGATCACGGTGCAGGCCGAGGTGATGGAGTTGACCGCGGTGGTCGACGGTCCGGCCTCGGGCGTGGTGATCGAATCCAGCCTCGACAAGGGGCGCGGCCCGGTGGCTACCGTGCTGGTGCAGCAGGGCACGCTCAAGCGCGGCGACTTCGTGGTTTGCGGCATCGAATACGGCCGCATGCGTGCGCTGGTCGACGAGACCGGCAAGACCGTGCAGGAAGCCGGTCCGTCGATCCCGGTGCAGGTGCTCGGCTTGTCCGGCGTGCCCGAGGCGGGTGACGACTTCGTCGCCGTGGCCGATGAGCGGCTGGCTCGCCAGGTGGCGGAAGAGCGTCATCAGAAGCGTCGCGAGACGCGCCTGGTCAGCAAGGCCAACCGTCTCGAGGACATCATTGCGCAGATGGGTCAGGGCAACGAGCAGCAGACGCTCAATATCCTGGTCAAGGCCGACGTGCAGGGTTCGGTGCAGGCACTGCGCGAGTCGCTGAGCGCGATCGGCAACGACAACGTGAAGGTCAACGTGATCGCGGCCGGCGTCGGCGGCATTACCGAGTCCGACGCGACCCTGGCGGCCGCTTCCAAGGCGCTGGTGATCGGCTTCAACGTGCGTGCCGATGCCTCGGCGCGCAAGGTGATCGATACGGCCGGCCTCGACGTGCGCTACTTCTCGATCATCTACGACGTGATCGACCAGGTGAAGCAGGCGGCCTCCGGCTTGCTTGGCGTGGAGATCCGCGAGGAGATCATCGGCATCGCCCAGGTGCGCGAGGTGTTCCGCAGCTCCAAGTTCGGCGCGGTGGCCGGCTGCATGGTGACCGAGGGTCACGTCAAGCGCAGCAAGCCGATCCGCGTGTTGCGCGACAACACCGTGGTCTTCGAGGGCGAGCTGGAATCGCTGCGCCGCTTCAAGGACCTGGTGGACGAAGTGCGCAACGGCATGGAATGCGGTATCGCCGTGAAGCAATACAACGACGTCAAGGCCGGCGACCAGATCGAATGCTTCGAACGCATCGAAGTGGCTCGCACGCTGTAAAGCCGGGAGAGAGGAGCGAGAAGTGAGGAGTGAGAGTTTGCTCCCCACGCTCTTCTCTCACTTCTCTCTCCTCTTGACTCACTCCTGGTTTTTGCCATGCCCTCCCGCGACTTCAAACGTACCGACCGCGTAGGCGCCGAACTGCGCCGCGAACTGGGCCTGCTGGTCCACGCGGCCGTGCGCGACCATGGGTTGTCCTCATGCAGCGTGTCGGACGTGGAGGTCACCCGCGACCTTGACTGGGCCACGGTATGGGTGACCGCCTTGCTGCCGGACCAGTCGCTGGAACTGGTGAAGGCGCTGAACGGCATGTCCGGCGAATTCCGTCGCTCGTTGTCGCGCAGCATGCGTTTGCGTAGGGTGCCCGAGCTGCGTTTCAAGTACGACGATTCGGTGGACAAGGGCGAGCGCATCGACGCGTTGCTGCGTGAAGGTGCTGCCGGCCATGCACAGGATGAAGGCGACGCCTGAGCGCGTGTTGCCCTGTCGTTTTCCGTGAGCAAGCATCGTCACCGCATCCGTTTTCGCCATCTGCACGGCATCATGCTGCTCGACAAGCCGGCAGAAGTCAGTTCCAGCCAGGCCTTGCAAACCGTGCGCCTCCTGCTGCGCGCGGCCAAGGGTGGCCATGCCGGCGCGCTCGACCCGTTGGCTACCGGCTTGCTGCCGCTGTGTTTCGGCGAGGCCACCAAGCTGGCTCACAACCTGCTGGGGTCGCGCAAGGCCTACCTGGCCGAATGCAGTCTCGGCGTCACCACCACCACGGGCGATCGGGAAGGCGAGATCGTCTCCTGCTGCGACGTGCCGGAATTCAGCGACGAGCAGTTGGAGGCCGTCCTGGCCCGGTTCCGCGGGCGTATCGTTCAGGTTCCCCCGGTGTATTCGGCGCTCAAGCAGGATGGCGAACGGCTGTATGTGAAGGCGCGGCGCGGTGATGCCGTCGAGGTGCCGCCACGCGAGGTGGATGTGTTCAGCCTGGAATGCCGGGAACGCACGGCCCATACCCTGAAGCTGTACGTGGAATGTGGTTCAGGTACCTATATCCGCAGCCTGGCCACCGATCTGGGCGAGGCACTGGGCTGCGGCGCCCACCTGGCCTCGTTGCACCGGCTGTGGGTGGAACCGTTCCATGAACCGGCCATGGTGACGCTGGATCAGTTGCAGGAAGCGGCGGAGCAGGGCGATGCCGCCTTGCTGCGCTGGCTGTTGCCCATCGAGGCGGGATTGGCGGGCTTGCCGATGCTGCGGCTGGATGCGGCGCAGAGTCTGGCGGTGACGCAGGGGCGCCAGATTGTGCTGGAACACCCCGCGGAGCCGGGAAAATGTGCGCTGCAGGCCGACGATGGTCGCCTGCTGGCACTGGTCGAACGGGACGACAGTGGCCGGATCAGCATCCTGCGCGGGTTCAATCTGCCGCCTCCTTGACCCGGGAACATCATTGCAGGCCCTGCGGTCTTGTTGCCGTGCACCTGCTCTAGCTACAATACGTTGCTTGCACCATATCGTTTCATTCAACTGACGAAGCTTGCGCAACGCCATCGCGCGGTGATGTTGCGCAAGCTTCGTATTCGCTTTCGAGGAAAGGTAACCATGTCTCTCACCGCAGAACAGACCGGCAAGATCCTTGCTGATTACGGCCGCGTGCCGAACGATACCGGGTCGCCGGAAGTGCAGGTCGCCCTGCTGTCCGCCCGCATCGAACATCTCACCGAGCATTTCAAGACGCACAAGCAGGATCATCACTCGCGTCGCGGCCTGCTGCAGCTGGTCAACCGTCGCAAGAGCCTGCTCTCCTACCTGAAGGATCGTGACCTGGCTCGCTATCAGAGCCTGATCGAGCGTCTCGGCCTGCGTCGTTAATCGGAAAGGACATCATAAAGTGGCAAAAGTAACCAAGTCATTCCAGTACGGTAATCACGAAGTCACACTGGAGACGGGCGAAATTGCCCGCCAGGCGTCCGGTGCGGTCATGGCCAGCATGGGCGGTACCGTGGTGCTGGTCACCGCAGTGGCTGCGGCCAAGCAGAAGGAAGGCCAGGATTTCTTCCCGCTCACCGTCGACTACGTCGAGAAGTTCTATTCCGCCGGTCGCATCCCCGGTGGCTTCTTCAAGCGCGAAGGCCGCCCGACCGAGAAGGAGACGCTGACCTCGCGTCTGATCGATCGTCCGGTGCGCCCGCTGTTCCCGGATGACTTCAAGAACGAAGTGCAGGTGATCGCCCAGGTCGTCTCGCTGAATCCTGAAGTCGACGGCGACATCGTCGCTCTGCTTGGTGCCTCCGCCGCGCTGAGCCTGGCCGGTATCCCGTTCAAGGGCCCGATCGGCGCCGCGCGCGTGGGTTACGCCAATGGCCAGTACCTGCTGAATCCATCGGCCACCGAGCTGAAGACCTCCGAGCTGGACCTGGTCGTCGCCGGTACCGCCGGCGCCGTGCTGATGGTGGAATCCGAAGCCAAGCTGCTGTCCGAGGACGTGATGCTCGGCGCGGTGATGTTCGGTCACCAGCAGATGCAGACCGCCATCCGCGCGATCGCCGAGCTGGCCACCGAGGCCGGCAAGCCGTCGTGGGACTGGAAGGCGCCGGCTCGTGACGAGTCGCTGGTTGCCGCCGTCAAGGGTGCGGTCGGCGATCAGCTGGCCGCGGCGTTCTCGGTCCGCGACAAGCTGGAGCGTCGCGACGCGATCTCCGCGATCAAGGCCGACGTGCTGGCCGGTCTCAAGGCACAGGCTGAAGAGAAGGGCTGGGCCACCGCTGCGATGGCGAAGGAATTCGAGGAGCTCGAATACCACACCATGCGCGACAGCGTGCTGAAGACCAAGGTCCGCATCGACGGTCGCCAGCTGGACGACGTGCGCGCGATCACCGCCCGTGTCGGCGTGCTGCCGCGCACCCACGGCTCGGCGCTGTTCACCCGTGGCGAAACCCAGGCGCTGGTCATGATCACGCTGGGCACCACGCGTGACGCGCAGATCATCGACGCCCCCGGTGGCGAGTCGAAGGATCCGTTCCTGTTCCATTACAACTTCCCTCCGTTCTCGGTGGGCGAGGCCGGTCGTTTCGGTGCGCCGAAGCGTCGCGAAATCGGTCATGGTCGCCTGGCCAAGCGCGGCGTGCAGGCCGTCAAGCCGAGCATCGAGGAGTTCCCGTACGTGGTGCGCGTGGTCTCGGAAATCACCGAGTCCAACGGTTCCTCGTCGATGGCTTCGGTGTGCGGTTCCTCGCTGGCGATGATGGATGCCGGCGTGCCGCTGAAGGCGCCGGTGGCCGGTATCGCCATGGGCCTGGTCAAGGAAGGCAACGACTTCGTCGTGCTGTCCGACATCCTGGGCGACGAGGATCACCTCGGCGACATGGACTTCAAGGTGGCCGGTAGTGCCGATGGCATCTCCGCGCTGCAGATGGACATCAAGATCGACGGCATCACCGAAGAGATCATGAAGGTCGCACTGGCCCAGGCCAAGCAGGGTCGCCTGCACATCCTCGGCGAAATGGCCAAGGCATTGACCGAAGCCCGTACCGAGATGAGCGAGTTCGCTCCGCGCCTGATCACCATCAAGATCCACCCGGACAAGATCCGCGAAGTGATCGGCAAGGGTGGCGCCACGATCCGTTCGATCACCGAGGAAACCGGCACCACCATCGACATCAGCGACGACGGCACCGTCATCGTCGGTTCGGTGAATCGTGAGGCGGGCGAAGCGGCGAAGAAGCGCATCGAACAGATCGTTTCCGACGTCGAGCCGGGCCGTATCTACGAGGGCAAGGTCGCCAAGCTGATGGACTTCGGTGCGTTCGTCACGATCATGCCGGGCAAGGATGGTCTGGTGCACGTGTCGCAGATTTCCAACGAGCGCGTCGAGAAGGTTTCCGACAAGCTCAAGGAAGGCCAGATCGTCAAGGTCAAGGTGCTGGAAGTGGACAAGCAGGGTCGTATCCGCCTGTCCATGAAGGCCGTCGAAGAGGACGAGGGCGCCAACGCCTGAGTCATGTCGCCGCCTGGTGCGGCGACAGCGTCTTCCGCAAGGCCCGGTCATGCCGGGCCTTGCGCGTTTCTGCGGGCAGGCTTTTGCTACGATGGACGCAAGTGAATCAAGGAGGCCGACATGGCCGAACAGGCAGGCGAATTCTTCGGGAACTGGCAAGCGCTGGCCCGGGAATCGTGGGACGCTTGGCTGCGCAAGGCGCAGTCGCCGTCGGCCGCGGGCGCACCGTTCGGTTCGTCGCCTGCGGCAGGCTCCGATGACGTATTCGCCCGCAGCATGAGCGGCCTGAAGGCCTACATGGATTGGATGCAGGGGGCGGCGGCGGGCGCTGCCTCGCCGGCATCGGCGCCGGACTGGTCGCAGTCGCTGCGGCAGATGTTCGAGGGCGCGATGGGCGGCGGCCAACCCTTTGCCCAGGCGTTCGGCCATGCTGGTCCTGCTGCGGGCGGGTTCGCGCCAGCCTGGCAAGCCATGTGGGAAGCAACCCGCCCGGGCATGCCGGGAGCCGAACCCGTGGCGGCCTTCGGTCATGCACGCGAGCAGCAGTTGCAGCAACAGGCGCTGGCCGCGGCGATGATGGAATACCTGGAGACCCACGCGCGCTACCAGGCGCTGATCGAGCGCGCCCATGCCCAGGGCATGGAGCGCATGCAGGAGAAGCTGGCGCAGCTGACTGCTGCCGGTCATCCGGTCGAGACGATGAAGGCGATGTACGACGCGTGGGTGGATACCGCCGAGGATGCCTACGCGGAAGTGGCTTTGTCCGACGAGTTCCGCGAAGTCTTTGGCGCCATGAGCAATGCGCAGATGCGCCTGCGCCAGTTGCAGCAACAACAGGTCGAGCAGTGGTGCCGCGAACAGGGCATGCCCACGCGCAGCGAGGTGGCCAGCCTTGGCCAGCGGTTGCAGGAAGTCCGGCGCGAATTGCGCGCAAGCCGCGCGGAAAAGGCAAAGGCATCCGACGGCACGTCGTCTGCGCTGCAGGCGGAAGTTGCCGCATTGAAGCGCCGTATCGATGCGCTGGAGGGCGAGCGCCAGCCGGCCGTCGCCACGAAGGCTGCCAAATCGCCGAAAGCGACGAAGACGACATCGGCAAAGCGCAGGGCCGCGCCCGCCAAGACTGTCGCACGCGCGGCTGGTCCGCGCACGTCGAAGAAGTAGGAAGTCCCATGTCCGATCCGTTGCACTTCGATCCGATCCAGGCCATGCAGGAGATGGCCGTCTTCCAGCGCAAGCTGGCGGCTGGCATGACGCAGTTGCGCGGGGTGGGCGAGCCCGAATACGCCAACACGCCACGCGAGCTGGTCTATCGCGAGGACAAGCTCACCGTCTGGCACATGCGCGGTGAGCGCGAGCCGACCGCCAAGACGCCGGTGCTGATCGTCTATGCGCTGGTCAACACGGTGTGGATGACCGACCTGCAACCGGACCGCTCACTGGTGCGCAACCTGTTGGCGCAGGGCGAGGACGTCTACCTGATCGACTGGGGCTATCCGGATGGCGCCGATCGCT
This sequence comes from Rhodanobacter sp. FW021-MT20, assembly GCF_041107475.1. NCBI lineage: Bacteria > Pseudomonadati > Pseudomonadota > Gammaproteobacteria > Lysobacterales > Rhodanobacteraceae > Rhodanobacter > Rhodanobacter sp. FW021-MT20. Next base: position 8,554 of record NZ_JBGBPX010000009.1, on the reverse strand, counting down.
GGCTGACCCTCGACGATTACCTCAACGGTTATCTCGACCGCTGCGTCGACGCCGTGCGCACGCGGCACGGGCTGGATGCGATCAATCTGCTGGGCATCTGTCAGGGCGGGGCGTTCTCGCTGTGCTACACCGCCCTGCATCCGGAGAAGGTGCGCAACCTCGTCACCATGGTCACGCCGGTGGATTTCCGCACCCCGGACAACATGCTTTCGCACTGGGTGCAGGGCGTGGACGTGGACCTGTTCGTCGACACCATGGGCAACATTCCGGCCGCCCTGATGAACTGGGTGTACCTCACCCTGAAACCGGTGCGCCTGCTGCAGCAGAAATACGTGAACCTGGTGGACATCCTCGACAAGCCGGTCGAGCTGGAGAATTTCCTGCGCATGGAGCGCTGGATCTTCGATTCGCCCGACCAGGCCGGCGAGGCCTTCCGTCAGTTCATCAAGGACTTCTACCAGGGCAACAAGCTGGTGCGCGGCACGCTGGAGATCGGCGGCCAGCCGGTGGACCTTGGCTTGATCACGCAGCCGGTGCTGAACATCTACGCCGAGCAGGACCATCTGGTGCCGCCGGATGCCTCGCGCGCATTGGCCCGTCACATCGGCACCACCGACTACACCGAGCTGGCCTTCCGCGGCGGCCATATCGGCATTTACGTATCCGGCCGCGCACAACGCGAAGTGCCGCCGGCCATCCACCAGTGGTTGCGTGAGCGCGACTGATCATCACACGGGGAGAACTTCCATGAGCAAGCGTCTGAGCCGTTCGCGTACCGACCGCAAGCTGGCCGGTGTGTGCGGTGGCATCGCCGAATTCCTGGGCTGGGACCCCACCCTGGTGCGCGTGTTGTGGATCGTGCTGACCATGCTGGGTGGTTCGGGCATCCTGATCTACCTGGTCCTGTGGGTGGCGATGCCCGAGGATTGACCCCGTGCGCGTCGCAGTGAGCTTCGAATCGCGCTGAACCTTCAAGAGAACCCATGGATTACGAACGTTACGACCGTATTCGCGCCGTGCAATGGCAGCGCGACCATCTGCGCCTGCTCGACCAGCGGCTGTTGCCGCAGGAAGAGCGCTGGATCGACTGCCGTGATGCGGGGCAGGTGACCCAGGCCATTCGCGACCTGGCCGTGCGCGGTGCCCCGGCCATCGGCATTGCCGCCGCCTGGGGCGTGGTGCTGGCGGCGCAGCAGCATGTGTCGCTGGACCTGGCCTTGGCGCAATTGCGTTCCGCCCGGCCCACCGCCGTGAACCTGATGTGGGCGCTGGACCGCATGAAAGCGCGCATCGCTGCCGGTGCGGATGCCGCGGCGCTGGAGCGTGAGGCGCAGGCGATCCAGGATGAGGACCTGGCCGCCAACCGCCGCATGGGTGAACTGGGTGCGGCATTGATTGCGCCGCATTCGGGCGTGCTCACGCACTGCAATACCGGCTCGCTGGCAACGGCAGGCTTCGGTACCGCACTGGGTGTGATCCGTGCCGGCGTGGCGGCAGGACGGATCGAGCGCGTGTTCGCGGGCGAGACGCGGCCGTGGCAGCAGGGCGCGCGGCTGACCATGTACGAGCTGGTGCGCGATGGCATCCCGGCAAAGCTGATTGCCGATTCGGCGGCGGCCCATTTGATGAAATCCGGCGAGATCCAGTGGGTGATCGTCGGCGCCGATCGCATCGCCGCCAATGGCGATACCGCCAACAAGATCGGCACCTACCAGCTCGCCATCGCCGCGCACCACCATGGCGTGAAGTTCATGGTGGCGGCGCCGTCGTCCACGGTCGATATGGCAACCGCCACGGGCGAGGACATCGACATCGAATTGCGCGATCCGGCCGAGCTGCTTTCGACGGCCGGGCGGCGCACCGTGGTGGAAGGTGCCGAAGCGTGGAATCCGGTGTTCGACGTGACACCGGCCGGGCTGATCGATGCCATCGTCACCGAGCGTGGCGTGATCGAACGCCCGGGCGAGCTGGCCATGCAGGCGATGTTCGGGCGATGAGGTTGCGCCGCGAGATCGCGCTGTTCGCGGTGGGTGGCGTGATCGGTCTGCTGATCGATGCCTCGGTGGTGCAGATGCTGGTCAGCATCGAAGGCTGGAATCCCTATCTGGCGCGGATTGTTTCATTCCTGCTCGCTGCCAGTTTCACCTGGTGGTGGAACCGCCGGCACACCTTCGCCACGCGCTCCAGTGGCCGTTCGGCGCATGCCGAATGGCTGCACTGGATGGGCCTGATGAGCCTGGGAGCGGTGGTCAACTACGGCGTTTATGCCGTGCTGCTGCTGGCGTTCGCGTGGCTGCATCGCTGGCCTGCCGTCGCTGCGGCGGCAGGTTCCGCGGTGGCTGCGGCGTTGAACTTCTGCATGGCCCGCGGAGTGCTTTTCAGGCACGCCAAAACGTCCTTGTAAGTCATTGATTTTGATAATTTAAATACTGTCAATTTGTAGCCGTTTGTGCTACCCTTCATCGGTTGCCCCGAGCATGCTTGCGCCCCGCGCAAAATGTGCGCGATGAGGCCCTTTTTCACCTCCAGGGAAGCCGATTGATGGCAGAACTCGCCAAAGAAGTCATTCGCGTCAATATCGAAGACGAGATGCGCCAGAGCTATCTCGACTACGCCATGAGCGTGATCGTGGGCCGTGCGCTCCCGGATGTCAGGGATGGTCTCAAACCGGTGCATCGCCGCGTGCTGTTCGCGATGAACGAGCTCGGCAATGCATGGAACAAGCCGTACAAGAAATCGGCCCGCGTGGTCGGTGACGTCATCGGTAAATACCATCCGCACGGCGATGCCTCGGTGTACGACGCGATCGTGCGCATGGCGCAGCCGTTCTCGCTGCGCTACCTGCTGGTGGATGGCCAGGGCAACTTCGGTTCGGTCGATGGCGACAATGCCGCAGCAATGCGTTACACCGAAGTGCGCATGTCCAAGCTCACCCACGAGCTGCTGGCCGATATCGACAAGGACACCGTCGATTTCGGCTTCAACTACGACGAGAGCGAACGCGAACCGCTGGTGTTGCCGGCGCGCGTGCCCAACCTGCTGGTGAACGGTTCGGCCGGCATCGCGGTGGGCATGGCCACCAACATCCCGCCGCACAACCTCAATGAGGTGATCTCGGCCACCATCGCGCTGATCGACGAACCTGCGCTGTCCATCGACGACCTGATGCAGCATGTGCCGGGCCCGGATTTCCCCACCTGCGGCATCATCAACGGCGCGGCGGGCATCGTCGAGGCCTACCGCACCGGTCGTGGCCGCATCCTGGTGCGCGCCAAGGCGGAGATCGAGACCGAGCCGAACGGCCGCGAGACGATCCTCATCCACGAGTTGCCGTACCAGGTGAACAAGGCGCGGTTGATCGAGAAGATCGCCGAGCTGGTCAAGGAAAAGCGGCTCGAGGGCATCAGCGAACTGCGCGACGAGTCCGACAAGGACGGCATGCGCGTGGTCATCGAGATCCGCAAGGACGCGATGGCCGACGTAGTGCTGAACAACCTGTTCCAGCAGACCCAGTTGCAGGTCACCTTCGGCATCAACATGGTGGCGCTGGTCGATGGCCAGCCGCGCCTGCTGAACCTCAAGGAGATCCTCGAGGCGTTCATTCGCCATCGTCGCGAGGTGGTCACCCGCCGCACCATTTTCGAGTTGCGCAAGGCGCGCGCTCGCGCGCATATCCTGGAAGGCCTTACCGTCGCGCTGGCCAACATCGACGAAATGATCGAGCTGATCAAGACGTCCGCGTCACCGGCGGAAGCGCGCGAGCGCATGCTGGCGCGCAAGTGGCAGCCGGGCATGGTCGGCGCCTTGCTCGGCGCCGCCGGGGCCGAATCCTCCCGCCCGGAGGACATGGATCCGCGCGCCGGCCTCAAGGCCGATGGCTACCAGTTGTCCGACGTGCAGGCGCAGGAAATCCTCGCCATGCGCCTGCATCGCCTCACCGGGCTGGAGCAGGAAAAGCTGTCCGACGAATACCGTCAGATCCTCGAGATCATTCGCGGCCTTATCGAGATCCTGGAAAATCCGGATCGCCTGCTTGAGGTGATTCGCGAAGAGCTGGAGGCGATCAAGACCGAATACGGCGATGGTCGTCGCACCGAGATCCAGCACTCGCAGGAAGATCTCAATGTACTCGACCTGATTGCGCCGGAAGACGTGGTGGTCACGCTGTCGCATACCGGTTACGTCAAGCGCCAGCCGGCCAGCACCTACCGTGCGCAGAAGCGCGGCGGCAAGGGCCGCTCGGCCTCGGCATTGAAGGACGAGGACGTGGTCGAGCAGCTGTGGGTGGTCAACACCCACGACACGTTGCTTGCGTTTACCAGCGTCGGCCGGATCTACTGGCTGAAGGTCTACCAGATGCCGGAAGCGGGTCCGGGCGCACGTGGCAAGCCGATGGTGAACCTGTTGCCGCTGGGCGAGGGCGAAAAGGTGCAGGCGGTGCTGCCGATCCGCGAATACAGCGAGGATCGCTACGTGTTCTTCGCCACCCGCCACGGCACGGTGAAGAAGACCCCGCTGACCGAGTTCGCGTTCCAGCTGCAGAAGGGCAAGATCGCGATCAAGCTGGACGAGGGCGATGCGCTGGTCGACGTGGAACTGACCGACGGCAACAGCGACATCCTGCTGTTCGCCTCCAACGGCAAGGTGAACCGCTTCGACGAGAACACCGTGCGCTCGATGGGCCGTACCGCCACCGGCGTGCGTGGCATGAAGCTGGCCGACGATGCCGAAGTCGTTTCGCTGATCGTGGCGGCGCAGGGCGACATCCTTACCGCCACCGAGCGCGGTTACGGCAAGCGCACCGTGCTCGACGAGTTCCCGAAGAAGGGGCGCGGCACGCAGGGCGTCATCGGCATCCAGTGTTCCGAACGCAACGGTCCGCTGGTCGCCGCGGTGCAGGTCGACGAGACGCACGAGCTGATGCTGATCTCCAACCAGGGCACGCTGGTGCGTACCCGCGTGGCGGAAGTCTCGCAGCTCAGCCGCAATACCCAGGGCGTCACCCTGATTCGATTGCCGGCTGACGAGTCGCTGGTCAGCGTGGTGCGGCTGGATGCCGAAGAGGACAACGGCGACGAAGCCGGTGTCGTTGATGGCGGGACCCCGAGCGGTGATGACAGTACGACAGCCACCCCGGTGCCCGAAGCGGAACAGGGCGGCGAGGAAGTGGCTGGCGAGGAATAAGCCGGCTGCCAGCCACCGCCCCAAAAGAGAACCCCGGCATGCCGGGGTTTTCTTTTGGGCGTGACCCGGATTTCGTGCCACTGATCCGCACGGCGTGCCCGGGCGGCCAGCCTGCGCGCCTTGGCGAGAAGATGTGCGCGGGGCAGCTTTTCTAAGCGAGAGAAGCGATGGCTTCCAGCATGGCCTCGGCGGTGGAAACGCGTAGTTCGCCGGGTGCTTCGACCTGCAGCAGGCGCACCGCGCCATCTTCTGCGTACAGGGCAAAGCGGCGTGCGCGGATGCCCATGCCGTAACCGCTGCCGTCAAGTTCCAGGCCCAGCGCACGGGTGAAGCTGGCATTGCCGTCGGCCAGCAGTTGCATGCCGGCCGGTACGTGCTGCGCGCTGGCCCACGCCTGCATCACGTAGGCATCGTTGACGGACAGGCACATCACCTCGATGTCGCGTGCGGTGAAGTCCGTGTAGTGCGTGACATAGCCGGGCAGGTGCTTGTTCGAGCACGTGGGCGTGAATGCGCCCGGCACGGCGAACAGCGCCACCTTGCGTCGGGCGAACAGCTCGCCGGTGCGAGCCGTGCGGATCTCGCCGTCGATGGCGCGGATTTCGATATCGGGCAGCAACTGCCCAGGCTGGATGCTCATGCGGTGCTCTCTGCGGGGGACGCGGGAACACATCGTAATGCTTGTGCACGAGGGTGTCTGGCGTGCCGTCAGCCAAGCCGGGTGGAACGTGAGGGTGTTGCGACCGGTAGCGCCGATGGGCGCCACCGGCCATCAATCAGCTGGTGATCGGCACGTTGCCATCGCTGCAATTGACGTAGTGGCCGGGCGAGATCGTATAACTCTGCCGGGTACCCACCACCTTGTCGCCGTGGATGAGGAACCAGAACGTCTGCGGGCCGGTGTACTCGCCATACGTGTTCGGTGCGCTGATCATGGCGCAGACCGACCAGCCGTAGATCTTCTGCGTGCCGTTGACGACCCACTCCTTGCGAGGTTTGGATACGTGCCCGAACTGCAGCGAGGCGGCATCGCTCAGATTGTTCCGGCTCCACGATTGAACCAGGTTCTTGTAGTCGGGCGGATAGGCTCCGAAGTCGGCCTGGACGCTATCGCCGTGGAATGCGGGACGGGGGCTGCCGACGCTGCTGCAGCCGGTCAGTGCGACTAGGAATAATCCTAAAAACATGCTGATTTTTATCATGTTTTCAAGTTTATCCGGCGGTTTTTGCCGAATTTGAGCATTCCGTCACGGGTACTGCGTGGTGCCTGTTTCCATGTCGATTCTGTGCACTGGATCGCGGGCCGGCGGCATGCTCCCGCGCCGGGGGCATGCCTTGAATCGCGCGGCGCTGCACCTATCTCTGCTGTCAGGCGGCGTCGATGCCGCAAATCCATCAGAGGAGTTTCGAGATGACTACTACTCGTCATATGGCCTGGGGCATGCCGCGCGATGCGCAGGCGTTCCGTCAGGCGTTCGAGCGTTTCCTGGGCCAGGAAGAAAACGACCAGTCCAATGTGGTCACCAGCCAGTGGGCACCGCAGGTGGATATCAAGGAAGAGGAAAAGCGCTTCGTGATCTTCGCGGACATCCCCGGCGTCGATCCGGCCGCGATCGAGGTGAGCATGGACAAGGGCATTCTCACCATCAAGGGCGAGCGCACGGTGGAGAACGGCGAGCAGCAAGGTCGCTTCACCCGGCAGGAACGACTGCACGGCACCTTCCATCGCCGCTTCAGCCTGCCCGACAGCGCCGATGCCGAGGGCGTCACCGCCAGCGGCAAGCATGGCGTGCTGGAGATCGCCATTCCGAAGAAGGCGGAGGCCACGCCGCGTCGCATCAATATCGCTACCGGCCACTGAGCCGGCGACAACATTCGAAAACTTGCGGATGCGGTCCACGACGGATGATGATCTGTCGTGGACCGCATGTATTGACTGATCCGGCGGCCGGGGAGTGGCAGTGGAGTTCAAAGATTATTACGACATTCTGGGCGTGAAGCCCGATGCCAGCGAGGCCGAGATCAAGACGGCGTATCGCAAGCTGGCGCGGAAGTATCACCCGGACAAGAACAAGGAAGCCGGCGCCGAGGACAAGTTCAAGGCAGCCAACGAGGCGCAGGAAGTGCTGCTCGATGCCGAGAAGCGCCGCGCCTACGATCAGGTGCGTGCTGGCGGCTACCGTGGCGGCGAGCAGTTCCGGCCTCCGCCGGGCTGGGGACAGCAGCAGGGGCAGCACTTCGAGTTTGGCGAAGGCGGCGGTGACTTCAGCGATTTCTTCGAAAGCCTGTTCGGTCGTGCTGCCGGCGGCGGCCGTGGACAAGGGCACGGACAGCCGCGCGCACGCCGCGGACAGGATGTGCAGGCGAAGGTGCAGGTGCCCTTGCACACGGCGTTTGAAGGAGGCCGCACGCGCGTCGCCCTGCACGATGGCAATGGTGGCGAGCGCGTGCTGGAAGTGAAGATTCCCGCGGGGATCCAGTCGGGGCAGGTGATTCGCCTGGCCGGGCAAGGCCAGCCTGGCGCGGGCGGACCCAACGGCGATCTGTTGCTGGAAGTGGGCATTCGCGACGACGCGCGCTTCAAGCTGGACGGTCGCAACGTGTTGCATGTGCTGCCGATCGCGCCATGGGAAGCGGCGCTGGGTGCCACGGTGCCGGTGCCGACGCTGGCGGGCGACGTGGACCTGCGCATTCCCGCCGGCTCGCAGTCGGGCCGCAAGTTGCGTCTGAAGGGGCGAGGCATGCCGGGGGCGACGCCGGGCGATCAGCTGGTCGAGCTTTCGATCCGTGCGCCCATGGCCGATTCCGACGAGCAGCGGGCCGCTTACGAGGCCTTGCGTGAACAGTTTGCCGAGTACGATCCGCGACGCTGAGCAGCAGGCCCCGCATGCGAAAACGGCGCCGCATGGCGCCGTTTTTTTGACCGCGGGTCGCTGCGAATCAGGCGGGCAGCAGGCCCTTGAGCGTGGCGGTCAGCTCCTCTTCCTTGATCGGCTTGGTCACATAGGCCTTGGCACCTTGGCGCATGCCCCAGACCTTGTCGGTTTCCTGATCCTTGGTGGTCACCAGTACCACCGGGATGTGCGAGGTGGTGGGATCCTTGCTGATCGTGCGGGTGGCCTGGAAACCGTTGAGGTTCGGCATCACCACGTCCATCAGGATCAGGTCGGGCAGTTCGCGCTTGGCGACTTCCACGCCAGCCGCGCCGTCTTCGGCGGTCAGGGTCTCATGGCCCAGTTTTTCGACGATGCGCTTGAGGCCCAGCAGCTGCGACGGGGAATCGTCGACAATCAGGGGTTCCACGCCGGAACCGCCGAAAATTCCGAAAAACAGTGTAACTAATTGTTCTAAAAACCCTCTACTAGCCGTC